>JALYRV010000148.1 GCA_030855205.1 Acidobacteriota bacterium | reverse complement strand
CGCGCGCGGCGTCGATCGTCAGTGGGTGCGCGATCTCTATTCGTTCGCGGTGCGCCCAGACCTCGCCGTGTACTTCAAGGTGCCGATCGATGTCTCGCTCGATCGCCTGATGGCGCGGCGCGTGACCCTGAAGTTCTACGAAGCGGGCATGGACATGGGGCTCAGCCCCAATCTGAATGAGAGCTTCCGCCTGTTTCAGACGCGCGTGCTCGAGGAGTACGACAACCTGGTCGACGAGTTCGGCCTTGGCGTGGTCGACGCGCGCGGCAGCATCACCGAGCAGCAGCGGGTCTTCCGCCGCATGATCACCGACGTTCTGGAGAAGAGCCGTGACAAATCCGAACCTGTCTAACCCCGACACCACCGAGAACGGCGCGCGCGCGGACGCCGCGCCCGGGGACTGGTACGGCCGCGGGCTCCCCTATCTCTCCATCGAAGACTACCCGGGCAAGCTGATCGCCATCGAAGGCACCGACGGTGTCGGCCGCTCGACGCAGATCGCGATGCTGCGCGAGTGGCTCGAGGTCCAGGGCTACGGCGTCGTCGAGACCGGCTGGGCGCGATCGGAACTGATGCAGCCGACCATCGAGCTGGCGAAATCGAGCAACACGCTCAACAAGCTGACGTTCACGCTGCTCTACGCGACCGACTTCGCCGACCGCCTCGAGAAAGAGATCATTCCCGCGCTCAAGGCCGGCTTCGTGGTCCTCGCCGACCGGTACATCTTCACCGCGCTCGCGCGCGCCGGCGTGCGCGGACTCGATCGTCAGTGGATCCGGAACCTCTATGGCTTCGGCATCGCGCCGCACCTGGTCTTCTATCTGCGCGTCGACGTCGACACACTCGCTCGCCGCGTGCTCGAAGGGGGCGGCATGGACTACTGGGAATCCGGGATGGACCTGAAGGCGGGCGACAGCATCTACGAGAACTTCCGCGCCTATCAGCGTTCGCTGCTCAAGGAATACCAGGCGATGTCGGACGAGTTCAATTTCCGCGTGGTCGACGCCAAGAAGTCAATCAACGCGATCCAGACGGAGCTGCGGCGCCAGATCGGCGGCTTCCTCGCCGAGAACGAGACCCCCGCGCCGGGGCGCATGGATCTGGAACACGCGCCACCCGCGGCGCCGGTCGACTGACGCGTCCGGCTGTTGTATCGCATGCAGGACACGCCGACCGGGGTGACCAACCCGGCTGTTCCCGACGTCGAGTCCTCGCTCCTCGAGCGGGAAGTCGCGCGGCGTCGCACGTTCGCCATCATCTCGCACCCCGACGCCGGCAAGACGACGCTGACCGAAAAGCTCCTGTTGTATGCCGGGGCCATCGAGCTCGCAGGGGCGGTGCGCGGGCGCAAGAACCGCCGGCATGCGACGTCGGACTGGATGGAGCTCGAACAGCAGCGCGGCATTTCGATGACGTCGGCGGCGCTCGAGTTCGAGCTGCAGGGATGCCGCGTGGCGCTGCTCGACACGCCCGGCCACCGCGACTTCAGCGAAGACACGTATCGCGCGCTGATGGCCGCCGACAGCGTCGTGATGGTCATCGACGCGGCGAAAGGGGTGGAGGAGCAGACGCGGAAGCTCTTCGACGTCTGCCGCCGCCAGCGCCTGCCGATTCTCACCTTCATCAACAAGCTCGATCAGCCGTCGCTCGATCCGATGGAGTTGCTCGACGATCTCGAGCGCACGCTTGGCATTGCCGCGGCCCCCGTCAACTGGCCCATCGGCAGTGCCGACCGGTTCCGCGGCGTGTACGACATCGCCGGGACGGCGCTCAGGCTGTACGAGCGAGAGTCGCAGGGCCAGTATCGCGCGCCCGTGCGCGTGTCATCGCTCGACGACCCCTCGTTCCATGAGCTGATCGGCGACCTCGCGCTGCGCGAGCTGCGTGAGTCGCTGGATCTGCTCGGCGTCGCCGGCACGCGCTTCGACGAGACGGAGTATCGCGCCGGGCGCCAGACGCCGGTGTTCTTCGGCAGCGCGCTCGCGAACTTCGGTCTCGAGCCTTTTCTCGACGCGCTCATCACGCTCGCTCCGTCTCCCGCGCCTCGCGAGACCACCGGGGGGTCTATCGCGCCGACCGACGCGCGGTTCACCGCGTTCGTGTTCAAGATCCAGGCGAACATGGATCCGCGCCATCGCGATCGCGTGGCGTTCATCCGCGTCTGTTCCGGCAGATTCACGAAGGACATGTCGCTCCACAACAGCCGGCTGGGGCGCACGCTGCGCGCGTCGCGTGCCTATCGGTTCTTCGGCCGCGAGCGCGAGACGATCGAGGCGGCGTACGCGGGCGACATCATCGGCCTCGTCAATCCCGGACAGCTCGCGATCGGCGACACGCTGCACGACGGCGGCGGCGCGCTGCAGTTTCCCGAGTTGCCCCGCTTTCCGCCCGAGCACTTCGGCGTCGTGCGTCTCACGGACTTGCGTCACAAACAGTTCGATGGCGGGCTCCGGCAGCTCGAGGAAGAGGGCCTGATGCAGGTCTACTTCGCGGCGGCCGGCGTCAGGGAGCCGCTGGTCGGCGTGGTGGGCGCGCTCCAGTTCGACGTGATCGTGTCGCGGCTGGCCAACGAGTATGGCGTCAAGGCGGAGATTCAGCCCTCGTCGTATGTCGCCGCGCGGTGGCTCGACGTCGAGATGCCGGCACGCAGCATTCCGGTGACGGGCAACATCGCGCTCGCCAAGGACCGCCTCGACCGCTCGGTGCTCCTGTTCGGATCGACCTGGGAGCTGCAGTATTTCGAGCGCCAGTACCCCACCATCCGTCTGCTGGTCGAGCCGCCTCCACGGCGCTGACCTCTCAGGCGGGGCCAACCTCGGCCGCACTGTTTACACATTCGTTACACACGGGAAACCGCGGAGAAACCTGCGGTCAATAGTCTGGGACACATGAAACGTGCCCTGCTCGCCATTCTCATCTGCTCGTCTGTCGCGGCCTGCGGCGGCGGTGATTCCAAGACGGCCGGAACGGCCGCGCCATCGGTCATCGCCATCGACGGCTCCTCCACGGTCTTCCCGATCGGCGAAGCGGTCGCCGAGGAATTCCAGCGCGCCAACGCCGGCGCGCGTGTCACGGTCGGCACGTCCGGTACGGGCGGCGGCTTCGAGAAGTTCTGCCGCGGCGAAACGGACATGTCGAACGCCTCGCGGCCGATCAAGGCCGCGGAAGCGGCGAAGTGCCAGGCCGCGGGCATCGAGTTCATCGAGATTCCGGTCGCCTACGACGGTCTGTCGGTGATCGTGCATCCGAAGAACACCTGGGCCATGTCGATGACGGCCGCGGAGCTGAAGAAGCTCTGGCAGCCGGAAGCCCAGGGCACGGTCAAGCGCTGGAGCGACGTCCGCGCGGGCTGGCCGAACCAGGAGATTCATCTCTACGGTCCCGGCACGGACTCGGGCACGTTCGACTACTTCACGGAAGCCATCAACGGGAAGGCCCAGGCGAGCCGCGGCGACTTCACGGCCAGTGAAGACGACAACGTGCTCGTGCAGGGCGTGTCGGGCGACGAGAACGCGCTCGGCTACTTCGGCTTCGCCTACTACGAAGCGAACAAGGCCCGTCTGAAGCTCGTGCCGATTGACGATGGCAATCCGGCCAATGGCGCGGGCCCCATCATGCCGTCGCCGGAAACCGTGCGCAACGGCACGTACAGCCCGCTCTCGCGCCCGCTGTTCATGTATGTCAGCAAGACGAAGCTGGCGCGCCCCGAGGTCAAGGCCTTCGTCGACTTCATGCTCGCCAACGGCGGCGCGCTCATCCGCGACGTCGGCTACGTGCCGCTCAGCGACGCCGAGCAGAATCTCGTGCGCGCGCGCTGGACGGCCGGCCGGACGGGCTCGATGTACACGGGCGCCGCGCACGGAGCGTCGCTCGAGCAGATGCTCCAGGGCAAGTAGTCTCATCGTGATTCCGCCCCGCTACCGCCGATCGGCTGAACGAGTCATCGAGTCCGCGCTGTTCATGTGCGCCGCGGGCTCGGTGCTCGTCACCGCCGGCATCATCGCCGTGCTGCTGGTCGAGACCGTGGCTTTCCTGCGCGAAGTGCCGATCACCGACTTCCTGTTCGGCACGGTCTGGACACCCGCGTTCCAGCACAAACAGTTCGGCGTGCTTCCGCTCGTCGCGGGCACGATGCTGACGTCGGCGATTGCGATGGCCATCGCGCTGCCGGCGGGCCTCCTCATTGCGATCTACCTGAGCGAGTACGCGCCGTCCGGTCTGCGCCGCGTGCTCAAGCCGGTGCTCGAGATTCTCGCGGGCGTGCCGACGGTGGTTTACGGATACTTCGCGCTGTTGTTCGTCACGCCGCTGCTCCAGAAACTGATTCCGGGTCTCTCGGGCTTCAACGCGCTGAGCCCGGGGATCGTCATGGGCATCATGATCCTGCCGCTCGTCGCGTCGCTGTCGGAAGACGCGCTTCGCAGCGTGCCCAATGGCCTGCGTGAAGGCGCGTACGCGCTCGGCGCCACGCGCCTCCAATCGGCGGTGCGCGTCATCGTGCCCGCGGCGTTCTCGGGCATTTCCGCGGCGGCCATCCTGGCGGTGTCACGCGCCGTCGGCGAGACGATGATCGTCGCCGTGGCCGCCGGCCAGCAGCCGCGCCTCACACTCGATCCGACGGTGCCGGTGCAAACGATGACCGCGTTCATCGTGCAGATGAGTCTCGGCGACACGGCTGCCGGCACGCTCGAATACCGGACCATCTTCGCGGTCGGCATGCTGCTGTTCATCAGCACGTTCATCCTGAACCTCGCAAGCAACTGGCTGCGGCAGCGCTTCCGCGAGGAATACGCATGACATCGACCCGCGGCAAGCTCATCGCCGATCGGCTCCTGCGTTCGGCCGGCATTCTCATGCTGCTGCTCGCGCTGGCGGCGCTCGCGGCGCTGCTCTACGACGTTTTTTACGACGGCTGGCCGCGCCTCTCGTGGGCGTTCATCACCGGCTTCCCGTCCCGATTCGCCGAACACGCCGGCATCTGGCACGCGCTGGTCGGCAGCGTCTACGTCATCGGTCTCACGGCCGCGCTCACCGTGCCTACCGGGATCGGGGCGGCGATCTACCTCGAAGAATATTCGTCAGGCGGGCGCCTCTCCCGCCTCATCGAGATCAATATTTCCAATCTCGCCGGCGTGCCATCGATCATCTATGGGCTGCTCGGGCTCGGCCTGTTCGTGCGCTGGATGAATCTCGGATCGAGCGTGCTCGCCGGCGCGATGACGCTCGCGCTGCTCGTGCTCCCCGTCGTCATTCTCTCGACGCGCGAGGCGCTGCGCGCCGTGCCGAAGTCGCTGCGCGAGGGCTCGTACGCCCTCGGCGCCACGAAGTGGCAGACGATCTGGACCCAGGTGCTGCCTTCGGCCGTGCCGGGCATCCTGACCGGGCTCATCCTCGCCATGTCGCGCGCGATCGGCGAGACCGCGCCGCTCATCACGCTCGGCGCCCTCACCTATGTCGCCTTCACACCCGAGAGCATCTGGTCCCCCTTCACGGTGCTGCCCATCCAGATCTTCAATTGGGTCTCGCGCCCGCAGGCCGCCTTCGCCGAGAACGCCGCCGCCGGCATTGTCGTGCTGCTCGCGCTGCTGCTGACCATGAACGCCGTCGCGATTGTCGTGCGGGATCGTTTTCAGAGGAACCGGATCGTATGACAACGCCTACCGCTACCAGGGGCACGCCGATCGCCCGCCCGAAAGTCGAACCGCGCGACACGGCGCCGATGCCTCCCGCGCCCGTCAAGGTGGAAGCGCAACGCCTCAACTTCTTCTACGGCGACAAGAAGGCGCTCGACGATATCAGCATCAGCATCCGGGCGAATCGCGTCACGGCGTTCATCGGTCCGTCTGGCTGCGGCAAGAGCACGTTCCTACGCACGCTCAACCGCATGAACGACATCATCCTCGGCACGCGCGTCGAAGGTAGCGTGTGCGTGGACGGCAAGGACGTCTACGCGCCCGGCACCGACGTCGTCGCGCTCCGGCAGAGAGTCGGGATGGTGTTCCAGAAATCCAACCCCTTCCCGAAGTCGATCTTCGAGAACGTGGCGTACGGCCTGCGCATCAATGGCCTGGTCAGCGGCAAGAGCGAGATGGCGGACCGCGTCGAAGAGAGCCTCAAGGCCGCGGCGATCTGGGACGAGGTCAAGGATCGCCTGAAAGAGTCGGCGCTTGCGCTCTCGGGTGGACAGCAGCAGCGCCTCTGCATCGCGCGCGCGCTCGCGATCCGCCCGGAGGTCCTGCTGATGGACGAGCCGGCATCGGCGCTCGATCCCATCGCGACGCAGCGCATCGAGGAGCTGATCTATCAGCTGAAGCGCGACTACACGATTATCATCGTCACGCACAACATGCAGCAGGCGGCGCGTGTGTCCGACGAAACGGCGTTCTTCTGGCTCGGCAAGCTCGTCGAGTTCGGGAGCACGGAGACGATCTTCACCAACCCGTCGCAGACGCTGACGGAAGACTACGTGACCGGGAGATTCGGTTGATGACTGAACGGCATCCGCGACACTTTCAGGAAGAGCTCGAACTGCTCAAGGGGCGGCTGCTCGAGATGGGCGGCCTGGCCGAAGATCGGCTACGGCTTGCCATGCGCGCCATTGTGGAGCGCAACGCGGCGCTCGTCGAAACCGTGATCTCGGGCGACGTCGACATCAATCGCCTGCACATCGAAATCGACGACCGGTGCTTCAAGCTCCTGGCCCTGCACCAGCCCATGGCGGTCGATCTGCGGGCGATCGTGGCGGCCGTCAAAATCAACACCGACCTCGAGCGCGTCGGCGACCTGGCGGTCAACATCGCGGAAGCGGTCCGCCGCTACCTCCGGCATCCGCCGGTCAAGGAGCTGATCGACATCCCCCGCATGGCCGGCATCGCGCAGGACATGCTCCGCGACGCGCTGGACGCGTTCGTGCGCCGCGACACCGCGCTCGCCCAGATGGTGCTCGAGGCCGATGATGCGTTGGATGCGCTCAAGACGCAGGTCTTCCGCGAGCTGCTGACCTACATGCTCCAGGACATGCACACCATCGAGCCCGCCCTCGACCTGATCCTCATTTCCCGCCATCTCGAGCGCGTCGGCGACCACGCCACCAACGTCGCCGAGGACGTCATCTTCATGGTCTCGGCAAGGGACGTCAGGCACTCGGAAGTCAAAGAATAGCGCCAGCAAGCGGGGGGGGACCCCCGCGCTTGCCCCCCGTCACTTCCCTTCCCGACCGTTCACAGTAAAATATCGTGATGTCCGAGGCGCCTGTCTGCCCGTATTGCCGGAAGCGTCCGGCCGCGGCCGACTGGCTTCCTTTCTGCAGCGACCGCTGCAAGATGGCCGATCTGGGCCGCTGGCTCTCCGGCGATTACCGCGTGCCCGGCGCTGACCTGTCCGATCCGGACGCAGACGCGGCCGGCGACGCTGACCCTGACCGTACGAGCTGATTCGAACATGTCCGATACGCTGACGATTACCGACAACCGCACCGGCAAGCGGTACGACCTGCCGATTGAAGACGGCACCATCCGTGCGCTCGACCTCCGGCAGATCAAGACCGGCGAGGAGGACTTCGGGCTGATGACGTACGACCCGGCGTTCACCAACACGGCGTCGTGCCGCAGCGCCATCACCTACATCGACGGCGACAAGGGCATTCTCGAATACCGGGGCTATCCGATCGAGCAGCTCGCGGAGCACTCGACGTTCCTCGAAACGGCGTACCTGATTCTGTTCGGCGAGCTCCCCACCACTCCGCAGCTCGAAGGCTGGACGCATGAGATCACCATGCACACCATGCTTCACGAGAACATCAAGAAGCTGATGGAGGGGTTCCAGTACGACGCGCATCCGATGGGGATCTTCCTGACCACGGTGGGGGCGCTGTCGACGCTGTATCCGGATTCGAAAGACATCCACAACGAGCAATCGCGCCGCGCGCAGACGATCCGGCTGATCGCCAAGGTGCCGAGCATCGCCGCTTACGCGTACCGGCACAGCATCGGACGCCCGTACGTGTATCCCGACAACGACCTCAGCTTCCCGGGCAACTTCCTGAACATGCTGTTCAAGATGACGGAGCTGAAGTACCAGCCGAATCCCGTGCTCGAGCGCGCGCTCGACGTGCTGTTCATCCTGCACGCCGATCACGAGCAGAACTGCAGCACGAGCGCGATGCGCGGCATCGGCAGCTCGCACGCCGACCCGTACTCGTCGCTCGCCGGCGCGGCGGCGGCGCTCTACGGCCCGCTGCACGGCGGCGCCAACGAAGCCGTGCTGCGCATGCTGCGCGAGATCGGCGACGTGTCGAACGTGCCGGCGTTCATCAAGAAAGTCAAAGGCGGTGAAGGCCGTCTCATGGGCTTCGGCCACCGGGTGTACAAGTCGTATGACCCGCGCGCGAAGATCATCAAGCGGATCGCCGACCTGGTGTTCTCGGTCACGGGCAAGAACCCGCTCCTCGAGATCGCGCTCGAACTGGAGCGCATCGCGCTGCAGGACGACTATTTCGTCAGCCGAAAGCTGTATCCGAACGTCGACTTCTACTCGGGCCTGATCTACCAGGCCATGGGCTTCCCGGAGAGCATGTTCCCGGTGCTCTTCGCCATTCCGCGCACGGCTGGCTGGATCTCGCAGTGGGAAGAAATGCTGCGCGACCCGGATCAGAAGATCGCGCGACCACGGCAGATC
>JALYRV010000147.1 GCA_030855205.1 Acidobacteriota bacterium | reverse complement strand
CGTCAGCACCAGCGTGGGCGTGTAGAGCGTGCGCATGCTGACGCGCAGGCCCATCATCTCGATGTTGCCGCCACCCTGAAGCATGATGCCGGCGATGAGGCCTCCGAGACAGAGAATCAGCAGATCGAGCGGCCACGTCGCGCTCCGGAACAGGGCCTTCCGCTCGGGAATGCGCACCGTCACGATCGCATAGCCGATCATGAAGATGAGCATCAGCACGCAGTACACCGCGTAATACGGATCGCAGAGGTACGCCCACGCCACGACCGCCCCGGCTGCCGCGGCCGTCGGCCACGACGCGCCCTCGTAAAGCCGCCGCAGCAGCAGCGCGAAGATCGGCAGTGGCGCCGCCTGGACGAGGCTGAAGTGCGCGCCGGCGCGCGCCATCAGGAACGGCGAGAAGCCGAAGGCGATCCCCGCCACCCACGACGCGGCGTCATCGCCCGTCCGCGACCGCGCCAGCAGGAACAGCGCATAGGCCGCGAGCGCTGTACTGAACACGATCAGCCCGTTGTAGGTCGCAACGACGCCGAAGATCGGGAGGACGAAGAACGCGAGCACGTTGGCGAACGACGTGTAGTTGTGCAGGACCAGCGGCGCGGCAGAGGTGGCCGAGAGGATCTCGAGCGTGAAGAAGGGGAAGCGGTGATGCTCGACCAGCTCGTGGCGGAAGACCCAGAGGTTCCAGACATACACCCCCGTATCCCCCGACGGCCCGCCCGGCAAGGCAGACGACATCTGTAGCGGCAGCGGCCAGACGAAGGCCGCGGCAATCAGGAGGTAGGAGAGGAAAACGAGGAGATGCCGCCGGGCCCCTGGGGAAGGCATTGGCAGCGGCATCATAACTCGATCAGTGATGGTGAGGCTTGTCGTCCGGTGTCTTGTCGGTGCGCACTTCCTCGTGCGACGGGCGGATGAGCCCGCCCGTCTCGTCGTCGATCGCCTGCTCGAGCGTGGGTTCCCGGTGCGGCTGTTTCTTTTCGTGCTCTGCGGCCGGGTTCACCGGCGGATTGTTCGGCAGTTCTGCCATCAGTGGCCTCCAGACCTGTCGATGCATCAAAGGCTGTGCCATGATTAACGCCATGCCTTCGCTGGATTCCTTCCGCACGCGGACGTCCCTTGCACTCGACGGCCGGACCGTCGAGATCTTCAGTCTGCCCGCGCTCGAGCGCGCCGGCTTTCCCGGCGTCGCCCGGCTGCCGTTCTCGCTGAAGATTCTTCTCGAGAATCTGCTGCGCAACGAAGACGGCCGCAACGTCACCGCCGACGCCATCAAGGCGCTGGCAGGCTGGACCCCCGGCGCGAAGCTCCCCAACGAAATTGCCTTCACGCCGGCCCGTGTGCTGCTGCAGGACTTCACGGGCGTGCCCGCCGTCGTCGATCTCGCGGCCATGCGCGACGGCATGCTGGCCCTCGGCGGCGATCCGTCGCGCGTCAATCCGCTGCAGCCCGTGGAGCTGGTCATCGACCACTCGGTGCAGGTGGATCATTACGGCGTGTTCAACGCCTTCGAGCTCAACGCCGCGCTCGAGGCGCAGCGCAACCGCGAGCGCTACATCTTCCTGCGCTGGGGCCAGAACGCATTCGACAACTTCCGCGTCGTCCCCCCCGACACCGGTATCGTGCATCAGGTGAATCTCGAATATCTCGCGCGCGTCATCTGCCTCGAGCAGGTCAACGGCGTCACCGAGGCGTTCCCCGACACGCTCTTCGGTACCGACTCGCACACGACGATGGTCAACGGGCTCGGCGTCGTGGGATGGGGTGTCGGCGGCATCGAGGCGGAGGCGGCGATGCTCGGACAGCCCAGTTCGATGCTGATTCCGGAAGTGGTGGGCTTCCGTCTCACGGGCAAGATGCCCGAAGGCGCGACGGCGACCGACCTCGTGCTGACGATCACCGAGCGCCTGAGGAAGCTGGGCGTGGTCGGCAAGTTCGTCGAGTTCTTCGGGCCCGGCCTCGCGCATCTGACGATTGCGGACCGCGCGACGCTCGGCAACATGTCGCCGGAGTACGGCGCGACCATCGCGATTTGCCCGATCGACGAAATGACGCTCGACTACCTGCGCCTGAGCGGGCGCGATCCCGAGCGCATCCGCCTCGTCGAGGCGTACGCGCGCGCGCAAGGGCTCTTCCAGGACGGATCGGCTCCCGAGCCGCAGTTCGATTCAGTTGCCGAGCTCGATCTCTCGACAATCGAGCCGAGCCTCGCGGGTCCGAAGCGTCCGCAGGACCGTGTGCCGCTCGCGAAGTCGAAAGAGATGTTCGCGACGGCGCTGACCGCGATGCTCGCCGAGCCGCGCAAAGCGAAGGCGCGCGCCGGGGGCAGCGAATCAGGCGCAGCGGTGGCGGCGGTGGCCGAGGCGGTGCATCCCGACATTGCGTCGCTCGACCACGGCGCCGTGGTGCTCGCGGCCATCACGAGCTGCACCAACACGTCGAATCCGAGCGTGATGATTGGCGCCGGCCTTCTTGCGCGCAACGCCGTGCGGCGCGGGCTCACGAGCAAGCCGTGGGTCAAGACGAGCCTCGCGCCGGGATCGCTGGTCGTGACGGAGTATCTGAAGAAGGCGGGCCTGCTCGAGCCGCTCGAGGCGCTGGGCTTCCATCTGGTGGGATACGGGTGCACCACCTGCATCGGCAACAGCGGGCCGCTGCCGGAAGACGTGTCGCGCGTGGTCGCCGAGAAAAACCTCGTCGTCGCGTCAGTCCTCAGCGGCAACCGCAACTTCGAAGGGCGCATCCAGTCGCAGATTCGCGCGAACTATCTCGCGTCGCCGCCGCTCGTCGTCGCGTATGCGATCGCCGGGCGGATGCAGATCGATCTCATGCACGAGCCGATCGGCCAGGACCGCGAGGGGGTGGATGTGTACCTGCGCGACCTCTGGCCGTCCGAACGCGAGATCCAGGAAACGATGCTCGCGGCGGTGCGCTCGGAGATGTTCATCGAGAAGTACGCGCAGGTCTTCGACGGCGACGAGCGCTGGCAGCAGCTTCCCGCTCCATCGGGCAGCGCCTTCGCGTGGGACCCGGCGTCCACGTACATCCGCCGTCCGCCGTTCTTCGAGAACCTGCCGCTGCGGCCGCTGCCGCTCGCCGATATCGTCAGCGCGCGCGTGCTGGCGCTGCTCGGCGACAGCGTCACGACCGATCACATCTCGCCGGCGGGATCGATCCCTGCCGACAGCCCCGCGGGCAAGTACCTGATCTCGCACGGCGTGCAGCCGTCCGACTTCAACTCCTACGGCGCGCGCCGCGGGAATCATGAAGTGATGATGCGTGGCACGTTCGCGAACATCCGCCTGCGCAATCAGCTCGCCCCTGGCACCGAGGGCGGCTGGACGACCAAGCTGCCGGAGAACACCGTCACGACGATGTTCGAAGCGTCGGAGGCGTATCGCGCCGCCGGCGTGCCGCTGATCGTCATCGCGGGGAAGGAGTACGGCAGCGGATCGTCGCGCGACTGGGCGGCGAAGGGCACCACGCTGCTGGGCGTACGGGCGGTCATCGCCGAGAGCTTCGAGCGCATCCACCGCAGCAACCTCGTGAACATGGGCGTGCTGCCGCTCGAGTTCCTCACGGGCCAGACCGCGCAGACCCTCGGCCTTACGGGTCGCGAGACGTTTACGTTCGACGCGCTCGACGCCACGCTGAAGCCGGGCGGCGCGCGGACGGTCGGCTTCGGCCGCGAGGACGGCACGTGCGGCACCATCGAGACGCGCGTGCGGATCGACACGCCCGAGGAACTCGTGGCCTTCAAGCACGGCGGCATCCTGCCGTACGTCCTGCGTCAGCTGGTCGAGCGGTAGACGTGGCGCTGACGGCTGACGCGATCAAAGCGAAGGCTCCGGCGTTCGGGTTCGACCTGTGCGGGATTGCGCCCGCCGAGCCCTTCGACGCGCTCAACAGGCTGACCGAATGGCTGGCGCGCGGTCATGCGGCCGAGATGCACTGGCTCGAGCGGTCGATCACCAAGCGGCTCGATCCGCGCGAGGTGCTGGCCGGGGCGCGCAGCATCGTCTCGTGCGCGGTCATCTACAACACCGCGGAGCCGTACTCGGCCACGCTGCCCGAGGGGCACGCGTCGATCGCCCGCTACGCCTGGGGCGACGACTATCACGTGGTCATCGAGCGCCGGCTGGAGGCGTTCGAGCAGTGGCTGCGCGAGGAGGCGGGCGGCGACTGCGTCACGCGCCGCTACGTCGATACCGGCCCGATCTCCGAGAAAGCGGTGGCCGCGCGCGCAGGGCTCGGATGGGTCGGCAAGAACACCTGCCTGATCAACCAGCAGCTCGGGTCGTGGCTGTTCCTCGGCGAGATCCTCACGACGCTGCCGCTCGACCCGGATCAGCCGGCGGCCGATCGGTGCGGGACCTGCACGCTCTGCATAGACGCCTGCCCCACGGCAGCCATCACCGAGCCGTACCAGCTCGATGCGCGCAAGTGCCTTTCGTATCTCACGATCGAGCATCGCGGCGACCTGCCCGAGGCGGCGCAGGCATCGATCGGGTCGCACGTCTACGGCTGCGACATCTGTCAGGACGTCTGCCCGTGGAACCGCCGCGCCGCCGTCAGCACCGACCCCGCCTGGCAGCCGCGCGAGGCGTGGCGGCCGGTGCCGGTCGCCGAGATGGCCGCGCGCACGGACGATGAGCTGCGATCCGCGATGAAAGGGAGCGCGATGAAGCGCGCCGGCGTCAAAGGATTACGGCGGAACCTCGACGCCTCACTGCGCCATGTCTGACGAAACGACGATTACTCCGACGCTGCTGCTGTCGATGCCGCAGCTCGATGACCCCAACTTCGGCCGCACGGTCGTGCTCCTGTGCGAGTTCGCCTCGGAAGGGGCGTTCGGTCTGATCATCAACAGGCCGACGGAGTTTCCGGCCGCCTCCGTGGTGCAGCTCGCGCCGCCCGTCATCGCGGGCAACGATCTGCCCTTGTGGATTGGCGGCCCGGTCGAGCCCGAGCGCGGGTGGATTCTGCTGAGTAAGGCGCATGAGACCGACGAAGCCCGCGAAATCGTTCCCGGCTTGTTCCTGTCGGCGTCGGCGGACGTGCTACGCCGCGTGCTCGAGGCCTCGATCCCGCCACCCGCGCGGGTGATTGCGGGTTACGCGGGGTGGGGACCCGGACAGCTCGATCAGGAGCTCTCCGAGTCGTCCTGGCTGATCGCCGATGTCGACGCCGACTTCGTCTTCAACACCCCGGCCTCCGCCCTGTGGGAGGCCTCGATCCGCCGGCTCGGCATCGACCCGGCGCAGTTGCAGCAGGGACGGGGCGTGCACTGACGCAGTAAGGACCGGCCGGCGCCTGTCGCTACTTGATGAGGATCTCTTCGAAGAACTTCACCGCGCGCGGGTCCTTCGACTGCCCGAGCCAGTGCATCGCCCGCTCGCGCACCTTCGCATTCTTGTGCGTCCTCGCCACGTCGATCAGCAGCGGCACGCCGTCGTTCTTCGGCAGCTGGCTGAGCGCCTGCACCGCGCGCACCTGCACGTTGGTGTCGGGATCGTTCTCGATCGCCCGCGTGATGTCCGCGACGACCTTCTGGCCCGCGTTGCGCGCCAGCCACGTGAGGGCTTCGCCGCGATTGGCCGGATCCGGATCGTTCTTCGCGATGGCGAGCAGCTCCGGGACCGCCTCCGGCTGGCGCGACTGGCTCATCGCCTGGATGATCGTGCGCCGCACCTCCGCCGTGCTCTCGCGCGCGAGCATCGTCTTGAGCTTCGCGAATCCGGCGGAGCCGCGCGACTGTCCGATGTAGTACACAGCCTGGCGCCGCACGTTGGCTGCCTGCGACGCGTCGGCGAAGCGGGCGAGTGCCGCGTCGGCCGATGGCCCGGCCGTGTTGGCGATGGCCGAGAGGGCGTTGTTGTAGCCGGCGCTGCGCGGCTCGGCCGTCAGGCTCGACGTGATGTAGTCCGACAGCCACGTCACGCTCGCGTCCGGCGCCACGCCCTCGACGAGGCGGATCGTGCGGCCGCCCGCATCGATGGGGCAGTCGTCGCCGAACGTGCGCACGCGCTCGACCTTGCCCTCGACGATGCGCGCCATGACGAGCAGGGACGTGCCGGCTTCGAGCGGCACGGGGCCTGTCGGTTGCTGGGGCTTGACCTCGCCCATCGTGGCCGCCGGTTCAATCCCGCAGCCGTGCCAGCGGTCGTTGTTGTTGGAGTACCAGCAGCAGCCGTGCGAGCGGCCGTCGACGGTCGGTACTTTCCAGGCGACCCATGACGGCTCGGCCTGTTGCGCGGCTGCGGCAATCTCACGCTCGATCGTCGAGCCGGGCCGCGGTTCGACGCGTCCGTTGGTGATTTGCGCGGCCTGGAAGGGAAGGAACGAGACGAGGGCAATCAAAGACGCGAGGCGCATATGGGGTCTCCGTCGTTCGGAGTCCGGAGTCCGGAGGTCTCATGAACCTCCGAACCCCGAACCGCCGAACTCTACTTGTTCAGAATCTCCATCAGATAATCCAGCGCCACCTTCGACTTCGTCATCGTCGAGAGGCTGCGCACGATCTGTTCCTTGAGCTTCGGGTCGTTCTCGCGGCGGGCGATGGCGACGAGGCCTTCGGGATTGTTCTGCGAGTGCAGCGCCTGCACGATGGCGCGCTTGCCCTCGGGCGTCGTCTCGCTCGCGTACATGTCCTGCAGCACGGTGCCGGTGCGCTCGCGGCCGACCGAGGCGAACGAGCGGATCGCCTGCATGCGGATCTCCGGTTCCTTCTCGACGCGCGCGATCTGCTGGAGGCGCTCGATGGCGCCGGCCGAGGCGAGGCTGCGCACGATCTGCAGGCGGATGGCCTTGCTCTCTTCCTTGTCGTAGAGCTGACCGAGCTCGGCGATCGCGCCGCTCGAGCCGAGGTAGCGGATGGCGGAGCTGCGGAGCTCCTCGCTCTGCTCGTTCTGCGCGGCGGCGAGCAGGCGGGCGCGGTCGCCGGAGCTGCCGTAGGCGCGCAGCACGCGCATGCGCACGTCGGGGTCGGAGTTCGAGCGATACACCTCTTCGAGCATCGACGCGCCGTCACGCGGGCTGCGCGACGAGAGATAGTCGATCGCCTTGCGCTGCAGGTCGGGGTTCCCGCCCCCCTTGGCGACGCTGAGGAGAATGTCGCGCGCGCGGTTCGAGCTGCTCTGTGCGAGCACGTAGAGCGCGCGCTCTTTCACGCGCGGGCTGTTCGACGAGCTGAGGATCTTCTCGAGCAGCGGCACTGCCTGCTCGGGATCCGAGTGCTGCAGCCCCTGGATGGCGAGCAGCTTCAGGTCTTCATCCTGCTGCGAGTCGACGCTGACCGGCTGTCCCGACGTGCGGCGCAGCTCCACGTCGAGCGCTTTGGCGTCGTTGAGGTAACGGCTCTGCGGATACGCCTGCTGCATCGCGTTGATCGTCGTGGCAGCCTCGGCGCGCTGGCCGTTGCGGGCCTGGGCGTACGCCTTCCAATACATGGCTGCGTCGGCGCGGGTGCCCTTCAGCTGCAGCACCTGCTCGAAGCGCGTGATCGCCTCCGTCCAGTTGCGGCGGTCGAGCGCGGCGCGGCCGGTCTCGTAGTAGCTGCTCTCGCGCTGGCGGATCTCGGAGGCGGTGGTCTGTCCGCCGTAGCTTTCGAACGCGCGCAGCGAGTCCATCTCGACGCGCATCTTGTGGAGGTCCGCATTGAAGCCCGCCGCGTCCATCAGCGGCATCTTCGCGAACGCGAGCTCCGCCTCCGCCATCGTGCTCTGCCACTCGATTGGCGCGAGCCCCGTCATCGCGTGCTCCACGAGGCGATGCTCGTCGAAGAGCGCGTGAGGCATCGGCGGCAGGGGCGCCAGCGGAAGGACCGGTGCGGCCTGGGAAACGGGCGCCACCGGCGCGACGGGGGCCGTCGGCGGCGTGGGTGGAACCTGTGCGAGCGCCGGCGCCGCGGTGAGCGCGAAGGCGGCGGCGAGCGTGATCTGTCGCAGTGTCATAGCGTCCTCTTCGATGTGCCCGGTACGGCGGGCTGAGTGGGTCGTGCGGAATCCTGGCGTGCCTTCACTTCGGCGGCGAGCACGCGAAGCTTGAAGATGAGTCCCTGTTCTTCGATCTGGTTGCGGATCTCCTCGAGCTGTTCCGATGACAGCGCCTCGGGTCCGCGGGCGATGTCGACGAGCACGAGCTCGAGGTCGTCGAGCAGCGACGCGAGTTGCAGGTCGCCGGTCTGCCGCGCGGTTTCGCGATAGAGACGTCCCGAGGAGACGAGCTCGTCGGCCGTGACACGCTCGAGCGAGACATCGAGGTCGCCGCCTCGCGCATCCGCGTTGGCGAGCTCGACGAGCACGACCTGCGACTGTTCGATGTGATCGCTCACGGCGGTGAGCATGACCGACTCGCGCAGCGCATCGGCCGCGCGGGCGCTCGTGATGTCATCGGCCGGCATGCGGTCGGCGGTATAGCGGACGACGCCGACGGCGAGGAGGACCGCCGCGAGCCCGCCGACCAGCGCGAGCCGCGGGCCGGAGAACCAGCCGAGCCACGCCGCGCGCCGCGGCTGGGCGTCGATGGCGGGCGCGAGCCTCGCCCAGACCGTCCGCTCGAACGACGGACCGGGCTCGGGCACCGGCGCGGCATCAATGGTCTCCATCACGCGGCGGAGCTGGTCGAACGATGCGCGGCAGCCCTCGCACGACGCGAGGTGCTTCTCGGCGCCGTGGG
>JALYRV010000146.1 GCA_030855205.1 Acidobacteriota bacterium | reverse complement strand
TATGTCCAAGCTCAAATCGGAGTTCGAAGCGACCTGTCCCTGCTGCCGGTCGACCCTCGTGATCGACACGAACCTGCGGCGCGTTGTACGGCACGTCGAGCCCGAGCGCGACGACAAACCGGAGCTCGATCGCGCCCATGACATCCTGCGCGCCGAAGAACAGCGCCGCGAGGATCTCTTCGCGCAGTCCTGGGTGCACGAGCAAACGAAGGGGGACGCCCTCAACAAGCGCTTCGAGGAAGCGCTGAAGCAGGCGAACCAGGAGCCAATCACCAAGCCGCAACGCGATTTCGATCTGGACTAGGCCGGCTCACGGCTCAGGGGAGAACCGCAGTCCCGCCGTGTGGCGGGTCAGACCGTTCGCGCCGAGGCTGCTGACAAACGCGCGAGGCAGTTCCGACCAGGTGGCCTTGCCGGCGTACCAGAGCGGCTTGAGTTCGGGATGCGCTTTCTTGAAGGCCTTGTAGCGCGCGCGTTCGGCGCGCACACGCGAGCGCGTCCACTTCAGGCGCGCGTGCGGGATGGTCAGCAGCGTGCGCTCCAGCTTCCACACGTTGCGCGGCGAGAAGCGCCAATCGCACCCCTCCAGATCGCGCAGATCGTACGGCGAAAACGCCGTGACCTCGCCCGACGAGTCGATGAACGGCGCCATGTAGCTGGCCGCGAGCTGCCGCAGCGTGCGGTAGACCGGCTCGCGGCCGTGCAGGCCCGGATCGCGCGAGCGCGCAATCGCGCCCCAGCGTCCCTGCTCCTGATAGATGAAGAGCACGTGATCGAGCTGGTCGATGGACTCGAAGCTGAGAAGCAGCGGGGGATAGCCGTGATGCTCGAGCACCCCGGCCGCGAACAGCGCTGCTTCGAGGCAGTGCACGTTCTTCTGCCGCGCGACTTCACGAAAGCTCTTGAGGGTCGCGCCTTTCGGCTCGTCGTTGTAAGCAGTCTGATTGAGGAAGCGTTGAACGGCGCGCGGCGTGCGCAGGCCCGCGATCACGCGGCGCTCGGCCGGCGTGTAGCGGGTCACCGCGGGAAGCGGACTAACGCGCATCCCTGAGGTCTTGCACCACCTGCGCCGCGGTCCAGTCCGTGCCGCTGTGCAGCGCGCGTATCCTGCCGTCGGCTCCGGCCACGATGGTGCGGAGGTTGTGCATGATGTCGGCGGCCGTACTACCGCTGCGCGTGACCGCCACGCCGAAGCGTGCGGCGAAGAGTTCGACGTCTTCGCGCTTCCCGGTCAGGAACGTCCACGCGCGCGCGTCCGCGCCAAGCGTGGCGCCGTGGGCTTTCATGACGGCCGGCGTGTCGTACTCGGGATCGAAGCTGATTGTGACGAGCTTCGCCTTGCCGGCCAGGGCCGGATCCGCCGCGATCGCGCTCTGCACCGCGGCGAACTGGCGGTCGATGCGCGGACAGAAATCAGGAATCGGGCACCGCGTGTACGTGAACGTCAGCGCGACCGGCGTGCCTCTCCACTCCGCCAGCGACCGCCGCCTGCCGTCCTGATCCACGAACACACCGTCAGGCAGCGGATCTCCCACGGCCATCAACCCCGCCGCGATGGCGAGCTCCGCGGGCAGCGCCGTGATCGGCTCGCGTCCCGTCACGTCGACTTTGGTCAGCCGGCTCGACGTCTCGCCGACTTCGAGCGTCGCACGCACCATCTCGCCCGGCTGACGGCCGGCCACCATGGACGCATCGCTCGCCACGAACGTCATCGTCATGCCAGGCATATAGCCCGGGATGTCCTGATGCTTGATCGTGAGCGACTGCTTCTCGGGATGGACGGCGAGGATCTGACCGGTGAGCGGGTAGGACTTGCTGACTGGCGCCGGTGTGGTGCAGGCCGCAGCCAGCACCATCACCAGCGCAGGCACTGTGCGCTTACGAATCAACAACCCAGCCGTCGCGCAGGTTGACGATGCGGTTGCCGTAGGCGGCGTTGGCCTCCGAATGCGTGACCTGCACGATCGTCGTGCCCTCGTCATTGAGCTTCTTGAACAGCTCCATGATCTCGCGGCCCTGGCTCGTGTGCAGGTTGCCGGTCGGCTCGTCGGCGAGAACCAGCTTGGGATTGGCGATGACGGCGCGCGCCACGGCGACGAGCTGCTGCTGCCCGCCCGAGAGCTGGTTCGGATACAGGTCCTTCTTGCCGACGATGCTGAAGCGATCGAGCACGTCGCAGACGATGCTCTCGCGCTCGGCCTTCTTGACGTCGCGGTACGAGAGCGGGATGTCGAGATTCTCGTACACGGTAAGGTGGTCGAGCAGGTGATAGCTCTGGAACACGAATCCGATGTACTGCTTGTGCAGTCGCGCGCGATCTTTCGGGCTCAGGCGGTGCACGGGGTGGCCGAGGAAGTAGTACTCACCGGTCCACGCGCTGTCGTGCATGCCGATGATGTGCAGCAGCGTCGACTTGCCGGCGCCCGAGGGCCCCATGATCGACACGAACTCGCCGTCCTTGACGTCGACGCTGACGCGGCGAAGCACGTACGACCGGCTCGTGCCGTGCGCGTACGACTTCTCGATGTTGCGGAGCGAGATGAGCGCGCCGCCGTCGGTGTGCTCGATCGGCTCGAGCGGAGCGGCATCCGGCTCGGCCGCCGGCGCCGCGGGTGTCCCGCGAGAGAAAAAGCCCATAGGGGATTGTATCCAACAAAGGGCAAAGGGCAGAGGGCAAAGGGCAAAGGGGCGGGAGGCCACCGAGTGGATCGCAATGCTGACCGCAACGGTGAAGAAACTCCGCGGATAGCGACCTTTTCCCCTTAACTTCTGAGCGCCTCCGTGGGCGCAATGCGCGACGCGCGCCTTGCCGGCAGCCAGCTGCCGAGGACAACGGTGGCGAGGATGAGTGCGCCGGCCGCGGCGAAGGTTGCGGGATCGCGCGGCGCGATGCCGAACAGCAGCGTGCCGATCCCTTTCGCCGCCGCGAGGCCGCCGGCGAGCCCGAGGGCGAGACCGATCGCGCCCAGCTTCAGGCCGTTGCCGAGCACGAGGCCGACGACCTGTCGCGGGGTCGCGCCCAGCGCCAGGCGGATGCCCATCTCGGTCGTGCGCTGTCCGACCGCGAATGCGATGACGCCGTAGATGCCGAGCAGCGCGAGCAGCAGCGCCGCGGAGGCGAAGGCGCCCAGCAGGGTGGCCAGCAGGCGCGGCTGCGCGAGCGCATCGGCCTGGAGCGCCCGCATCGTCGTTGGACGCGTGAGCGGCAGGCGCGGTTCGATCGAGGTGACGAGCGCGCGCAGGGACGGGATAATCGCCGCCGCGTCGCCATGCGCGCGCACGACGATGGCGTAGCCCCCTTCGGGCATGAACTGATACGGGATGAACATCTCATTGCGCGTGTCCGAGCGCGGCCCGCGCGTCTTCGCGTCCGCGACGACGCCGACGATCGTGAGTGGGGGAGTGTCGGCCACGATCTGCTGGCCGATCGGATCGGCGCCGCTGAAGAAGTGGCGCGCGAACGACTCGTTGACGACCATCTCCGGCGCGGCTGGGCGGGGCGCGCGGCCGTGCGCCATGCGCATGCCGATCGTTTCGAAGTACGACGTACTGACCGAGCGATACCACGAGACACGGGGGCGCCCGTTCGGCAGCAGGTTCGGCTGCCCGGCGATCGTGAATCCCGTGTCGCTGTCGCCGCCAGGCGAGAGCGGCAGCACGGAGGTGAACGCCGTACTCGCGGCCCCCGGCAGTGACGGCAGCCGTTCTTCGAGCTGCTTGAGGAATGCGGTGACCTGTGGCGCCGTGCGGTAGCCCGCGCCGCCGAGGGCCACGCGCCCGGTCGCGACGCCGTCGGGATTGAACCCGAGGTCGGCGCTGCTTAGGCCCGAGAAGCTGCGGACGATCAGCCCGGCCGAGACGAGCATGACCAGCGCCAGCGCGACCTGCGCGATCACGAGCGAGCTGCGCGCCATCTGCCCCTTGCGCGACGTCGATCGGCCGCTCTCGCGCAGCGGCGTCTGCAGATCGGGACGTGACGATTGCGCGGCCGGCACGAGGCCGAAGAGCAGACCGGTCACCGCCGACAGGGCGGCCGTGAATGCGAGCACGCGTCCGTCGAGAGCGACCTCGCCGGCGCGCGGCAGGAAGTCAGCCGAGAGCGTGAGGAGCGCGTCGAGGCCCCACGCGGCGAAGATCGCGCCGAGCAGGCCGCCTGCGGCCGACAGCACGAGACTCTCGAGAATCAGCAGCCGCACGAGATCGCCCCGGCTCGCGCCGATCGCGGCGCGAATCGACATCTCGCGGTCGCGCGCGCTGGCACGCGCGAGCAGCAGGTTCGCGACGTTCGCCACCGTCAGCAACAGCAGCGTGCACACGGCCGAGAGCAGCACGAGCAGCGGCGTGCGTGCATCGCCGACAATCCACTCCTGCGCGGGCTGAATCCTGATGCCCTGCTGCCGCAGCTCGTGCTCCTGCGCCTCGAGCGTCCTGGCAATCGTCGTCAGCCGCCCCTGCGCTCCTTCGAACGTGATGTCACCGGCCAGCCGCCCGACCACGCGCAGGAAGACGCTGCCGTAGGTCGGCGCCGCGAGGTTGAGCCGGAGCGGCCGCCAGACTTCCGCATCCGGGGCCAGCACGCCGCGCGTGCCCGCGGGCGCGACGCCAATCACTTCGTGCGGCTCACCCGCGAGCGTCAGCGTGCGGCCGATGACGCCTCTGTCTCCCCCGAAGCGCGTCTGCCACATGCCGTGGCCGATCATCACGACGCGCGCCGCCCCCGGCACATCGTCGCGCGCTTCGAGGCTGCGTCCCGCGGCCGGCGACAGGCCGAGCGTCGCGAAGTAGCCGTGCGTGACCTGCTCGCCCGCCAGCGTTTCGGGCTGCTGCCCGTCGAAGAGCGCAGCCGGCGTCCATCCGCCAATCGCCGCCACCGACGAGAGCACCTCGGGCTGGCGCGCCCAGTCGCGCACATTGCCTGGAGAGGCCCACTCGTCGCTCGGGCCGCCGCGCGCGGTGAAGTCCTGCCACACCATGACCAGCCGGTTCGCATCCGCGTAGGGCAGTGGCCGGAGCAGCACTCCGTTCACCAGACTGAAGATCGCCGTCGTGGCGCCGATCCCTACGGCAAGCGCGAGGACGACGGTGAGAGTGAAGCCGGGTGTGCGGGCGAGCACGCGCAGGACGAATCTGAGGTCTGACATAGGTATGCTTACGCCTTAGCGGGTTCCGTGCCGCCGGGCGCCGGAACGCGCACCACCCATTTCACTGGCTTTTTGTTGCGGGGCGGCCGGCGCCGTTGTTCGCTTCCGGACGGCAGCTTCCCATGAACGCACGTTTCCTGCAGGTCGACGTCTTCACCGCCCACCCGTTCGAAGGCAACCAGCTCGCGGTGTTCCATGACGCCGACGCGATCCCGGAGCCGTTGCTGCAGGTGCTCACGCGAGAGATGAACTTCGCCGAGAGCACATTCGTGTTCTCGAACCCGCGTGCCGGCACCGATGCGCGCATGCGCATTTTCACGCCGGAGGAGGAGCTCCCGATGGCGGGGCATCCGACGATCGGCACGACGTTCGCGCTTGCGTCGCTCGGCCGCATCCGCGCTCCGCAGCCCGCGTTGATCTACGACCTGAAGATCGGCCCCATCCGGGTGGAGCTCGCGTGGCGGGACGACGGTGCGCTCGACTTCGCGTGGATGGATCAGCCCGTGCCGTCGTTCGGCGATCCGCTCGCCGCCGGGGCGCGCGCGGACGCGGCGCAGGCGCTTGGCCTCGCGGTGGACGATCTGCTCGACGTGCCCGTGCAAGTCGTCTCGTGGGGCATGCCGTTCTATTTCGTCGGCCTCCGAGACGAGGCCGCGGTCGATCGCTCGTCGCTCGACCGTAATGGGTGGGCGGCGTTGTGCCGCGGCGCGGGGCACGATCGCACGCTCCCGGTGTTCATCTTCGCGATGTCGCCGCGCGAAGGGGTCACCTGCTACAGCCGCATGTTCGCGCCCGAGCTCGGCATCCCCGAGGACCCCGCCACGGGGGGCGCAAGCGGACCGCTCGGCTGCTTCATGCTGCGGCACGGCCTGGTCGACGGCGCGGGTGCCCGAGCGATGCTCAGCCTGCAGGGCGTCAGGATGAAGCGTCCGAGCCGCATCCACATTCGCATCGCCGCTGGCGCCGACGGCACCGTCGAGCGGGTCCAGGTCGGAGGCCAGTCCTTGGTTGTGGGCGACGGCGAGATAAGGTCCTAGGTCGTTTTCGTCATTCGCCGCCCCGTGGGTGGCATTGACCGAAAACTCCGGGCGGGGCGCGTGGCCGGCCCGTATCCTTCCTTCAGCAAGGGACGATACAGATGAACGCACGCAGCATTCTCGGCATTCTGGGCACTCTGATTCTAATGATTACCGTCCTGCTCTCGGGCGCGGTTATCTGGGTGGCCACCGCGGAGCCCGAGGTGCTCGCATCCGCGCAGGTGTCGCGGGGCTGGCCCGGCCTGGTGCAGGCGGTCGTCAGCCGCGCGATCTCGCTCATCTGGTAGGTGGGCGGGACTTGGGAAAAGGAACGAACGATGTCATTTGAGAACGCCAGGAACTCGGTCGACAGCTACGCGGATCAGAAGTTCGGCAAGAAGCCGCGCCGCCCGAACATTGTCTTCGGCTTGATCCTCGTGGTCGTGGGCGTGCTGTTCCTGCTGCGGAATCTCGAGGTGTACTACTTCGACGAGTTCTGGAACTTCTGGCCGGTGCTGCTGATTGCGCTCGGCCTGTCGAAGGCGTTCAGCGGCCGCGCCGACGAGCGCACGTTCGGGTGGATCATGACGTTCATCGGCGGCGTGTTCTTCGCGCGGCACGTGCTCCATGTCGACGTGCACCTCGGCGACTGGTGGCCGGTCATTCCGGTGATCGTCGGCGTCTCGATCATGATCCGCGCGATTCGCGGGCCGCAGGCGCCCGGTGAAGCGCCCGAACTGTCGTCGGTGCTGAGCGAGCGCGCCATCATCGGCGGCATCGCGCGGAAGAACACGTCGCAGAGCTTTCAGGGCGGGGAGCTGACGGCCATCATGGGCGGGTGCGAGATCGATCTGCGTGACGCGCGGATGGCGGGGCCGCAGGCGGTGATCGACTGCTTCGCGATGTGGGGAGGCATCGAGATCCAGATTCCGCCTGACTGGGTCGTCGATCCGCAGGTCTCGGTGCTCGCGGCCGGGTTCGAGGATCGCAGCAAGCCGCCCGTGCAGCCGGCCGGACGCCTGGTGGTGCGCGGCACCGCGCTGATGGCCGGCATCGAGATCAAGAACTAGCGGATGCATCCGATCACGTCGAGGCCCGATCGTTCGTGGGTCGCGTATCTCGCGATGGGCGCGGCCGGCGCGCTCATCGGCACGCGCCCGCTGCGCGCGGCAGGCGCGCTCGCCGGCGACGTGTTCTGGTTCAGTCTGTGGGGCTGCGCGCTGATGCTGATGGGCCTCGGCGCGTGGTCGGCCGCCCGCTACGTGACGGTCGCCAACTCGTCGTTCAAGTTGTTCCTCGCCATGGCCGTGAGTGTGGCGGCCGGCGTGGGTGCCGCGTGGTTCGGCGCTGGATTCGCCATTGCGGTATCGGTCGAGCCGGCGCTGCCATCCGTCGCCCCCGCCTTTCGCGCGGCGTGGCCGTCGCTGTGGCTCATCGGCACGCTGTGCGCGCTCGCGATCCTGCTGCTGCAGCACGCACTGGCGTCGTCGGATGAAGGGGAAGCCTCGGCGCGGCGCGCGCTCACGGCTGACGTGGCCTCGCGCGACGCCGAGCTCCGTGCGCTGCGCGCGCAGGTCGACCCGCATTTTCTGTTCAACTGTCTGCACTCGATCAGCTCCATGACGAGCCGCGATCCCGACGGTGCGCGCCGCATGTGTCTGGAACTGGCGGACTTCTTCCGCGCGAGCCTCAAGGCCGGGATCGAGCCGCGTATTCCCCTGTCGTCGGAGCTGACGCTGCTGCGCCGCTATCTCGACATCGAGCGCGTGCGTTTCGGCAGCCGTCTCAACGTCGAATTTGACGAGCGCGGTGATGTGTCCGGCATGCTGGTGCCGCCCCTCCTGCTGCAGCCGCTCGTGGAGAATGCCGTGCGGCACGGTATCGCGACGCTGGTCGACGGAGGCACGGTGCGCATCAGCGTGGTGCGCGAGGAGGACCGCGTGGAGATCAGTGTGGAGAACGCGTTCGATCCCGACGGGCGCCGGCCCGGTACGGGCGTGGGGCTGACCAACGTGCGCGAGCGTCTCGACGCGACGTTTCGCGGCGCCGCGACCATCCGGGCCGTGACGCTCGACCAGCCGGAACCGGTGTTCAAGGTGTCCATCTCCCTTCCGTCCGGCGCGGAGGCGCCTCGCTCGTGAGGCCGCTTCGCGTCGCCATCGTGGACGATGAAGAGCCGGCCAGGCTGGTGCTGCGCGAATACCTGCTCGCCGAAGCGGGCGTCGAGATTGTCGCCGAATGCGCCAACGGCTTCGAGGCGGTCAAGGCGGTGAGCGACCACAAGCCCGATTTGCTCATCACCGACGTGCAGATGCCGAAGCTGGATGGCTTCGAAGTGCTCTCGCTCGTCGGCCGCGACACCAACGTGATCTTCGCGACGGCGTACGACGAGTTCGCGCTCCGCGCGTTCGACGTACATGCGATCGACTACCTGCTGAAGCCGTTCGGCCGTGAGCGTCTGCACGAGGCCATCGGCCGCGCGCGCCTGCGACTCGATGCCGCCCGGGGGCAGGCCGCCGCGCCAGGC
>JALYRV010000145.1 GCA_030855205.1 Acidobacteriota bacterium | reverse complement strand
GTGCGGTACTGACCGACCGGCGGGAACGAGATCTCGCAAACCGTCAGATCCGGATCGAGCTCGCGATGCCACAGCCCATCGAGCATGATCCGCATCTCTACTTCCTCCTCGTCGTCGCCGCGCTGCGGTCGCCACCCGTCAGGGTCGTCGATGACATGGGTGTCGCAATCCATCGCGGCATGACGTCCGTTATCCATGTCAGCGGTCCTCGTCGTGGTGGGTGCCCGGGCGCGCAATGCGCACGCCGCGGACTGGGGTCGCAACCTTGCGTCGTAGCGTCTCGATCGGCGCGTCCGGGTTCTTCACGTGCTGCTCGCGCAGGTTGCGCTTGATCTCCTGGACGTCAGTCGTCTGCCCGTCCCATGACTCGACGGGGGCCGGTCGGATCTGGGGCATCGTGCCGCGCATGGGCGGGGCCGAACTCTCTCGCTTGCGACGCTCATCGCGTACCCGATCGCGCTCGAGCATGGCCGCCAGCGACAACTGAACGTCCACAACGATCTCGCGGTCTGCGTCTCGTGCCGCGCGAGATTCCTCGAACCCCTTGCGGACCTCGCCGATGACATCGCGCAGCACGGGCCGCAGCTCGCGGAGCAGGTACAGGACCAGCACGGCGAAGCCGAACACCCCGCCGGTCTGGATGATGTCGATCTCCTGCACGAGATGATGCTGCCGGAACGTCCCGACCGGGGCGATTTCGCCGCCGTGGTACACTGGAGAGGATGAAGATCTTGCTTGTTCTGGTTGCCCTGGGTGGATGCGCGGGGGATGACCCGCATGAGATCACGACGTGCGGGGCAGGCTGGGGCGCGGTCGGCGCATGCGAAGCCGCCTGTGTTGCGCCGCCAGATTTCAATCAACCGCCCGGCCTCTGTGTACTCGATCCGCAACCCGGACTGCGAATCCCCGAGACGTGCCCAGAGGTGTACCTTCGTGACGGCGGTTGCTGCCTTCCGGTACCGGCCACCAACGACGGACCCATGCGGATCGCGTGGTTCGGCTGCACGAACTGAAGCGCTACGCCAGTGCCCCGCCCGAACCAGGGAACGGGGCGACCTGCTCCCCGCCGTGCACGGCGTTGCGATACACGTAGGCGAAGTCCTGGATCAGGTCGAGCTCCATCGTGTTGCTGTCGGCGGCACCCTTTCGAACCGACGCGACCCTGCACACCATCCCGTTGATGTTGTACTCGGGCCATGAGGCCACCACGGGTGCGCCGGGATAGATCCACCAGAACGCGCGGTCTACAGTCGCCGTGAACTTCGAGATCGGACGGGACAGTGCAGCGAGCTCGCGGGCTGCCAACGCGTCGGCGAGTGCTTGCGTGCAGACGCCCGGCATTTGGATCACGGACTCGCGAGTTTCACCATCCTGGCCCACTGCGTTGGCCTGGTTGTGTGCGGTCGCTGAGCCCTCCAGGTAGTTGATATCGCGGTTCGGGAACACGATCCGGACCTTGTTGATCACGCTAGTCCAGCCGCCGGCCGCGAATCCGGCGAGACCGACGCAGTTGGCGGGGTTGATCTTCGGCAGCGATGGAAAGTCGAAGTCTGGCCGGATGAGCTTGATCTTGACCGTGCCAGTGACCGGATCCTCGTACAACACGCCGTCGATCTGCCGCAGGATCTCCTCGATGATGTCGCCAGCCTCGCGGCCGTCATCGATCATCCGGCTGTACCCGTGGACCTCTTCGTACAGCGTGATCGCTGCAGCCTGAAACGTCGGGACATCGATCATCGTGGTCGGCAGTCCGAGCTTCGCGAACTTCCCCGTGATCAAGTCGTAGATGACGTCCGCCGGATTCGCTTCGAGTCCGATCTGCGGGTAGCTCAGCAAGAGCGGAGACGGGTACGACGAGATCTCGAACGAGAGCGCGGGCAGCTTCGACTCGACGCGGTGCACCTGCGTGTAGATGACCGCGTATCCCCGATAACCTGGGATGTCACCGGAGTCGATGCCAGAGTCGACCATACGCGACGCGACCAATGAACCCGCGCCCGCGATGAGTGACTGTGTCGAAGAGCCTCCACCGAACTCGTAGAACACCTTGGTAAACGTTGGCTGGCGGCGTTGTGGACTGCCGACGGGATCCGCGTCGAGCTCGACGTACGGGAACACAGCGGGAGCGAAGTTTGTAGATAGATTGTTCGGTGAAGTCTGGCCGCGCCGATCGTCGATGAAGATTCCCTGCAGGCGTGTATCCCCGGACTGGAACGGGATCCCGATGACGAACAGGATGTCGATTCGGTAGTTGAAGACGTCAGGGTTCACCGCATCGTTGGGCGCGATGGCGTTGCCGTGCCACACGATCAGCGGAGCTTTCACGCGACACCTGCCCCAGAACATCGGAATCGGAGAGCCTTCGCCGAGCCGCGGAAGATCGATCCGCTCGCGCGTCGTTCGTGTCGTCGTCTCCTCCTTGTACCGGTGATAGATGAACTTGCCGAGCGTGTACGCCGCGATGGCAAGCTGTATGTAACTCACGGCGTCACCCCCGTATAGAATGGGTTGATGCTCGGGTAGGCCGGGAATCCGCCGAAGTTCTCGACGTTCGCAAACTTCGTTCGACACACGGCGATCGTGTGCGCGCACCCGGCGTAGACGGTGACCGCGTCGCCGGCCTGCATCACCGAGATCGGCAGTTGCACGGTGATCATCATGTGCGGCCCGACGATGTCAGTGCCGCCCTTCTGCTCGGAGATCGTTACGCTCTCTCCGCTGGCTACGTGATGGAGTTCGCCGAACGTCGCCCAGTCGATGACGGGCTCCACGGCTGTGTTCACGCGAACAGTCAGGCCGCTGACGGCGTTAGCGACCCCATCGATCCTGTACGAATTTCGGTTCACTCGGCAGTTCTCGTCATAGAGAATATGCGGACACATGCGCCCCGCCGTGATCGTCGGAAGTCGGCGTTGATACGCTTCAGTCATGCGCGAAGGAACCCGCAGGATCGCCGTGTGCCCTTCGCATGCCATCGACGTCGCCCTGCCGCTCCAGATGCGCTCGGACTCGCCACTTGTCGTTTGCTTGCGCCAGACGACGACCGAGATCTGGCGCGGGGGCACGCCGCCTTGTAGATAGCGCTGCGGTACTGGATGGGAGACGGGCAGCGTGATCTCGAGGTCCGCGCCGTCGTTGGACGAAGCGATCTTCACGGAGCCACGCTGTGCTGGTGACGCGTAGAACGTGAACCCGTTGATCACGACGTCGCGGGTTCCAGTCGCGATGCGGTAGACGGTCGGGATCAAACCGGTCCCGGTTGTGATCTCGATCCCCTCTCGAGGCTGGGATGTTTCGATCCCGGACTCGTCGGCTAGAAGACTCATTGCTGCACCCCTCTCGCCGTCATGTTGACCGCGAACGTCCAATCACGGAACTCCACCTGTACCTCGTCGCTCTCGAGCCTCACGACCTCGAGCCACGACACCATGGCGACGTTCGCCACTGTGACCGCGGCGCCGACGCCGTCGACCACAGACAGCGTGATCGTCCCGCCGATGTTCTGGACCGCCGCTGAGATTCGGACGTACGTCAGTGCCCCCGTCAGCGATCGGACCTGGAGATGCTCGCGCTGCATCGGCCACCACGTGAAGAAGTCGCCGTCATCCTCGACGGTGAGCGTTCCAACGCCGACGGACACCGGGATCAGATCCTCGCGCCAGCTCGCGAGCCAGAACGATCGCCAGCGCCCGCGGATCGTGTCGAGGAATCTCTTGAGCCACTGGAACTCGGGGCCGATCGGTCGACGCATCAGGATGTTCCGCCCCCAGTCGGGCTCGCTCGCCATCCCGGCGTTGAACGGCAGCCCGCCGAAGTCCTCGGGCTGCGCCATGGATTGCAACGAGTCGGGTGCCGTGCCCTCGACGTCGATGCCGCGATCCCACACCGGGCGACCCGCGAACATCGTGACCACAGCGCCGATCCCGACGGGCGCTGGGGTCTGGTCTGCGCCGCCACTGAGCGTGGTCGCTGGAAACTCGTCGTCACCACTAGCGAGCAGGTCCGATCCGGTCCAGGTCCCGAGCATGCTGATCAGCGAGCTGCCGCCGTTGATCAGCGTGGCAAGCACGTCGACCGTGGTGCCCGCGCCTGAGAATTTGACGTGCACGGTACCGGCTACGGCGTCCTCGATCAGCTCGCCGCCGTCGGTGAGCGCGTCGGAGGTGAACCTGACCGTGATCGAGTTGCCCGCGGCGCCGACCGTACGCGCTACCAAACGCGCGCCGTCGAGCACGCCGCTATCCGTGATCGGGGTGACGAGCGCCAGCGTGGCCGCGATAGCCGGCGTCGCGAAACCCGCGTTGACGTTGCGCGCGCGGATCTGCCAGCGCTCGAGTTTGGTCGGATAGCGATCGAAGCCTTGCTGTGGATCGAGGTAGATCGCCGCGGCAGGCATGATCATCGCGCCGACACCGCCAATCGCGCCCGGACCGCTAGTGCCATCGGTCGCCGTGATCGTCGTGCCGGTGACCGCCGTGATCACGCCCTCCCAGTCGCCGTGGGTCTCGTGTCGCACGAGCACGCGCGTCCCGGGGATAGCCCAATCCGATAGCGCGGTCGAGTAGACGGCGATCGTCGTGCCAACGGTAGTTGCACGGATCGACAACGCCTCGTAGGTCAGCCCGAGCAGGAACGGCTGACCGAGCGCAGCGTATCGCGCGAGCTGGGCGCGAACGGCGCGCGTGTTGGCGCCGGTGAGCAGCGCTTCGCCTTCGTAGCGCTGGGCCGGATCGTCGACGATGTTCGACCGGCGCTCGAGTCCTGAGTACGACTTCGACAGCCCGGTGCGCCACGCGTATGTGACCTGCGCTGCGCCATCGAGTACGAATGTCGCCGACCCAATCGGGGGCAGCCCCGGATCCTCCGCGCCCTCCGGGAAGTGTCCGCCCCAGTACGAGAGCGCTCCGCCCGGCGGGAAATGTCCTCCCCAGTAGCTCACGACGTCGCCAGGTCTCCGATCGTGCTGACCAGTCGACCCGTCGAGTTCTTCGTCACCGTGAGGCGCGTGACGCCGGTGACCGGACACTTATAGACCAGCGTGCCCGTCGTGAAGTCGAGCACGGGACCCGCAAGGACCGCGACGACTAGGCGATCGAGGTCACCGCGCGTGTGGGCGCCGAGCACGGGCAGTTCGTCGACGGCAGCAGCGATCGTGGTCACGTCGAACGTGCCTGTGTTGACCTCGTCGATGTACTCGGCGAGCAGGTCTCCTCCCACCGAGGCGAAGAACTGCACGCGGAGCGCCCCAACCGTGTTGACCTCGGCAATTGTGAGCTGAAGCTTGAATGCGTTCGTGGCTCCACCCGTAACCGCCGTCGGCGTGTTCGTCGAGTTCACGAAGGCGCCGTTCGCCTTCGAGATCTTGACCATGCCCGCAAGCCACGAGGTGGCCGCGGCGAGCGGCGTGCCGTCGGTGTTGTAGAGGAGCGCCGATAGAGCGCGGAGTTCTGCCGTCGGTTCACTTTGGAGCATGGCGCCCTCGCTGGTTGATCAGATCCACGCGACACCAGCGTTCATCGCGGTGAGCAGGAGTTTGACGTTCGCCCTGGTCATTAGCTCGGCGTCGGCGCCCTCCCACTGGTAGACGGCGAGGACCTGCATACCTTGTGACGTCGCGTCGAAACCGCCGACGGCGAGCCGCTTGCTGGCCGAGCTCGGGCCGACGTACGCGGGCTCGAGGATCGCATCCTCGGTGCCTGCCATAACGGTGTTCGCCGTCTCGTTGTTGCCCATGAAGTAGCAGTGCACGTTCGTATCCAGTGCGCCCGAGACGACCGAGTCAGTACCGCCGATCAGAACGCGGATCGCGGGGGTGACGGTCGTGCGAAGCTGGCTTTGATCGGAGATATTCATGAGCCCGCGGCCCGCAGCCGGGGTGCCCGTGATCTTTCCTACCACCATCATGAACGATGAGACGGTGGCAGGCGAAGCGAGGCTCGCGTCCGTCGTCTGAAACCCGGTGCTCGCGCCGCCGTCCGGGATCCCCACCGCGACGTCGGAATATCCGGAGATCGCGTTCGAGTACGTGACCGCGCCCGCTGCGACGAGATCGAGCGTGCCGATTGACGGCGTGAGGTTACCGGATGCGACCTGCCCACCCCACGATCGGGTCGGTGTCGGAATCCCGGTGATCGCGTTGGCGTCCTTGAACGTCGTCCACTCGCCCGCGGTCAACGGGCGCTCCAACACGGTGACGCTTGCTGCGCCCTTCGTGATCAGTGCCCAGCCGTAGTTGTTTAGCCCTTGTACTTTGTAGTAGGGCACCGATGCGCCGGACGCCGTCGCCGCCAGCAGCTCATAACGCGACCCCGGAGGCGCGCTCACGTTCGCGTCGGGCGCAATGTAGCCGGCGAGCTGCATGCCGCCGCCCGGGCCTTTGCTGCCTGCGGTGCAAGGAAAGACCTTGTCCGTCGTCGGGGCGCCGAGGTGATCCTCTGCCGTGAAAAGCGTCCCGCCTCCCGGGTTCACGTTGTGGATCATCGGGCTAGGATCGAACGGACACGCAGCCGTCTTGGAGAACAGCACCGCGTTACTCGGCCCGTTGGACGTGAGCCCGTTGACGCTGATATCCGTCATGCTCCACGCGGTGAACGGTGACGACACCAACGCGCGCGCCTCGAAGGAGATCGCATGCGGGATCGCGCCGGCGGGACAGTCGATCGTGGTGTTGTCGAACCGCGGCCGGTTGCTGTTACCGACGGTGGCCGTCATCTTGATCCCGCGGCGTACTGCGTTGTACGCACCGGTGTAGCGGATCTTCGTGCCGCTGAACCAACAGTCGCTCATCGCGTCGACGAGCACCGGATCCGCGTTCGTCTCCTGGACGATCTGCGCGTTGATGACGTTGACCGAGTCGAGCCCGTACGACGGCCCAGACGTGGAGCCCTGGATGTCGAGGACGACGCCAGCGCCCGCGCCCGCGCCGCGGTACGCCTTGAGGTTGGAGATCGTGAGGTTCTTGCTGATTCCTCGAACCTCGACGAGCGGCAGCGTCGAGTCGGTCAACGTCGGCGTGTCCATGCGCGCGATGATGTTGTTCAGGTAGCAGTTCTCACTCGCCGTGATGTGCAGCCGGCCCGCGTAGACGTGGAGGCCGTCGATGCCGCAGAAGTCCATCGGATCGGCGCCCGCGTTCGAGCCCGAGTAACTCATCGCGACGGACGTGCGCCCCTGGCTGTTGTCGAGCCACACGTTGGTGAGGTAGAGACCGCGCATGATTCCGGTGTTCGTCGCCTCGTTGTCGATCAAGGAATTCTGCGCGCCGCGGATCATCAGGTTGGATACGCGCACGTTGTCGTAGCCGCGCTGAAGCGTCAGCCCGGTGCGCGCGCCCTGGCGATAGGTGGCGTACTTCCAGATCGCCGTGCCGCCGCCCTGGTCGACGATGCCGGTCGCGCGACGCGTCGTCGGCGTGTCGCTCATCGTCAGCGTGCCGGTACCAGCCGAAGTGATATCGATCGCGACGAGCCCGACGCTCGCGTTGTACGTGCTGGCGATCTTGTACGTCAGATCCGCCATCTTGATGATGTAGTAGTCGAGCCCTGCCGTGATGCCACCCGGCAGAACGCCGGTCGTCGTGAACTGAAACGGGCCGTCGGAGGTGAACAGCGTGTGCGCTGTTGCCTTCGAGAAAATGTCGGTCGCCGGGTCGACGGTGACCACCATGTCGGCGACGACGAGCGCGCCGTTCGGACCGATGGTCCCGGACGTGCCAGCGGTCGTGCAGATGTACGAGAACTCGCCGCCGTTCGTGACGTAGGCGTTGAGCGGGTACGCAGTGCTCGGCGTCCAGTTCGGGACGACCTGCCCCTGGAGCTCCATCGTGATGTTGCTGATCACCGTGTCGTAGACGGCTCGCGTGTCGCCGTAGATGAAGATCGCATCGCTCGTCGTTTTTCCGAAATGGAGATCCTGAAGCGTGACACGCTCGGTACGGTCGCCTGCGCCGGGGCCGAGGTTGGAAAGTTGGATCAGGTGATCGTGCTGGCCCTCCGACGAGCAGACGATCTCCCCGGCCTCGATCATCATGTCGCTGATCGTGATGTCCTTCGCGCGATCGATATGGATGAAATGCCAGTCGTTTCCCGTGCCGACGCCATTCTGCACGAGACGGGTGCCCTTCGTGCCCTGCCCCTTGAAGTGGAGTTTCGAGGCAGTCGAGCCGAACAGGATCGACCAGTTCGTCGCGACCTTGTCGACGTACGTAGTGCCATACGGCAGGGCCAGAGTTGCCCACGTGCCGGTGTAGTCGAGGATCGCCTGATTGATCGCGTTGACGTTCGCGATGCCTGCCGCCGTCGAGCCCGCGATGACGTTGTACGGCGCCTTCGAGAGATCGACGTACGGAACCGATACGTTCGGAGGCGGTCGAAGGCTTGGGACGAACATCAGATCTCCGTGATCACGGGGTGAACGTCGGCGACCACTCGAGCAGGGTGAGCAGTGACTTGACCTGCGTGGTGCTCAGTTCGGCAGCGGAGCCGACGAACTCGGTGAAGTAGCCGAATCGCGCGAGGTTGCCGGATGCGGCTGCGCGCCCCGTCACCATGCGGAGCAGTGTGCCGGCGCCCGAGGCAGTGGCCAACGCGCCTGCGGCGGTGACGGGGCGGATGTTGCCGTTGGTCGTGGGTCCGATACGCGCCATGTCCACACGGTCGCCCTGCCGGGCCAGCGGGGCGATTCCCTAGCG
>JALYRV010000335.1 GCA_030855205.1 Acidobacteriota bacterium | reverse complement strand
GGGAGGGTCAGGGCAATTTGGCGATCTGGCGATCTGGTGATCTGGTGATTTGGTGATCTGGGGAACTGGTGATTTAGTGATTTGGTGACCGAGCTGACGGCAGACGAACGGCGGCGCTATGGGCGGCATGTCGTGATTCCCGAGGTCGGGGAGGCTGGACAGCTGCGTCTCAAGAGCGGGTCGGCGCTCGTGGTGGGTGCGGGAGGGCTGGGCTCGCCGGCACTGCTGTATCTGGCCGCCGCCGGCGTCGGCCGTATCGGTATCGTCGAATTCGACACGGTCGACGAGTCGAACCTGCAGCGGCAGGTGCTCTACGGCACGAGCGACATCGGCCGCGCCAAGATCGATGTCGGGCGCGCGCGCCTCGCCGAGATCAATCCCCACATCAGCGTCGAGCCGCATGCCGTGCGTCTCGACGCGAAGAACGTGCTCGATCTCGTCTCGCGCTACGACGTCGTGATCGACGGCACCGACAACTTCGCCGCGCGGTATCTGGTGAACGACGCGTGCGTGATCACCGGGCGTCCCAATGTCTACGGCAGTGTCTTTCGCTTCGAGGGACAGGTCTCGGTGTTCGCGGCGGCCGGCGGCCCGTGCTACCGCTGCCTTCACCCCGAGCCGCCGCCGCCGGGCGTGATTCCGGGATGCTCGGAAGCGGGCGTGCTCGGTGTGCTGCCGGGTCTGGTCGGCACCCTGCAGGCCAACGAAGCGCTGAAGCTGCTCGGCGGCTTCGGCGATCCGCTCGTCGGACGCCTGCTGATGATCGACGCGCTCGGCCCGCGATTCCGTGAGATCAGGCTGCCGAAGGATCCCGATTGCCCGGTCTGCGGTACGCATCCCGTCATCACGGCTCCGATCGAATACACGCTGCTGTGCGGCGACCTGCCAGCGGAGGCCGCGTCCGAGATCACGCCTGCGGAGGTTCGCCGAAAGCTCGCGGCGGGCGAGCCGCTGCTCATCGTGGACGTTCGCGAACCTCACGAGCACGCGCTGGGCGCCATCGACGGTAGCCGGTTGATACCTCTTGGTCAGCTCCCCCAGCGCATGGATGAGCTCCCTCGGAACCTCCCCATCGTCGTGCACTGCCAGACAGGCGTTCGCAGCGCCAAAGCGTCCAAGCTTCTGAGAGACAAGGGCTTACAGGCTATTTCTCTGCAAGGTGGGATCGTCGCCTGGCGGCGGTGATAAACTAGGACATTGCAGGTCGGATATTCCTCCTGCGCATTATGCTGCGCCTCTCGAAACGCTCCGACTACGCGCTGATCGCCATGCGGCATCTGGCTGTCCTGGGGGACAGGTCTCACCCGTCCCCTTCGTCGAGCGCGCGCGAGCTCGCCGAGCGGTTCGACATTCCGGTCGAGCTCCTCGCGAAGGTGCTTCAGAAACTCGTACGCGCTGGCCTGCTCGTGTCGCATCAGGGCATCCGCGGCGGCTACGTGCTGGCAAGGCCGGCGGCGGCCATCTCGGTTGCCGACGTCATCGTTGCCATCGACGGCCCGCTGACGGTGACGGCCTGCTCGGATGCGGATCAGACGTGCGGCCAGTACTCGAAGTGCAACGTGCGCGACCCGTTGGGCCGAATCAAGGATCGCATCGTCTCAGCGCTCGAAAGCTGCACTGTGGCGGAGCTCGCAAGCGATCCGCCCGCGGCCGGCGCGATGCACGTGCATTTCGGCAAACCATTCGAAGGGCGACCATGATCACCATCACCGATTCCGCCGCGCAGCAGATCGTGAAGCTTGTCGGCAAGCAGCAGCTCGGGAGCGGCGGCCTGCGTGTCGGCGTGAAGGCCGGGGGCTGTTCGGGCTTCGAGTACACGTTTGGCTGGGACACCGCGCCCAGGGAGGCTGACGCGGTGTTCGAAGGGGTGGCCGGGGCGAAGGTCTTCGTCGATCCCCGCAGTCTCCGTCTGCTCGACGGCACGACGCTCGACTACGACACGAGCCTGTTGAGCAAGGGCTTCGTCTTCCAGAATCCGCAGGCGAAGGCGACCTGTGGATGCGGCGTTTCGTTCTCGATCGAGGAAAAAGCGTGAGTACCACCACCGATACCATCGAGCAGCTCGCGCAGCAGGAATACAAGTACGGCTTCGAGACGCTCGTCGAAGCCGACACGATGCCGCCCGGTCTGAATGAAGACGTCGTGCGCGCGATCTCGGCAAAGAAGAACGAGCCGGCGTGGATGCTCGAGTTCCGTCTCAAGGCCTATCGCACGTGGCTGACGATGAAGGAGCCCACGTGGGCCAATCTCACGTTCACGCCCATCGACTATCAGGCGGCCAGCTATTACTCCGCGCCGAAGAAGCAGCTCGCGAGCCTGGACGAGGTCGACCCTGAGATTCGCGCGACGTTCGACAAGCTCGGCATCCCGCTCGAAGAGCAGAAGATGCTCTCCGGCGTGGCCGTCGACGCGGTCTTCGACAGCGTGTCGGTGGCCACGACGTTCAGCGACAAGCTCGCGTCGCTCGGCATCATCTTCTGCTCGTTCTCGGACGCGGTGCAGAAGCATCCCGAGCTCGTGCAGAAGTATCTGGGCACGGTCGTGCCCCACACCGACAACTTCTACGCCGCACTCAACTCCGCGGTCTTCACGGACGGGTCGTTCGCCTACATTCCAAAGGGCGTGCGCTGCCCGATGGAGCTCTCGACGTATTTCCGGATCAACGCCAAGAACACGGGCCAGTTCGAGCGCACCCTGCTCATCGCAGACGATGCGTCGTATGTGAGCTATCTCGAAGGCTGCACCGCGCCGATGCGCGACGAGAACCAGCTGCACGCGGCGGTGGTCGAA
>JALYRV010000334.1 GCA_030855205.1 Acidobacteriota bacterium | reverse complement strand
AGCTCGCGCGGTTCTACGGTCAGGTGCTCCCGGCCGACATCCCCGCGGCGCGCCGCATCACATATCTCCGGATCCAGCAGCTTGGCCAGCGGGCCGGCCTGCGCGTCTCGGGCCAGGGCACGGATCTGAAGCGTCCGCTCGATGACGAGGGGCGCCTGACGAAGTACACGATGAACATCACCCTGACCGGCAGCTATCGCGGCATCCGGCAGCTGATCCACTCCATCGAGACGCAGCCCGCCTTCACGGTCATCGAGAACATCGAGCTCGCGACTGATTCGGGGCCCAACGATCCGCTTTCGGTCACCCTCCGGCTGGCCACCTATTTCGCGGAGCCCCATGGCGGGTAGGGGCCTCAACCGCACGACCATTCTGCTGATTCTGCTGGCGATTCTCGCCGTTGCGGTGCTCATGGCTATTTGGCCCGACGGAGCGGCCGATACAACAGGGAGCACCGGGGCACGGCCGAGGGACGCCGCCGGCGTGGCAGAGGCGGATCCGGCGGTTCCGCCGTCACTGGGTCTGGAGCAGATGACCGCCGCCCAGCCGGCCCCGTCGAACCGTCGCGACCTGTTTCGCTTCGGGTCGGTGGCGCCCGCGCGGGTCGAGGGCCTGGAGGGGCAGCCCGGCGATGGCGTGCCGGCGCGTCCGGCAGGAGGCCGCCGCAGCGTGCAGGCGCCGCTGCCGCAGCTCGTGCAGCCGATGGAGCCGGCCGGTCCGCCGCCGACTGCGCCGATTCCGCTGCGGTACGTGGGCTATCTGGAGTCGCCGCAGACGGGCCGGCTGGCGGCCCTGTCCGACGGCCGATATGTGTATCACGGGCGCGAGGGCCAGGTGATCGAAGGGCAGTGGCGCATCGTGAAGATCGGCGTGGAGTCGGTGGTGATCGAGCGCGCAGACGGCACGGGCCGGCAGACGCTGCGCCTGACAGGTGGATAGAGTTGGTGGATTTTGGTGAGTTGGTAATTTGGTGAATTCACGCTTCCGCACGCTGCTGATCGTGTCTCTCGTGGCCGTGACCCTCGCCGGGTGCGCGAGCGGCCGCGCGCTCCGCCGCGGGCAGGATGCCGCGCGTCTGGGCGACTGGGACACCGCAGTCGCGTACTTCCGCCAGGCGCTCATGGAGAACCCGGACCGCCTCGACGTGCGCGTGGCGCTCGAGCGCGCCACGCAGTCCGCCTCCCTCGAACATTTGAGCCGCGCGCGCAGGCTCGAATCGGAAGGGCAGCTCGCGGCCGCGGCCGGTGAGTACCGGCGCGCCATCGATCTCGATCCGGCCAATCAGCTTGCCGCCGCGAAGGCGGGCGAACTCGATCGCGCGCTCCGCGATCAGATCGAGGCCACGCGCCCGCGCCCGCAGATCCGCGACTTCGAAGACCAGATTCGCCGCGAGCAGGAAGCCACGATGCTTCCGCTCCACCAGCGGCTGCCGAAGTTCAACTTCAACGGCGCCACGCTCAAGGAAGTGCTCGACTTCATCGCCGGCGCGGCCAACGTCAACATCCTGATCGACCCGTTGATGAACCAGACGGAGCTGACGCGCGCCGTCTACCTCAACTTGCAGGAAAGCACGGTCGACGAGGTCCTGCGGCACCTGTCGAAGCAGTACCGGCTGTTCTATGCCGTCCAGGGGCCCCGCACCATCATCGTCGCCACCGACAACCTGCAGTCGCGCACGCAGTACGAAGAGCAGTTGATCCAGACGTTCTACGTCTCGCACACGAAGGTTGCGGAGATCGCCAACCTGCTCAACTCCATGCTGAAAGGCTCGACGACGGGAGGTTCTGCGACGACGCTTGTCGCGAACCAGGAGGCCAACACCGTCACGGTGCGCGCACCGCTCCAGATCCTGCAGATTGCCGAGCACATCATCCGCACTAACGACCGGCCGCGGGCCGAAGTCGTGATCGAAGTGTCCATCCTCGAGGTCGACCGTGCGCGGGCCAAAGAGCACGGTCTCGATCTGAGCAACTACGCCATCGGTCTCACGGTGTCGCCCGAATCAGCGCCGCCGAACACGTCAGGCTCGTTCCCTCCGGCGACGCCACCGCCGTTCAACGCAAACACGATCAGCCGCGGGATTTCGACCAACGACATCTATCTCACAGTGCCGACGGCGATGATCCGGTTTCTCGAGAGCGATTCGAACACGCGGCTCATCGCCAAGCCGAACCTGCGCGGGCAGGAAGGCGCGACGCTCACGCTGAACCTCGGCGACGAAATCCCGATTCCGACGACGACGTTCGGGTCGGCCGCCGGCGGTGGTCTGGCCACGATTCCGATCTCGCAGTTCACCTATCGCCCGGTCGGCGTCAACATGACCATCAAGCCGAAGGTGACCTACGAGGGGGAGATCATTCTCGAACTCATCGTCGAGAGCTCCGGCCAGGGTCCGAACGTCAACGTGGCGGGGCAGGCGCTGCCCGCCTTCACGTCGCGCAAGGTGGCCACCACGCTGCGTCTGCGCGACGGCGAGTCGAACATGCTCGCGGGGCTGTTGCGCGAAGACGAGCGCCGCTCCCTGACCGGCTTTCCCGGGGTGCTGCGCCTCCCGATCCTGCGCTCGCTCTTCACGAGCAACACCGCGCGCATCGAACAGTCCGACATCGTGATGCTGCTCACGCCGCGCATTGTGCGCACTCACGAGATCACGGCGAACGATTTGCGTCCCATCAACGTCGGCACGGGCCAGAATCTCGGCCTTGGCGGCGGCGGTCCGGTGTTCACGCCGGGCGGGGCGTCGGTGATCGGGCAGGAGCCGGCGCCGATGAACCGGTCGATCCCCGGCGCAC
>JALYRV010000014.1 GCA_030855205.1 Acidobacteriota bacterium | reverse complement strand
GGCATGACCATGCCGGCTACTCCGGCAAAGCCCGCGGCCAGGCCGGCGGCCAGGCCCGCTGATCCTCATGCGGGTATGAACATGCCGAAGACGCCGGCAAAGCCCTCGGCCAAACCGGCGGCGAAGCCCGCCGATCCGCACGCCGGCATGGACATGGGAGCTACGGCGAAGCCGGCGGGAGCCAGGACTGCGCAGGACCCGAAGCAGCTCGTATGCACCCCACCCGTCGATCCGGATAGCGCGCCGACCACGACGTACAAAGGCAAGGCGTACTATTTCTGTTCCGCCGCAGACCGGCTGCGATTCATCAAGAATCCCGAGGCCTATCTGAAGAGCGCGGGCGTCAAGTGAGCACACGGGCTCGCGTCGCGCTCGTCGCCGCGGCGCTGTTTTTCGTGCTGACCGTCGCGGCGTACACGATCGTCAATGGCTTCGGGTTCGATGCGCGCGGCAATCCCGGCCGCTTCGAGACGGCAGTCGCGCTGCGCCTGCGCTCCATGGCCATTCCGGGGGACGCCCGTAACCGCACCAATCCGGAACCGCTCACCGAGGAGGATTTCCGGAACGGGCTCGCCCACTTCGCCGACCACTGCTCGACGTGCCATGGCAACGACGGATCGGGCGACACCGACTTCGGCCGCGGACTCTATCCGAAGCCCCCCGACATGCGTCTCGCGCGCACGCAGGATCTCACTGATGGTCAACTCTTCTACATCATCGAGCACGGGGTTCCGTTCACCGGGATGCCGGGCTTCGGGACACGCGAGGCCGACGGCGAGCGCGCATCCTGGCACCTGGTGCAGTTCATCCGGCGGCTGCCGAAGCTGACGGCCGAGGAACTGGAGCACATGGCCGAACTGAATCCCCTCTCGATCGAAGCGTGGTTGCAGCGGCTCGAAGAAGAAGCATTTCTGCGCGGGGGCGGCGACCCTGCCGCAGCGCCGGCGCCCAGGACGTCGGGACACGGTCACTGATGCGGTTCATACAAGGAGACACGATGATGAAGACACTCGCACGAGGCATGGCCACGATAGCGTTCGGTTTACTGCTCATGAGCGGTGTGGGCCTGGCCCATCCCAATCACAAAGTGATGGGGACAGTCACGATGATCGCCGCCGATCACGTGATGGTGAAGGACACAGCGGGTAAGGAGCACACGATCAAGCTGGCGAAAACGACGAAAGTCACGCGGAACAAGAAGGTCATGAAGGCCGCCGACGTCGCAGTCGGCACGCGCGTCGTCGTGACCGTCGTGTCGGACAAGGATTTCACGGCGAAGCTCATCGAAGTCGGCGCGCGCCTGGCCGCGACGAAGTAGAACCGGGCCGGACTGCCCGCCGGCCCGGCCGCTGCTTTCGCCGCGCGCAGGGTGTGAGCTAGAGCTCGAGCCTTCGAAGACGCAACGCGTTCAGGATGACGGACACGGAACTGAGGGTCATCGCCGCGCTCGCCCAGATCGGACTGATCAGCGTCCCGGTAAACGGATACAGCAGACCAGCGGCAACGGGCACTCCCGCGGCGTTGTAGACGAACGCGAGAAACAGGTTCTGCCTGATGTTGCCCATCGTCGCCCGGCTCAGGCGGCGCGCGCGCGCGATGCCCCGGAGATCCCCCTGCACGAGCGTGATGCCGGCGCTCTCCATCGCGACGTCCGTCCCGGTCCCCATCGCCATCCCGACGGTCGCTTCCGCCAACGCGGGTGCGTCGTTGATGCCGTCGCCGGCCATCGCCACGACCTTGCCTTTGGCCTGGAGCTGGCGCACGATGTCGCGCTTCTGAGCGGGCAACACCTCGGCGCGCACATCACTCAGGCCGAGCGTCGCAGCGACGGCCTCTGCCGTCGTCCGGCTGTCACCCGTCAGCATGATGATGTGCAGGCCTTCGGCCTTCAGCGCACGAAGTGCTTCGGGGGTTGACGCCTTGATGCGATCGGCGATGCCCAACAGGCCGGCCATCTTGCCGTCGATGCCGACGAACATGACCGTCTGTCCCTGGCGGCGGAGCTCCTCGGCTTGGGGACGGAGCGCATCGATGTCGATCGCGCGCTCGTGTAGCAGATCCGCCGTCCCGACGAGAACCTGCCGGCCGCGGACGACGGCGCTGATACCTTTGCCTGTGACGGAATCGAAATGCTCCGCGGGCAGGTGCGGCACTCCGCGCTCCTGCGCTCCGCGAACGATGGCAGCGGCCAGCGGATGCTCGCTGGACCGCTCGGCGGAAGACGCCGCTTCGAGCAGCTCGGCCTCGTCGAACCCGGGCACCGCCTGCACGGTCACGAGGCTTGGTTTGCCCTCGGTCAGGGTGCCCGTCTTGTCGATGACGAGCGTATCGACTCGCTCCATGCGCTCGAGGGCCTCGGCGTTCTTGATCAGCACACCAGCGGTCGCGCCCCTTCCGGTTCCGACCATGATGGCCATCGGCGTCGCGAGTCCGAGCGCGCAGGGGCACGCAATGATCAGCACGGCGACGGCATTCACGAGACCGAGCGCATACCGCGGTTCCGGCCCCCACACAGACCACGCGATGAACGTGAGAACGGCGCTCGCGAGCACGGCGGGAACGAAGTAGCCCGCGACCTGATCGGCGAGACGCTGGATCGGCGCGCGGCTGCGCTGCGCTTCGGCCACCATGCGCACGATCTGCGAGAGCAACGTGTCCGCGCCGACGCGTTCGGCGCGGAACACGAGGGAACCCGTGCCGTTCATGGTGCCGCCCGTCACACGATCGCCCTGCTCCTTCGTCACAGGAATCGGCTCCCCGCTCACCATCGATTCGTCGATCGCCGAGTGGCCCTCCGTCACGATGCCGTCCACCGGAACCTTTTCACCTGGCCGGACGCGAATCAGGTCGCCAACGATGACGCTTGCGAGCGGCACGTCCCCCTCAGTGCCGTCGCGAATCACACGCGCCGTTTTCGGCGCGAGGCCGAGCAGTTGACGGATGGCCGACGACGTCTGGCTGCGCGCGCGCAGTTCCAGCACCTGCCCGAGCAGCACGAGTACGGTGATGACCGCGGCCGTGTCGAAGTACGTTTCTACGGCGCCGTGCATCGTGAATCCGTGCGGAAACGCATCCGGCACGAGCGTCGCGGCGGCGCTGTAGGCGTACGCGGCCCCGACACCGATACCGATCAGCGTGAACATGTTGAGCGACCGATTGACCACCGACGCCCACATCCGCGCAAAGAAGGGCCACCCGGCCCACCACACGACCGGCGTCGACAACGCCATCAGCACGATGTTGACGATGCGGAGATCGAGACGTCCCCCCAGCCCGGGGCCAAGCACCATGTCGCTCATCGCGAGCCCAAAGACCGGCAGGGTCAGTGCCGCCCCAATCCAGAAACGGCGCGTCATGTCTACGAGTTCCGGGTTCGGCGCATCATCGAGCGTCACCGTGCGCGGCTCGAGCGCCATGCCGCAGATCGGACAGTCGCCCGGCCCGTCGCGCACGATCTCTGGGTGCATCGGGCAGGTATAGCTGGCCCCCTCCGCGGCCGGCGCCGCTGCGGCCGCCGCTGCAGGCGCCGCTGCGGGCACGCAGCATGAGCTCTTCGGCAGCTCCGCCACAGTGGCCGTCATGAACTTCGCTGGATCCGCGTCGAACTTTGCCTTGCACCCTTTCGAACAGAAGTAGTGGGTCTGGCCCTCGAGCACCGACAACCCTGCCGCTTTTGCCGGGTCGATGGTCATGCCGCAGACGACATCTCTGACTTTCGTAGATTCCATGTTTCCCTCTGCGGTCATAACGCAGGACGCCGGAAGACCTTACAGTCCGGTGTCACGAGCTCAGCGGCGTCCGGCGCACGAGCAGTCGACGCACCCGTGCTCGGCGCACATCCCGCACGACTCCATGACCCTCTTCCGGAGGGCCTGGCGGGCGCGGTGCACGCGGACCGACGCGTTGCCAGCCGTGAGTCCGAGCGAGGCCGCATAGTCCTTGACCGCGCGGCCTTCGACATCGATCCGCGCCAGCGCGTCGGCATACTCGGGCTTGAGTGTCTCCGCGAGGCGGCCTACGCACGCGCAGATCTCCCGCTCCATCTCCTCCGAGGCGGTCTCACGCCGTTCGAGTTCGTGCGCGAACGCATCGAGCCGCGTGTGCTCGACCACCTGACGCCGGTGCCGATCGATCACGGCATTCCTCAGCGTTGCGTAGAACCAGGGTACGACTGCGGCATCGGGCAGGTCTTCGATCTTCGACAGGTTGCGCACGAACGCATCCTGAATGATGTCCTCCGCGATCGCCCGCTCGCCAACCCGGGCCTGGAGGAAGCTCAGGAACTTTCTGTGGTTGTCGAGCAGGATCTCGAGCTGCCGGCCTGACGCTGGAGTGTCCACGTCACCATGGTCGCACGGCGAGAGCACGTACTGGTTGGAAGCGTGGCCGAGCATGTGCTGCGCGTGGCGGGATGTCCGGTGCTCACCGTGCGGGAGTGGCTTGCCGGGAATGGGGCCTTCGGCAGACGCGCTGTGCGTCGAGCCGGCCGCGCGGGCATGACAGGCGTGACGCCGCGGCGGGCCCGCGGCTGCACTCCGTGCCGTTCGTTTATTCCGCGGCGTGTTCCGTCGCGCGCACACCCTGCGCGAACAAATCGAGCACTGCCGGGCTGTTGCGGAAGGTCGACAGGATGGTCGCTCGCGGACCCGCTGCCTCGCGCCTGACGTAAGAGAGCACGGTGGCCATCACCGTCCCTTCCTCGGTACCGGTCTCGCGGAAGCGGCGCTCGAACTCCTTGAGCGTTGCCGCGAAGCGCGGTGTCTCCCACTCCTGCAGCGTCACGTCGACTGCCGTGAACTCGTCGAGCAGGGCCCGGTACTCGACCGGCGCATCGCGATGCCAGAACGACACGTCCGCACCGAAGGCCGCGTCGTAGGCCGGAAGATAGAGGGTCGCGCCGGCGGGCACCTGTTTGGTGAGCGCGGGATTGAAGCGCTGGATCTCGACCGGCGACAAGCCACTGCGCCGCACGATCTCGTCGATGGCAATCGCGCGATCCGTCCGCATCGCGTAGACGCGCGTTTGCCGTGTGTTGGCAATCGTGTGCTCGATCCGCGACGCGTTGCCGAACACCATCTCGGCGTACCGATACGACCGCGGTCCGTACGAGCCGTAGATGTCGCTGTAACTCACGCCAATCGTGCGCAGGCCGACCGCGAGGTCCGACCCGAGGAAATACTGATCGCGCGGATGCTTCCCGCCGAGGCGCTCGCCGTTGACGAGCACGCGGCCCACGTTCGTGCCGCCCGCATGATGATCCGACAGCGCGGGAATGAACGAGTCGTACTTCGTCGACAGCACCATCAGATACGCCGCGCAATACGCCGCCTGCGTTGTCTGATTCTCGATCTCGAGCACGGACGGGTCGAGCCGATCGATCAGCTTCCAGTTGCTCTCGAGGAACTGGCACAGTCCGACGGCGTCTGCTTCGGAGCGGCGCGTGCCGATGAAGCCCGATTCGAGTAGCGCCTGCGCCAGGCCGATCTCGCGCGGCACGCCGAAGCGCGCGTAGATGGTTCCCCACTCCGCGAAGAGCGATCCGTACTGGTCGAGGCCGGGCGAGGCAAACGTCCCGCGCGTTTCGTTGTGCAGCACCGGGCCCTCGCCGGCGGCCAGCCTGCCGGCGATCGACTCGCGATCGAGCCCCTTCGACGCGCGCACGACGGCGAGGCGCCGGCCGTCCAGCGCGCTGCCGAAGACGACCGAACCGTCGGGAATCGCGAACACGTGCTGCCAGAACCGGAAACCCGGGCGGAAGGTCTGCATCGCCGCGATGTCGGCGGCATGCCGCGCGCCCATGCGGGCGGCCGCATCAGTCGTGTGCAAGACGCTCGTCAGACGCGTGACGGCGTCACCGGCGATCACATGACGCAGATTGGCCACGCCTGCCGTCGCGGCGACGATGGCGGCAATCGCCGCAACGAGTACGGTGTTCGAGACAGTGAGGGAGCGTTCTCTGTTCATCAGCACCGATCCTTGCCAGGCAATATCTGTGTGAAACGAGACACGGCGCTACACGCGCGCGCGAAACTGTTTGATGGAACTGGATCGATAGTAGCGGGTTGTGCAGGAATGTCGAGCTCGAGCGGGCGCGCTGCGGCCGGGCTTCCCTGCTAAGAAAACGAGAGGCGCGACAAAGCAGAACCGCGCGCCGGACGGGCGCGCGGTTCGGAAATGGCTAGCGGCGGGGCTGGCCCGGCGTCTGGCTCCCGGCGCCCTGACCGTCGCTGGGCTTCTCGCCGCCCATGCCTTCCTTGCCCGAACGGCCCGCGCCGGCATTGCCGCCGCTGTTCCCCTTCGGATGCTCGTCGGTCTTGCGTTCGTCCTGCTTGGCAGGATGCCTGTCGTTGCCTTTGTCGCTCATGGAACCTCCGCCGGCGCTCATTGCAGCATCCGATCCGTCCTGCTCCGACGCGACCGCGGCATGTGGTGTGCTTCGGACCTCCGGTCCCACTGTCGATTTCAGCCTTCGGCGTTCGACCATGTCATAGAGGAGACATGCTGTGCGATTCATGGTGATTGTGAAGGCCAGCCCGAACTCGGAAGCCGGGGTGATGCCCGGCGAGCAGCTGCTCGCGGACATGGCGAAATACAACGAAGAGCTGGTGAAGGCCGGCGTGATGCTCGCCGGTGAAGGCCTGCACCCAAGCTCGAACGGGGCGCGTGTCAGATTCTCGGGGAACACGCGCACCGTCGTGGACGGGCCGTTCGCCGAAACCAAGGAGCTCATCGCGGGCTTCTGGATCTTCAACGTGGCGTCGAAGGAGGAAGCGATCGAGTGGGTCAGGAAGTGCCCCAGCCCGATGCCTGGCGAGGACTCGGAGATCGAAATCCGTCAGGTCTTCGAGGCTGACGACTTCGGCGCCGCGCTCACGCCGGAGCTTCGCGCGGCCGAAGATGGGCTTCGCGAGCAGCTCGAGGCCAACGCGAAGACGTAGGCGCGGCGCCGGCGCTCAGCGCTGCCCGATGGTCGGCACGTGCTGGAGGATGAAGTTGAGCACGCTCTGATTGCGCACCGGCTGGTAGAAATTCTCGCCGGTGTTACAGACGCTCCCGGAGGTCGCCGACGTGATGCCGGCGATCGCCCACACGTTGTTCTGCCGCAACAGGATGGGGCCGCCCGAATCTCCCTGACAGACGGAGCTGGCGGGGGGGGCGTAGATCGTCTGCAGCAACGCGCCGACCGCCGACAGCGTGGTGCTGCCGGCGCGCAGCGCGAACGTCACGTTGTTGTCGTCGCGGCCGTAGCCGGCAATGATCGCCGTCTCGCCCACCTGGCCGTCGCGGCTCGTGAGAATCGGCATCGGCGTGCGCGGCAGATCCTGCCCGACGACGATGACGCCGACGTCGAATCCCGACTGATTGAAGCGGTATCCCGGATAGTAGGTGAAACCCTGGGCGACGATCTCGTCGCCGCTGCCGAGCCACACTCTCACGGTGCCGACGTCTTCGTCCAGACAGTGCGCGGCCGTCAGTACGACGCGGGGATGCACGATGGTGCCCGTGCATCCGCCGAGGCCGACGTTGTCGGCCGTGCGCATGTTGAGCTTCACGATGGGCGCCCTGTCGAAGTTGGCACACTCGGCGCCGCTGAGGATGTCGATGCGCTGCCCCGGCGTCGAGCCAAGCGCGCCGCACGCGTCCGCGGCTGGAATAGGCGCCGGCGCGCTGGGCGTCGTCGGAGACGAACCGCCACACGCGACCGTGAGAAGGGCCGCCGATACGGAGAACGCGAGCATCGTGATTCTCATATCTACTGTCCATTGTGACGCCGGTCGGCCCGGCCGAGTTGCGGAAATCCCTCGGAAATCCTTCAATCGCTTCAAGCAACTACCGGCCAACAGCTTGGCTACAGGGCCAAAGATTGGCCGCGCCTCCACGACGAACCACGAAAACAGGCGTGTTTTCGTACGAATTGGGGCTCAGCTTCGGGCATGCCCCGTGCAATCTTGGGAAGCACGCGCTGAGTTCCGATGTGCCGTGTTGCCGACAACGCTGGGGAGTGTGTCGGTGATATGACCGCGGAACTCGCGCTTTCTCCTCTGCTCGGTAGAAGGCGTCTGGGGGGCATGCCCGGGCGCCTTCTTTTTTTTGCGCACGCGGCTTGCACACGAGCGCCGCATGAACAACGAACCGCACGTTCCGATCCACAACCGCGGGCCTGAGGAAGAGAAGCGCGAAGCGGCTGTGCACGAGAGCGCCGAAGATCAGGCGCATCGTCCGCTCGTCGAACCGTCGGAAACGGAAGAGCCGATCCCGCAGCAGGGCACCAACAAGAGCAAGGGCATCCGCACGCTCTGATTTGAACGCCGACCTCACGAGCCGGGCCGTACGTGCGGCCCGGCTTTTCTTCGGCCACGCTAGTCTCTATTGCCACCTACCTTGTAATCACGTATAGTGCCGGCCATGAGCTGGACGACACAGTTGCGCAAGGGCGCGCTCGAGCTCGCCGTGCTCAACGCACTCAACGGCGATCGCCTGTACGGCTATGACATCGTCCGGATTCTTCGCCGGCACGAGGGCCTGATGATCGGCGATGGCACCGTGTATCCCATCCTCAGCCGGCTCAAGGCCGACGGCCTCGTGCGCGCGACCATCGAAGACTCCCCCGACGGCCCGCCGCGCAAGTACTACGAGATGACGCGCGCCGGACGCGCGTCGCTCGATGAAATGAACACTGCGTGGGAGTCGCTCGTCTCGAGTGTGCAGGAACTCCGGCACTCGTCTCAGAAAGCAGGTGTGCGATGAAAACGTGGACCCCCGACGCCTCCCAACACTTCGAAGCCTGGCTCGGCCGCGCGCGCGTCTCGATCGCCGGCGATCCGTCGATCGATCCGGACGAGGTCGCACACGACCTGCGCGCGCACGTGCACGCGGAGCTGGAGGCGATGCCCGAGCCCGTCACCGTCAAGGCGCTCGACAGCGTGCTCAGCAGCCTGGGCAATCCGACGCAGTGGAGCGACACGGTGCGGCCCGCGGCCGAGCGCCCGGCCCGGTGGTACAGGCACAACGTCGCCGATGCCGTGGCGGACTCGCAGCGTGCGCTCGCGGGCGAGTGGGGCATGCCCGTGCTGCTGGCGCTCCTCACGCTCCTGTCGATACCGACGTTCGGTGACGGCGGCGCTGTGCTGCTCGTTGTCGCCTACATCATTGCGCGCGCGCAGGTGCGGTATTCACCCCGGAAGCTCACGGGGTCGTCGAGGTGGCTGCTCTACATGCCGCTGGCGGTCGGCAACGGGCTGCTCGCCGGCATGGTGCTCTCCTTCCCCATCACGCTGGGGATGGCGAGACACCGCTTCGAAATCGTCTTCATCATGGGCGTCTGGCTGATCATTGTCGGCATGGTGGCCGCGCGAGAGCCGAAGCGCGTGCAGGCGGCCATGCGGCCGTTTGCCGGCGGGTTCACCGAATCGCACGGCCAGATGATCGCGCTCGCCGGCGCCGCCCTGGCGATTTGCGCCGCCGTGATTCTGCTGTCGAACGGTAGCGCGTTCTGACCGGGCGCTAGCGGCCTCTCGCGGGCGTCACCGATGGCACGGTGAAGGCGCTGGTCGCGTCCGGCTTCGTCCACAGTCCCAGGCGGCCCACCGGGGGTGCCTCGAGCTCGTGCTCGACGCGCAGTCTCCCGTTGACCGTCGCGCGGACCGTGCGGCCCGTGACAGTCAGCTCGAGCTGGTGCCACTCCGCTTTCGCCAGCTGCTCGTGCGCCTCGCCATGTTTGATGACGGTGCGCGCCGGCCCGTCCATCCGCCAGAGCGCGACGTTGCCGTCCTTCGTGTTGTAGCGCACGTAGTAATACGACGTGCCGTTGTGCCCGAACGCGAGGCCGGCCGTGTGATCGTCGCTGCCGTCGATCAGCTTGAACTGCATCCGCACGGTGCCGTTGCCGAAGGACTCGGGCGCCGTGAAGAGCGCGAGCGGGTAGCCCTCTTTCGCGGTCCACGCCTTGCCGTCATGCGTGATGACGGTGGCACCGGCCACCACCTCCGCCCGCCATGCACCCGCGACCGGCCGAATGGGGTGCTGCGCCGCAACTACGATTGCTGGTAGTAGCACGCACAGGGCCGCTAGCATCCTCATTACCGCATGCATTTCAACGTCCTCAACAGGAGGGTCCACTACTGGGCCAGCGCGATTGTCGCGGTGCCGTTGTTCATCATCATCTGCACGGGAATCGTTCTGCAACTGAAGAAGCACTGGACGTGGGTGCAGCCCCCCGAACAGCGCGGCAGCGTGACGGCGCCCGTGATCGAATTGAGTCACATCCTCGAGGCACTCAAGGCGGAACCCCGGCTCGGCGTCACGAGCTGGGACGATGTGAACCGGCTGGATGTGCGCGTGGGACGCGGCATCGTGAAGGCGTGGCTGAAATCCGACTGGGAGGCGCAGATCGACCTCGGCACGGGCGAGATCAAGCAGATCGCTTTCCGCCGGTCCGACTGGATCGAGTCGATTCACGACGGTTCGGTCTTCGGGGATCCCGTCAAGCTCTGGATCTTCTTCCCCACGGCCCTTACGCTGCTGCTCCTCTGGTTGGGGGGCATGTGGATGTTCGTGTTCCCGCTCATCGCCAGAAAACGTGTCCGGCACCGCAAAGCGTTCGCGGCCAGGGAAACGCGGCGGCTGCCGCCGCCGTTATAAGCTGAGCATGTTCATGAGCGATTCCCGGCTCGGCCCGCTCGAAGCGCGTGTGCTCGACGCCCTCTGGGCGCGCGGCTGCGCGTGCAACGTGCGCGACCTTCAGCCCGCCTTCCCGGGCATCGCCTATACGACCTTGATGACGACGCTCGATCGGCTGCACCGCAAGGGCGTGCTGGATCGTGTCAAGGAAGGCCGCGCGTTCGTCTACGCGCCGCGTACCTCCCGCGAGCACTACCGCGCCTCGATCGCCGGAGGCGCCCTGGCGCCGCTCCTCGCCGACCCGGCCGGCGCCGGCCCGCTCCTCTCCTTCTTCGTCGACGCCGTCAGCGCCCGCGACGAATCGCTACTCGACGAGCTCGAGCGTCTGATCCGGGAGAAGCGAAAGGAAGAGCCGTCATGACCTTCGAGCTGCGGTTCTCCCTGGTGGTCCTTGCAACCTTCTTCGGCGCCAGCGCCATCGTCTCGCTGATCACCTTTGCAGGTGCGCGCGCCGTGGTCGGTCCGCGCGCGGCGGGCGGCTGGCGCCCGGGCGGCCTCGCGCTTCTTCGCCTGATGCCGGCCGCGGTGTCGCTCGCGTTGACGCTCCTCGTGCTCGCGCCCGGATACTACGCGCACGAACAGCGGGCCGACGGTGAAAGCACCGGCTACCTCATCGCGGCCGCCGCGCTGGGCGGCGTGCTGATTCTCCTGTCGTCGTTCGCGCGTGGCACCCGCGCGATCCTCCGTACCGCGCGCTTGCGGCAGGCGTGGCTCTCCGTTGCCCGGCCGGCGCGCGTCACGGGCGCCGGCATGCCGGCCTACGAGATCGACGTGCCCTTCCCGCTCGTCGCCGTTGTCGGCACCGCGCGGCCCCGCCTGTTCATCTCGTCCATCGTGCTGCGTGAGTGTCCGGCGCCGGAGCTCGCCGCCATCATCGAGCACGAGCGCGCCCACGTCTCGGCCCGCGACAACGTGGTGCGGCTGATGATGGACGCGGCCCCCGACCTCCTCGCGCTCACGCGCGTGCCCGCGCGCATCGCGTCGGCCTGGCATCAGGCGATCGAGCACCGCGCCGATGATGCGGCGTCGACCAGGACGGACCTCGCGTCGGCGCTCGTGCGCGTCGCGCGTCTCGCCACGCGGCCGGGCTCGATCGCATTGCCCGCCAGCGCGCTCTACCGGGGCGAGGGCATCGAAGATCGTGTCCGCCGGCTGGTCACGCGGTCGCAGGACACTGCGCGTCCGGGCCGTACCCGCGCGCTCATCGCGGCGTGCACGGTCGTGGCTGGCGCGATCTGCGCCGCCGCGCTGACCGGCTCCGGTTCGCGTGCCGCGCACGCGGTGCTCGAAGCAGCCGTGTCATACCTGCCCTGACGCCACGCCGCGCAACGACACTGGTAGTAGACGACGCCTGCCTCTAGAGTGGAGTGATCCGCATGCGCACGCTCTGCCTCTCGCTGGCCCTGTTCCTCGTCTCCGGTGCCCCTGCGCTGGCGCTCGACGGCGTGATCCTCGATCAACGGACGGGCCGTCCGGTGCCCAACGCGGACGTGTCGATCCTCGGCCTCACGGGATCCGTCAAGACCGACGCCGCGGGCAGATTCTCCTGGAGACCGGATCCGAAACCGCCCTTCGAGGTCCTGGTGATTCTGTCCAATGGGACGATGGCCAAGCCGATCTTGATCGAGACGCTGGAGGGCGGCGTGTTCACCGTACGCATCGACGCGGCCGTCGCCGAACAGATCACCGTGAGCGGAGCCGCGCCAAGCATCGACGCATCCCCGGCAGCGGGCATGACGTCCGTGTCGGGACGGGACATCGAAGTACGGTCACCAGAGAATCTGGTGCAGGCGCTCGAGAATGTCGCGGGGCTCAATCAGGTGTCGGACGGCCATGCGGGCGTACCCGCGGTGCGCGGGCTCGCCTCGGGCCGCACGCTGCTGCTCATCGACGGCGGCCGCGTCAACGCGGAGCGCCGCATCGGCCCGAGCGCCACGTATCTGGATCCATCCACGCTCGACGGCGTCGACGTCGCGCGCGGGCCGGGCTCGGTCGCGTACGGGTCCGACGCGTTCGGCGGCGTGATTTCGGCCCGCACGCGCCGCGCAGAGGCCGGCGATCCTCTGCGCGTGCGTTTCCTCGGCACGCTCGGCGCCGGTGTGCCGGAAGGCCGCGGCAGCGCGGAGATCGGCAAGGGGTTTTCGAAGGGTGGCGTCTTCTTCCAGGCGCACTACCGCAACGCGGAGGACTGGAACAGTCCCGAAGGCACAGTCTTCAACTCAGGCTGGCACGACTACGGCGTCCTTGCGCGCACGACGCACGTCTTCGGCAGCAGTCACCTGTCGCTCGGCTCGCAGAGCGACTTCGGCAGGGACATCGAGCGCCCCCGCAACAACTCATCGACCGTGCGCTTCTTCTATCCCGAGGACACGTCGCATCGCTTCACCGCGAACTACAAGGTCGAGAACGCCGGCGTGTTTGGCAGGCTGGCGATCGACGGGCTCTTCAGCACCTACAGGAACATCACCGATCAGGACCGCTTCGCGACGCCGGCGTCGGCCAGAAGCGTCGAACGGGCCGATGTCCGTTCGAAGGACTATCAGGTGCGCGCCGTGTCCGAGCGGCTGCTGGGAGACGCGCGGCTGATGACCGGCCTCGACATCAACGGGCGTTACGGTCTCGACGCGCTCGACATCTCAGAGGCGTACGACCTCGCGGGCGCGCTGACGTCGACACGCGAGAACGTCTCGGTCGACGACGCGCATCGCCGCGATGCGGGCGCGTTCCTCCAGTTCGATGCAGCGGTCGCCTCCCGGGTCGTCGTCAGTGGCGGCGGGCGCTTCGACTACGTGACCACCGAGAACCCGGGCGGCTTCTTCCCGAATCGATCGACCTCCAACAACGCACTGTCTGGATTCGTGTCTGCGGCAGTGGGCCCATTCGCGGGGTTGACGTTCACCGGCCAGATCTCGCGTGGCTTCCGCGATCCGGTGCTCTCCGATCGCTACTTCCGCGGACCGTCCGGACGCGGCTTCATCACAGGCAACCCTGACCTCGATCCGGAGACGAGCCTGCAGTTCGACGGCGCGGCGCGCTACACCGCGGGACACATGCGCCTCGGCGTCAATGCCTATCACTACGGGATTGAGGATCTGATCGAGCGCTTCGGCGCCGGTGACAACTTCTTCTTCCGCAACAGAGGCGAGGCCACCATTCGCGGGATCGAAGGTGAGGTGCAGGCCACACTGCCGCACGCGCTCTCGCTGGAGCTGACGGCACAGCTCGCGCGCGGCGAGGATGCGGAGACGGACGCGGCGCTCGATTCCATCTCGCCCGCGACGTTCACGGCGCTCGTGCGCAAGACGTTCGGCACGCGCACCTTCACACAGGCGCGCATCGGATGGTTCGGCGAGGACGCACGCCCGGGCCCGACCGAGCGCCTCGTCAACGGCTACACGCTCCTCGACCTCTCGGGAGGCGTTCGGCTCATCCGCCAGCTCGAGATCCGCGTCCAGATGCGCAACCTGCTCGACGAAACGCATTTCGCCAGCCAGGACGCGCGCGCCGTGCTCGCCCCGGGCCGCTCAGCCAGCATTACGTTCGCGGCGCAGTTCTAAAAGCGGAAACGGCCCCTCGTTTGCCTATGGAAAGGCATGAGGATTCACCGATTCTCGTCCATCGCCGCTGTCGTCATTGCCGCAACCGCCGTGCTCGCTGCCGACACCGCGCCGTCCGTCGTGGGGGACGTTCGCGAGTACTACGTGGCGAGCGGCGATACGCTCGGGCTCGTCGCGGCGAAGTTCGGCATCGAAGCGGCTGTGCTCGCGCGCGACAACGGCCTCACCACTTCGGCACGGCTGAAGGCCGGCGATACGCTCGAGATCGACAACCGTCACATCGTGCCCCCCGGCGTCTCCGACGGCATCGTCATCAATCTGCCGCAACGGCGCCTCTTCGTGTTCCGGGCCGGCTCGCTCGAGACGTCATATCCCGTTGCCGTTGGCAGTGGCGGATGGCGCACGCCGACCGGCGAGTTTTCGGTCCGCATCAAGGAAATGCATCCGACGTGGGATGTGCCCAAGTCGATTCAGAACGAGATGGCTCAGAAGGGTAAGCCCGTACTCACGAAGGTCGCGCCTGGCCCCGACAACCCTCTCGGGTCGCGCTGGATAGGGCTCACGCAGACGATCGGCATCCACGGCACGAATGCGCCCGCGAGCATCTTCAAGTATGCGACGCACGGCTGCATCCGCATGGCGCCGGAGAACGTTGAGATGCTCTTCGAACAGATCGAGGTCGGTGACACCGTGTCGATCATCTACCAGCCCGTACTCGCGGCGCGCGATGACGATGAAGTGTTCGTCGAGGTACATGGCGACCCGTACAAGCGCGGCGGATCCACGCGCAGCGCGATAGAGCAGGCGCTCGCGATGCTGGGCGCATCGGACCTCGCGGCGCATGCGTCGGTTGACGGCATGCTCAAGGCGCGTGAAGGCCGCGCCCGCTCGCTGACGGCCGCCGTGGCCGCCTCGCAGGGATCGCGCTAGCGGGCTAGAATCCCCGCGGTGCCCAACTCTCCTATCCGTATCGCGCCCGTGCGTCGCATCGACGCCCGCGGCGCCAGCCTCGCGTCGGATTCCGATCTCATCGCGGCCGAAGAACCATTACTGCTCGAGATCGAGCACGGCCCGGAGGCCGCACGCGTGCGGACCAATCTCGGCGTGCTGCTTCGCACACCCGGGCGCGATGAGGATCTGGCCGCGGGTCTGCTCTTCGCGGAAGGCTTCGTGACGGGCCCGGCCGATATCGTCCGCTTCGAACATCCGGCCGCCGGTCAGCTCGTGGCCGCGCTATCGGCTGGGGTGCCGATCGAGGATCGCCTTGCCCGCCGCGTGCTGCTGCGCACGAGCGCGTGCGGCATGTGCGGCCGCGAAGCGATCGATGATCTGCTGGGCATCGGTGCCGCGCGGGCTGAGGCGGGGCCTGAGGTGACGGCGTCAGTGCTGCGCGCCCTGCCCGCGGCGCTCCTGTCCAGGCAGGCGATCTTCAACGACACGGGCGGTCTGCACGCGGCGGCGCTCTTCGACTCGCGCGGCGCGCTGCTCGCCGTGGCGGAGGACGTCGGCCGCCACAACGCCCTCGACAAGCTCGTGGGGGCGGAACTGATGGCGTCACGCCTGCCGCTGACGGGACGCATCCTGGTCGTCAGCGGACGCGCGGCCTTCGAGATCGTGCACAAGGCCGTGATGGCCGGGGCGCCCGTGCTGGCCGCCGTCGGCGCGCCGTCGAGCCTGGCGGTCGACACCGCGCGAGCGTTCGGCCTGACGCTCGTCGGCTTCCTGCGCGACGACCGCTTCAATATCTACTCGGGGTTCGAGAGGATTGTGTAATCTGTGAGGCAGTGTTCGGTTTTCTCAAACGGCTCACGGGGAGCGCGGCATCCGTTCCGGACGACGATCCCGAAATTCAGCAGGAGATGGCTGACGGCCTGGCGGCGCTGAAACAGGCCGAAGAGACCGGCGTCCTGCCCGTGCTCGAGACGCAGCACCGGGCGATCGGCGGCGACCGGTGCCACCTCGCCGTCCCCGCGTCGATGCCCGATCGCGCCGACGCGTTCGGCAAGCTCTTCGTCACAGACAGCCGCATCGTCTTTGCCGGAGGCGCCTCGGTGACGCTCGGTGCCGGCCGCATCATCAAGGTCGATCGCCACCAGCGCGATGTCGTGATCGTCTCCGGCGGTGACGGCCTGCTTCGCTTCCGCTGCAACTCCTTCAGCGATGCCATGCTCGCGGTGTGGATGCTCAACCACATTCGTACCCAACCTACGCATCCCACTCAACCCACTCAGGCTACCTAATTATTTATGCCCGTGATCCTCGGCACCGACATCCTGTTTCAGAAAGAGCTGCTCAAGGGACGCCGCATCGGTCTCGTGTGCAATCCCGCGTCGGTTGACGCCGGGTTTCGGCATGTCATCGATCGCGCGACCGGGGCCGGGGTCACGATCGGCGCGTTGTTCGGGCCGCAGCACGGCATCCGCTCCGACGTGCAGGAGAACATGATCGAGTCGCCGCACGAGCGCGATGTCAGGCGCAGCGTGCCCGTGTACTCGCTCTACAGCGACACGCGGGAGCCCACCCCCGACATGCTCGACGGACTCGACGCGCTGGTCATCGATCTGCAGGACGTCGGCACGCGCATCTACACCTACATCTACACGATGGCGTACTGCCTGCGCGCGGCGGGACGCGCCGGTCTGCCCGTGATCGTGTGCGACCGCCCCAACCCGATTGGCGGCGTCGCGGTGGAAGGCCCGATGCTCGAGGCGGGCTTCGAGTCGTTCGTGGGTCTCTTTCCGATCCCGATGCGGCACGGCATGACGATCGGCGAGTTGGCGCACTTCTTCAACGAGACCCAGCGCCTCGGCGCGAAGCTCGAGGTCGTGCCGATGCAGGGCTGGTCCCGCGAGATGTACTTCGACGAGACTGGCCTCCCGTTCGTGCTGCCGTCACCGAATATTCCCACCGTCGCTTCGGAAGTCGTCTATCCCGGCACAGTGCTCTTCGAGGGCGTCAACGTCTCGGAGGGCCGCGGCACGACCAAGCCGTTCGAGCTGCTCGGCGCGCCGTGGGTGAAGGACGCCGAAGCGTTCGTCTCCGGGCTCAACGCGCTCGGGTTGCCCGGCACCACGTTCCGCCCGCACTCGTTCGAGCCGACGTTTCACAAGCATGCGAAGGTGCTGTGCGGAGGCTGCCAGGTGCATGTCACGGATCGCCGGTCGTTCCGATCGGTCGAAACGGGCGTCGCCGCGGTCAAGGCGTTCCACGACGCGGATCCGTCGGCGTTCGGCTGGCGCGAAGGCCCGTACGAGTACGAATACCGGCTTCCGCCGATCGACATCCTCTATGGATCGGGCGAGCTGCGCGCGGCCATTGCCCATGGCCGCAGCGCGCGCGAGATTGCCGACGGATGGACCGGCGCGGTGCGCGCGTTCGAACAGGCCCGCGCGGCGTACCTGCTCTATTAGCTGCGCGTGCGCGCCAGGCCAGGGGCCTTGCGTTCCTGCCTGGTCGGCGGCGCCAGGTGGTGCTTCACGAGGTGGTCGCGCAGCGACGCGAACGCCTCCTCGGGTGTGTTGGCGCGCTCCATCAGTTTGAGGTCCGGCTTCTCGATCGCGCCCCACTCCACGAGCGGCTCGAAGTTCAGAATCTGATCCCAGTATTCCGTGCCGTAGAGAATCACCTTCAGCTTCTTCGAGAGCTTCTCGGTCTGCGCCAGCGTCAGAATCTCGAACATCTCGTCGAGCGTGCCGAACCCGCCCGGGAAGATCACGAGTGCTTTCGCGAGGTACGCGAACCAGAACTTGCGCATGAAGAAGTAGTGGAACTCGAACGCGAGTTCCGGCGTGACGAAGCGGTTGACCCCCTGCTCGAACGGCAGGCTGATGTTGAGACCGATGCTCTTGCCGCCCGCTTCGCGCGCGCCGCGGTTGGCCGCCTCCATGATCCCCGGGCCGCCCCCGGAACACACCACGAAGCGATCATGCTCGGTGGGCAGGGCGACCGCCCATTCGGTCAGCATGTGCGCGAGCGTGCGCGCCTCTTCGTAATATCGCGACCACTCCACCGCTTTCGCGAGCCGTTTCATTTCGGCGTCGTGGGTGGCCTTGCGCGCCGCGGCAGGCAGCTTGCCGGCGGCCGCCCGCGCCTTCTGCGCCGCATGCCGGCTCTGGATGCGCGCCGATCCGAAGAAGACAACGGTGTCCTGGATGTTCTCGCGCTTGAAACGGCGGAGCGGGTCGAGATACTCGGAGAGAATCCGGATCGGCCGCGCATCGTCGCTCCGCAGGAACTCTTCGTCGAAGTAGGCGCGCTTCTTGTTCGTCGGCATCGAGAGTCAATGTATCATCGGCGCGTGAAGCTCAGGATCGTCGCGCTCTCGGCCTGCCTCTGGTGCGCCACCCTCGGTCTGGCGTCCGCGCAGGGCGACGGCTGGCAGCTCCCCGCGGAAGCGGCCGACGAGAAGAACCCGATTGCGGTCACGGATGCCACGCTGACGGCGGGGCGCCGGCTGTACCGGCTGCAGTGCGAGCGCTGCCACGGCCCTGAAGGCAAGGGGAACGGGTCGGACGCCATCCCGTCACGCAAGCGTGAAATGGATCTCACAAATCCCGAGCGCGCCGGCCGCAACCCCGACGGCATCGTCTTTCACAAAATTTGGAGCGGGCGTGAAAAGCCGAAGATGCCGGCGTTCAAGAGCAAGCTCACCCGCGAGCAGGTCTGGACGCTGACCGGTTACGTCCAGTCGCTGCGTGCGAAGTCCTAGGTCGTTCGAGCACACCCTCGACATCGCTGCCGCTCCCGCGGCCGTCTTCAACTGTTTTTTCGATCCTGCGGCGCTCGCGCAGTGGTGGCACGCCGTGCGATCGGTGACCACGCCCGTGCCGCTGGGCGTGTTCGCGATCGAATGGCGGCCGAGCGACTGGGTCGAAGATCAGCTCGGCGCGCTCGGCGGCGTGTTTCACGGCACCGTGATCGACGTGCGCGCCGGACGCGAGTTCACCGTCGCCGAGTGCTGGTGGGTGCCGCCGTCCGGCGATCCGATCGGTCCCATGAGCCTGCATGTGAGCTGCGCGGCTCAGGGAACCGGCTGCAGACTGACGGTGCGTCAGAAAGGGCACGAACCCTCGGCGCGCTGGGACCGCTATTACGACGTCGTGACGCGCGGCTGGCACGCGTCGCTCTCAGCGCTCAAGCGCCATGTCGAAAGCGCGCCGCGTACCTGAACCAGCAGGTCAGGTGGACGGCGTCTTCGTCACGCCCAGAAGCCGCGCCGCAAGAATCGTGAGCGGCAGCGCAGCGAAGCTGAGGAGGGCTCCCATCTTCGCGGCGTTGAGGGTAGGGCCCGGGGGGAAGGCGGCTGTCGTGAAGAACAGCGCGACGGTGAATCCGATGCCCGCGGCGATGCCGAGCACGGTGACGCTGCGGTAGTCCAGGCCCGGCGCGCGCTCGAAGCCCAGCGCCTCGCCGAGCCGCGTGGCGAGAAGGATGCCGACCGGCTTGCCGATCAGCAGCGCTCCCAGCACGGCCCATGTCACGACGCCGACCGCGCTCATCGGCACGCCGGCGTTCGCGAACCCGAAGAAGAACAGTACGAACTGCACCGGCACCTTGAAGAAGTGCTCGAACTCGCTGAGCGTGTCGGGACGATTCGGCTCTCGGTCGTCGAAGATCCCGAGGTCGCGCTTGGCGTGTGGCATGAGCGGCACGATCGGCACGAGTGCCAGGGCAGGATGCAGGCCGCCGAGGTACATCCCGGTCCATGCCAGTCCGCCGCCGAGGATCACATACGGCCAGAAGCTCTCGATTTTCCTGCGCCGCATCAACTCCGCGAACGCCATCCCGGGCAGCAGCCATGCCACGAGGTTGCCGGCCGACACGGCGCCGCTCGGGTAGAACACCGCCAGAATGATCAGCCCCATCGCATCGTCCGCGATGGCGAGCAACAGCAGAAACGGCAGCGCGGGGTGCGACCGGCTGAACACCGCGACGACGGCCAGATACGAGAAGGCGATGTCGGTGGCACAGGGAATGGCCCATCCGCGCACGAGCGAGGGATCACCAGAGCCGGACACGAACGCGACGTACAGCAGCGCGGGGCCGAGCATGCCGCCTATCGCCGCGAGGATGGGCGTGGCGGCCTTGCGCGGCGAGGACAGCGGACCGCCCGGAAGCGTCGCCTCGAAGACTTCTTTCGCGGCGAGTGCGAAGAAGAACACCATCCCGATGTCATTGACGATGAAATGCAGCGGCCCGTGCGTGACGTGTTCGTAGCTTTCGAGATCGATGTTCGCCCACGCGAGCGCGGCCAGCGCGCCGGCCACGAGCAGCAGCGAGTTGTCGATGATCAGGCGCCAGAGCTTCACGTGTTCCCCATGCGTTGCAGATGCAGAAAGTTGGATTGCGCGTCTCCCAGCTCCGCGCTGACGCGCACGAAAACGACGACCGCGTCGGCCGCCAGGAGCCCGCGCGCGGCGAGCGCCTCGTGCACGCCCTCGAGGTTGGCGGGACCGCCGAGGGCCGCCGGCTCGAGCACGACGGGGGTGACCCCCCACAGCAGCGACAGTCTGGCGGCGGTCGCCTCGGAAGGCGTCGCGGCGAGGATGGGCGCGGCCGGACGGAAGGCGGAGAGCAGCCGTGCCGTCTTGCCGCCGCGCGTGACCGCAACGATCGCGTCGGCCTGCCCGCCGCGCGCGAGCGTGACCGCGGCCTCGCACAGCGCGCGGCCGTGCCGCGAGAAGATCGGATCGTCGAGCACGGGCATCTCGCGCGCCCCCGCCGGCATCGCTTCCGCTTCGCGGATCACCGCATCGAGCATCTCGACGGCGCGAATGGGAAATGCGCCGGCCGCCGTTTCATCCGACAGCATGATCGCGTCGGCGCCGTCCTCGACGGCGTTTGCCGCGTCGCTGACTTCCGCGCGCGTCGGGCGTGGTTCGGTGCGCATCGAGTCGAACACCTGCGTGGCCACGATCACCGGCACGCCTTCGCGGCGCGCGCGCCGCACCAGATCCTTCTGTACCGCGGGCACGCGCTCGAGCGGCATCTCGAGCCCGAGATCCCCGCGCGCCACCATGAGCCCGTCCGCGACGTCGAGAATCTCGTCGATCACCGGAAGCGCCTGCGGCCGCTCGATCTTGGCGACGATGGGCACGTGGGGCCGCCCGGCGTCGTGCAGGATGCGGCGCGCCGTCGTCACATCGTCCGCGGTCTGCACGAAGCTGAGCGCGACGATGTCGATGCCGAGAGTGGCGCCGAAACGCAGGTCCGCGGCATCACGCTCGGTGACGGCCGACGGAGGCAGCGACACGCCCGGGGCATTGATGCCCTTGCTGCCGGTGAGCCGTCCGCCGTTGACGACCTCGGTGTCGAGCACACCGTCGGCGCGCTCGCGCACGACCAGTTCGATGCGGCCATCGTCGAGCACGAGGCGATCGCCGGGCCGCGCGGCGCTGATGAGTCCGGCGTACGCGACCGACGCGCGGGTGACATCGCCGTCGAAGTCCCCGGTCTCGAGACGGAAGCGTGCGCCGCGCTCCAGGATGACGGCCATCGGCATGCGGCCGATGCGGATCTTCGGCCCAGGCAGGTCCTGCAGGATCGCGACGTAGCGTCCGGCCGAAGCGGATGCGCGGCGGACCTCGCGCACGAGTGCGGCGTGGGTCTCGTGCGTGCCATGCGAGAAATTGAGCCGGAAGATATCCACGCCGGCCGCTACGAGCGCGTCGATCGCATCGGGCGTGTTCGTCGACGGTCCGAGCGTGGCGATGATCCGCGTGTGCCGCATAGCCGGTCTCACAGCTTACAATCGCGACAGCCGTGCCACAAACGGAAACGCCCCGTCGCGTGCTCGTCGTCGGCGGCAGCGACAGCCGCCGCGCGATGGACGTGGCCCGCGCGCTTCCCGATGACGGGATGATGATCTGCCTCGAGGGGGACCGCGCCGCAGCGGCGCGCGCGGTCGAGGCGTTCGCCCGAGGCGGACTCGGCGTCCGTGTCAGCGTCATGATTGGCGATCCGTCCCTGTTCATCCGCAAGGTCGCGGGCCCGTTCGACGTCATCATCGTCGACGGCGCCGAGCGGCTCGCGCGCCTCGGCCAGCAGCTGCGCGCGAAGCTGGCGCCCGGCGGGACCCTGACGACCCAGGAGCCTTGACGCCTGGGCCACGCTGACGTCGAAGGTCTCGAAGACCCGCCCGCAGGATAAGATTCGTCCATGCGTCCGAAGATCGCTCTCGCCGCCGCGGCCCTGCTCGTGCTGTTCTCGACTCCGGCCTGCGCCCAGTCGCAGGAGGTCGAGGCGCTTCGCAAGGAGCTCGAAGCGCTCAAGCTGCAACAGGCCCAGATGGGGGAGGAGCTCCGCCGCCTGCAGCAGTCGATGGGTGTGCGGCCCGCGTCGCTCTCGATCGGCAACGCGCCCTCGCGCGGCAGCGCCGCCGCGCCGCTCGTGCTCGTCGAGTTCTCCGACTACGAGTGCCCGTTCTGCATCCGCCACTTCACGCAGACGATGCCGGAGCTCGAGCGCGAGTACATCTCGACCGGCAAGCTTCGCTACGTGTTCATGGACTTCCCGATCGACCAGCTCCATCCCGAGGCGCTCAAGGGACACGAAGCGGCGCGCTGCGGCGGCGAGCAGGGAAAATACTGGGAGATGCACAACCGGCTGTTCTCGCCGGCCGGCACGCACGGCGCCGAGCAACTCAAGCAGCTGGCGTCAGCGGTAGGACTCGATCGCGCGCGGTTCGATGCGTGCCTCGACAGCGGACGCATGCAGCCCGCCGTACGCGAGAGCATCAACAAGGCAACGCAGCTCGGGGCCGACGGCACGCCGCAGATGTATCTCGCGGTCGCCGACGCCAACGGATCGCTGCGCATCGTGCGCTCGATTCGCGGCGCGGTCCCCTTCGCGCAGATCAAGGGCGTGATCGACGGGCTGCTGACGGCGCGCTAGTTGGGCTTGACGAGCGCCTTCGGCACGGCAAATGCCTCGGCCTCGCGCAGGGCTTCGTTGAGCTCCGTCAGCGCATAGGTCTTCACGCCAATCTCGCGCCACGGCACGTGCGCTGCGTGCCGCTCGAGAATCCGCAGCGCCCGAAGGAAGTGCCCCGCCTCGCTTCCCCAGCACCCGCGAATCTCGAGATGCTTGCGGTTGATCTGCTCGTGCGCGTTGAGACGGCTGTCGCCGACGTTCGTGTAGTGCCCGACGATCACGTAGCGTCCGCCGTTGCGAGCGAGATTCGGCCCTTCCTCAATCGCATGCGCCGATCCGGCCGCCTCGATCACGACGTCCGCGAGCTGGCCTTTCGTGATGGCCGCGAGCGTCTCCAACCGCTCTTCCGGCGTCGTGCGATCGAGAGGCATCACGACGTCCGCGCCCATTCGCTCGGCCATTCGCAGGCGATCGTCCGGCGCGCCAATCGCGACGATGGTGCCGGCGCCCGCAATCCGCGCGAGCGCGATCAGGCTCAGGCCCACGGCCCCGGTGCCCTGGACGACGACGGTGTCGCCGAGCTGGATTCCCGAGCGCTCGATGCCATGTACCGCAGTGAGGAGCCCGCAGCCGCCGCCGATGTAGTCCTCGAACGTCACCGAATCGGGCAGCTTCGCAAGCACGACGCCCGGCTCCAGATACACGGCCTGCGACCATCCGCCGAAGAGCCCCTCCTCGGCGGAGTCGGTGATGCCGTAGACGCGGCGAGACGAGCAGCGCGTCGGCGTGCGGTTGACGGTGCACGCCATGCAGCGCCCGCACGTCCGGTGTACGTCGAAGAAGACGACGCGGTCGCCTTCCCGCAGGCGCTCGCCTTCGATCGTCGTCAGCGGCCCGCGCGCGCGGTCGAGAATGCCCGCGGTGACGTGACCGGGGATGATGGGGTACGGCACGCCGCTCAGGCGTCCGTGCCACAGATGCACGTCGGTCCCGCAGACTTCGGAGAACGCCGTGCGAAGGAGTCCGGCGCGCTCGGGCAATTCGGGCGTGCGGAACTCGCGGATCTCGATAGGCGCGCGAGGCGCGGTCATGACTGCGGCGAGTATGGTCTCTGACACGTGATAAAATCCTGTCTCCGGCGACAGCTTACCCCAGCAATAGTTGACCTGCTCCTGCAGTTTCAAGGGCAATGAAAAAGATTACCGTGTGCCTTCTTGGCGCCGCGCTGCTGCTGACGTTCGCAGCCGAGGCGTCCGCGCAAACCTTCCGCCAGTTCAAGCAGCCCTCGCGCAAGCAGTGGTTTGCGATAAGCGCCGACTGGCTCAACTCGAGGCCGCTGCACCTGAAGGAGTATCCCTTCGAGCAGCTGGTCGGCCGGCCCCTCGCTGACTCTCAGCGCCAGACCTACGACTACGAGTCGCGCGGGGACGGCGGCATCACGCAGGTGGATCTGATCGAGTTCCGCAAGCGGTCGCGTGGATTCGGGCTGGCCGTCTATCCCTTCGGATCGGGCAGCGGCCCGTCGCTGATGCTGCGAGGTGCCGTCGAAACGCTGCCGGTGATCCGCGCGGTGATCCAGGGGCCGTCGAACATCAGCTCGTACGAGATGACCGGCGGCAAGGCCTACGATGCCGGCATCGGCATCATCGTGGCGGATCGATCGCCGGGCTGGGGGCTCGGCAGCCATGCGCACGTGCTGGCGGGCGTCGGCAAGATCGACACGAATCTCGGCGGCGGCTCGCGCATCTTCGCCGAGGGGGGTGGCGGCCTGAGCTTCGGTCCGCTTGGCGTGGAGCTCGGCATCAAGTTCGCCCGCAACAAGCTCACCGAGCCGATCGATCACTACTTCTACACCGTGCCTGTCACGGTGCGCGCGACGTTCGGTTTCTAGCGCGGCTTGAAGAGCGCCCGGAACGCCGCAAGCGCGGCCGGATGATAGATGGTGGCGTGCGTCTCCCGGGGCATGGGCTCGTAGTGCCATGACAATCCGGGAGGCCCCGTCTTCTGGAGGATTGCCGCCAGACGCCGCGTGCCTTCCGCAAGCTCCTTCTCCGAGCTGCTCGCCAGATACAGCGTCTTCCCCGCGCGCGAGCGCGTGCCCAGCTCGGCGCCGGCCCCTTCGAGCAGCGCGCTGTTGTTCCACCAGAGGCTCGGGTCGAACGCGATGTACGTGCCGAACAGATCCGGCTCCCGCAGAAACGTCTCCACCACGAACAGCCCTGCCAGCGACTCCCCCACAATCGCCGTTTCGTCCGTCGTGCGATAACGGGCCTTGATCGCCGGCATGAGCTCCGACCGCACGAACGCGCGGAAGGCCTCGGAGCCGCCCACGCGCGGCGCAATCTTCCGATCCGCCTCGTTGACGGTCGGCCCGGTCATGTCGCGCCGCCGCTCTGTGTTCTCTATCCCCACGAGGAGGAACGGGCGCATCGTACCGTTGCCGATCGACACCTGCAGCAGACCCGCCACATGGTGAAAGTCTTCCGCGATGCCGCCGTCGGGCATGTACAGCACCGGCAGGCGCGTGGCCGGAGACTCCGCATAGCCCGCCGGCACGTAGACATTGATCCGCCGCGTCTCACGGAGCAGCGCCGATGGGATCGTGAACGTCTCGCCGATGGCGAGCGGCGCGGCGGCGGACGCCGCGGGCAGAGCCGGCTGCTGGGCCGCTGCGGCAGGAGCAAGGACCAACACCACCAGCGCGGTCAATCGCAGACTGAACATGTCAGTGGTACTCCCGTTTCTGTTTCGCGGCCATGCACGATTGTCTTACAGGAGGGCCTCCCCGTGCAGCGGCGGCTACAATTGACGCACCCCATGGAGACCATCACTTCAGCGGCGGCCGCCCTCCGCCGCGGCGAAACCACGGCACGCGCGCTCGTCGAGCACGCCATCGGGAATCATGCGGCGCACGGCGAGGCCACCAATGCGTTCATTGCGTTCACGCCCGATGACGCCAGAGCCGAGGCGATGGCGTGCGACGAGGAGGCCGCGCGCGGCGCGTGGCGCGGGCCGCTCCACGGGATCCCGATCTCGTTCAAGGATCTGATCGATGTCGCCGGCACCGTCACGACGGCGGGGTCGCGCGTGCTGCCCGATACGCCCGCGGCGCGCGACGCCGATGTGGCCGCGCGGCTGCGCGCCGCCGGCGCGATCAGCCTCGGAAAGACGAACCTGCACGAGTTCGCATTCGGCACGACCAGCGAAGACTCCGCGTTCGGCGCCGTCCGACATCCCCTCGATCGCGATCGGATGGCCGGCGGCTCCAGCGGGGGATCGGCGGCCGCCGTCGCGACGGGCGTAGGGCTCGGGTCGGTCGGCACCGACACCGGAGGATCGATCCGCATTCCCGCCGCGCTCTGCGGACTCGTCGGCCTGAAACCGACGTTCGGCGAAGTCTCTACCGACGGCGTCATCCCCCTGAGCCGGTCATTCGATCACGTCGGGCCCATTGCGCGAACGGTCGACGATGCCTGGGTGATGTGGAGCGTGATGACCGGCGCGCCGCAGGCGCCCCGAGTCGACCGCGACGCCCGAGGCCTGACGCTGGGCGTGCCGGCCGAATACTTCTTCGATCTGCTCGAGGACACCGTGCGGGCAGCCTGGGATCGGGCGGTCGCGATGTTGACGAGGGCCGGCGCGCGGCTGCAACCGGTCTCCATACCGGATGCCGCGGCGACGTCGGCCGCCTATGTGCCGATCGTCTTCCACGAATCGTGGGCCTGGCATCAGGGCCACATCGAGCGCTGCCCGGAAGGCTACACGGCCGCGGTGCGGGCGCGGCTCGAGATGGGCCAGTCGGTCGGCATCGAGGAGTATCAGCGCGCGCTGGCCGCGCGGGCATCCATCTCAGCCCAGGTCGACGCCGCTCTCACCGGCGTCGACGCGCTCGTGCTCCCGACCATGGCCGTGACGGCGCCGCGGCTGGGAACGCCCGACATCACGTTCGGCGAGCGCGTGGAGCCGGTACGTGCCGTGATGCTCCGGCTGACGCAGCTGTTCGATATCAGCGGCCACCCTGCGGTCACGATTCCCGTCCCGCAGCCGGGCCTTCCGGTCGGCTTCCAGCTGGCAGGCCGGCGTCACGAGACGGCGGCCCTGCTGACGATTGCGAAAGCCACCGAGCGCGTGTTCGCGCAGGGGGCCTGAGGCACATCAGAAAGCGCTAGAGCTGCGGCGGCACCGGGTTGACCGGCGGCGGATCCGGCGTGACCTCGGCCGGAAGCCCCGGCATGATCTCGGACGGAGGCCCGGGATGCACATCGGGACTCTGCGGCTGCTGGCCGGGTGACGGCGGCTGTTCGGGAGGGCGGGGGCCAGGCTGTGTCATGCCTGTTCACGCTGCAACAACTTTGCCCATTTGAGAGAATGAAGCGTCATGAAGCATGTGAGCGTCGAAGAAGCCCATCAACTGCAGGGAACGGGATCCGTTTACGTCGACGTGCGTTCGACGCGCGAGTTCGCATCGGGCCATCCGGAAGGGTCCGTCAACGTTCCGCTGCTCGAGCATGACGACCGGGGCCAGATGGCGCAGAACCCGGATTTCGTGCGCGTGATGAAAGCGTCGTTTCCGCCGGAGTCGAAGCTGCTCCTCGGCTGTCAGGCCGGCATGCGCTCCCTCAAGGCGTCGCAGATGCTCGAGACGTTCGGGTTCAGCGACGTCAGCAACGTGCGCGGAGGATTCGGCGGCGCGCACGATCAGATGGGAGGCATCCTCGAAGCCGGATGGGTCTCGTCGAACCTTCCGGTCGAGATGTCCGCCCCGGCCGAGCGCACCTACGAGACCCTGCTCGAGCACGCGGACAAGGCCTGAGCCCATCGTGATCGCCAGGCTGTTCCACGGCTGGGAGCGCCGTCTCGCCTCCATCACAACCGATCGCATCGTGCGGCCGTTCGACTGGGGTCTCGACTGGGTCGACATGCCTGCGGACGCCGCTGCCGCCACCCCGCCGGCCGACGGCGAGCGGCTGCGCGCGTGGGCGCGCGAGGCGATGCGCGACAGCGACCGCTTCTACCACGTCGAGCCGGCCGACACGTACGAGTTCGACGGTCACCACCTGCGATACGAGAG
>JALYRV010000144.1 GCA_030855205.1 Acidobacteriota bacterium | reverse complement strand
CCTGGCCGGAGTCCGCGCCGCTGCGCGAGGCGGGCGGGGCGTGCGAGGAGCCGGACGCGCTCGCCGTGGCCGCCGACGTCGCGGCCGCCGCATCGCCGCCGGCCTCGCGCGCCCGCGCATCCGGCGTCGCAAGCGCATTCACCATGAGCCGATCGGTCACGCTCGACACACCGTCGGTGCCGCGCGCGAGCTCGATGGCCCTTGCCTTCGCCGCATCGGTCTCGACGACGCCGGTGAGCGTGACGGCACCGCCCTGGGTGTCGACGTCGATCTGATACGCCTTCACGGTGTCATCGGCCGCAAGCTTCGTCTTGACGGCCGTGGTGATGCCCGGATCGGAAGAGGCGCACGCGGCGGCTGCCGCCACGATGATGGTCAGCGCGAGTTGAGACAGACGTCGCATGGCACCTCTCCTTTCCATCGTTAGCGTCCGACCGTCAGGTTGTTCACAACGCGCGTGACGCCGGTCGTGTCCTTCGCGATGCTGCCGGCTTCGGTCTTCTGCGCCGCCGAGGTGACCTTGCCCGTGAGGGTGACGACCTTGTCGGTGGTGTCGACGTCGATCTTGAGCCCCGCGACGTCCGGATCCGCGAGCAGGCGCGTCTTGACCGCCGCCGTGACGCTCGCGTCCGTGATGGCGCCGCCGACGCCCGATGCCGCATCGCCGGCCCTGTCGGCAACCGTACCCGTGGCTGCCGCCGCGTCGCCGGCCTGGCCGCGCGCGCGCTCATCCATCGTGCCCGCCGCGTTGACCATGAGCTTGTCTTCCACGCGCGTCACACCGTCGGTCGCGCGCGCGATTTCGAGCGCACGATCCCGCGCGGCCGCCGACGGCACGGTGCCGGTCAGCGTCACAACGGCGCCTTTGGTGTCGACATCAATCTGATAGGCCTTGACCGTGTCGTCGGCCGCGAGCTTGGTCTTGACGGCGGTGCTGATGCCCGGATCGGACGCCGCGCACGCGGCGGCCAGGGCGATGACGGCGGGCAGAACGAACTGAAATACCTTACGCATGTCTCTTATCCTCCATGGCCTGACGGGCTGGAGCCCGCCGTAACAGCCGTGGCCGAGAAAAGCATCACGCGTGCCAGTGACTACGGACGAGGTTGAATGCTGATCAGCTGCGGCTCAGCGAAAGGTCCAGGCTAGCGCCTTCCGGCCAGCTTCGTCACCACATCCCAATGAAACCGCAGGAACCGGTGCAGTTCGGCCTCGAGGATGCGCTCCTGATCGCTGTGCGCCCCGAACCCCTTGGCCCCATCCTCGGTATCCAGCGCGGGCCCGATGCCGTAGCACTGCATCCCCTTCGCGCGCAGATACGACATGTCGGTCGCGCCCGTGCTCATCGTGGGCAGCGTGACCGCGTCGTAGTGCGTGCGCACCGCCGCCTCGATGGTGCGGAAGGCCTCGGTGTCGAGCCGCGTCTCCCCTTTCGGGCGCGTGTCGCGCTGGCCAAACACGACCTCGACGTTCGGGTCGTTGACGACCGCGCGGACCTTTTCGAGGAAAGCCTTCGGATCCTCGTCGGGCAGCATGCGCACGTCGAGCGAACCGCGCGCTTCGGAAGGAATCACGTTGATGCGATAGCCCCCCTGTGACATGTTCGGCGATACGGACGTGCGGAGCACCGATGCATGCGCGGGTTCGTGTTCGAGAAAATACTCATCCGACGCCGCGACCTTCGCCGGATCGAGCACGCCGCGATAGCGCGCCGCCGCCTCGGGCGACGACAGCGTGGCCAGCCGCTCGAAATACGCGCTCGTGGTTTCGTTGAGACGAATCTCCGGCTTCCAGTCCGCCACCGCCGCCACGGCCTTCGCGAGCCGCACGACGGCATTGGTGCGCAGCGGCACCGATCCATGCCCCGCCGGCCCACGCGCGATCAGATCGATCGCATACGGAATCTTCTCGAGCGTCTGCACCGACGCGAACCTGACCTTGCCGGCCTCGCGCGCCACACGCCCGCCTTCGGCGAGGCAGACCTCCGCATCGATCTCGGCGTAGTGCTGATTGACCAGGAACTGGATGCCGACGCGCGTGGACCCTTCCTCGCCCGACTCCGCCAGGAAGATCACGTCGCGGTCGAGCGGCACGTTCATCCGCTTGAGCATCAGCATGGTCATCAGCGCCGTCGCGACATTGTCCTTGTCATCGACCGTGCCCCGTCCATAGACGTATCCGCCCTCGAGGGTCGCCGCGAACGGCGGGTGCGTCCACTTCTTCGGATCGACGTTGACGACGTCCGTGTGCGCCATGAGCAGCAGCGGGCGCTTCGCGCCGCTCCCTTTCAGGCGCGCGACGATGCTGGGACGGTGCGGCTCGAGCGCGAGGACCGTGACGGGAATGCCTTCTTTCTCGAGCACCTGACGCAGGTAGTCGGCCGCGGGCTTCTCGTTGCCGGGCGGGTCGCTCGTGTCGAACCGCAGCAGCGCCTGGAAGTGCTGCATCGTCTCGGCCTCGATGGCCTTCCAGTCGATGTGCGGCGGCGCCTGGGCGCGCGGCAGGGTCACGGCCGTACAGAACGCAAGGAGGCAGGCTGCGAAGAAACGCATCGGCAGATCCTACGCGCAATCTGCCGAATCGCACATCCGATCCGGGCCCGGGCGCGGAGGCCGCTACGCTGGCGTATGACCACCAGCCGGCATCGAGGCCGGCCGCTCGTAGAGGGGGAGCTCGATCGTCACTTGCGTGCCGAGCCCGCGTCCCTCACTCGCGACCTCCACGCTGCCGCCATGCAGCTCGACAATCCGCTTCACCAGCGTGAGCCCGATCCCAAGGCCTGAGTGGCGCTTGGCTCCGGAAGGTTCCTGCTGCCGGAACACGTCGAACACCTGCGGCAGGAACGTCGCGTCGATGCCTTCGCCGTTGTCGGCCACGCGGACGCTGACGGACGCGGGAGTGGCTTCGAGCGTGACCAGCACGCGCCCGTCCTCCGGCGTGAACTTCAGCGCGTTCGAGAGCACGTTCGCGAAGACCTGATGCAGCCGCACCGGATCCCCTTCGACCAGTGCCGCACCTTCTCCAAGGTCGAACTTCAGGTCGATCCGTTTTCCCGCCGCCGTGCTCGCGAGGGTCTCGATCGCGCCGCACACGATCTTGCCGAGATCCTGTGGCGCCAGATTGAGGCGCATCTTCTCGCGGACAGCCTGATTGAGATCGAACAGATCGCTGACGAGCGCGAGCTGCAGACCCGCGTTGCGCTCGATCGACTCCGCCGCCCTCAGGCGCTTCGCCGGATCGTCTCCGGCTGTCTTGAGGATCCGGGCCCATCCGAGGATGGGCGTCAGCGGCGTGCGCAGCTCGTGCGACAGCACCACGAGGAATTCGTCCTTGGCAGCCAGCTCCTGCTCGAGCCTGGCGGCGGACTCCTCGGATTGCCGTGCACGATGGCTCTCGCGCAGAAGCGTGTCGCCGAGCACTTGCAGCAGCTCTCCGTACATCACCAGGCGGCGCCGCGGAATCGGCTGCTGCTGGCGCGCGATGCTCCAGAGCTCACGGAACGCCACACCGGTTTCCTTGGCGAGCGCATGAATCACGGAGGACTGGCAGAAATCGACGAGCGCATACGAGGCGACCGCCGCACCCACCGTCACGCCGTCAAGCTGCAGCGAGGTGCCGACCGTTGCCAGTCCGGAGGCGGGCGTCCCGAACACGACCGGCCGCCATTCCCCCTCTTGCGCGAGACACTCTCGCGCGCAGTCGATGAGATTGGGAGCGTAGCCGTGATCCGCGAAGAGCTGGAACAACGGGGTCGAGGGGAGGGGTCCAACGAGGAGCTGCTCGTCGGCTCCGTACACGGTCACCGTCAGTTGCGTCACCGCGCCGTACGTCGCGAGCGCGCGCGTCCAGGCATCGGTGCCAAAGCGCGGCGCGTCGGGTTGGCCCATGCGGGTCCTACTCTCCGGAGCCTTGAGGCTCGCGTCTGCCGCGGCGTCTCGCCGGGTTGCGGGAGATCAGGCTGCCGTAATCGGAGAACGGCACGCGGGCCGTCGGCGACGGCAGCGGGCGCGGCAGGACGCGCATGCCTTTGCCGTCGACGATCTCGCACTCGTGCGTGGTGCGCGTCGTCGGATTCGCGCGCATCTTCGCGACCGTGAGCGCGTGCCTGAAGACGTCCCCCGCCTCGATCCAGTTCATCAGGATGATGTTGTCGACGAGCGAGCTCATGGCGAAGTCACCCATCATCGACGACATCCCGAGCATCTCGGGATTCTCGTGATTGTAGACGGCCGCCACCTGGTGCTCTTTCATCAATGCGACGAGCGCATGAAAGAAATCCCGGAACACGCGTCCCTCCGTGCCCAGCGACGAGCCGTAGGTCGAAATGCTGTCGATGAGCACCCGCGTGGGCTTGAACTCCTCGACGATGTCTTCGATCTCCTGAAAGTGGACGTCGACTTCAATCTCCTGCGGCGGGTCGTACTGGATGCGCACGAGATCACTCTCGATGGCGGGCTCCAGATCCACGCCGATGCTCTTGGCATTGCGCAGCACCTGCGCCACCTGCTCGTCGAGCGTGAACATGAGGGATCGCTCGCCGCGTCGCGCCCCCTCGGCTATGAACTGCAGGCCCATGACGCTCTTTCCGACGCCGGAGATGCCCGACACCACCGTCGTGCTGCCGAGAAAGTAGCCGCCGTTGACGAGCGCGTCGAGACCCGGCGTGCCGGTCGTGACCCGCGACGTCGGATCGAACGCGGCCGCGCGGTCGCGGCTCGGCGGCCGGGGGGCCTGGACGCGGCGGTAGACCGACAGGCCGTGCCCGTCGACGATGCGGAAGGTATGGCGGCCCATCTGGAACGGCTGGCCTCGTGACTTCACGACTTCGATCGAGCGCACAGCCGCACGATAGGTGTCTTCCACCCGCAGGCGGATCACGGTGTCGGCGATCGATTCTTCGGCAAGCGCCGGCGCGCCGGTACCCGTACCGTGCAGGAGACTGGCTTCCACGGTGAGCATCGCGGTGAGCTGTTCGCGCTGAAGGCCCTCCACGAGCACGTGAAACGCTTCGCGCGGCTCCTGGCCCACGGTCGTCCCGACCACGCCGGCGACGCCGTCCACGTAGATCCGGCGCGCGCCCATCTCCGCCGCTTCCTCGAGCAGCAGGCTGTCGGCCTGCTGCAGCTCCTGCTTGAAGACCTGACGCGTGGTGTAGATGATCTTCAGCAGCCGATCGCGCTCGAGCGCGGCAAGATCCCAGCCGAAGCGCGCGGCGTCGCGCATCAGCTTGTCGGGTGACACCTCGAACAGCACGATCACGCCGGGCTCGCGAAACTCCGTCGCGCCGCGGTAGATGAACTCGGTGCCGAGGGTCGTCTTGCCCGTGCCGATCGCCCCTTCGATCAGGATCACGTTCGACCGCGAAATGCCGCCGCCAAGAATCCCGTCGAAGCCTTTGATGCCGGTCGGAATGAGATAGGAATCAGACATTTCCAAAGCGCTCCTGGACGGTTACCGTTTGCCGGTACCGGACGGCCGGCCCGCGCTCCGCGTGGCGATGCTCAGGCGGTGGGCCGGCATTTTCGGGCGCGGCTTCGATACGCGTGCGTGCGTTGCGCCGCGCGCACCTGCTTCGCGTGATGCCGCCAGCGCGCGCCGGAACGCGAGACGGCCGGGCCGGGTCGACGCCAGGCGCACGAACTCGCCGATCCTGTCCCCTGAGCCGTCGCGTGCCTCGAACAGATAGAGGCGCGAAGCGTGGGCGGGCGTCTGCTTGCGTTCGAGTATGCCGGCCGCGAGCAAGGCCTCGAGCGAATCGGCCACGGCGGCGATGTCGTACCCCAGCCGGTTCGCGAGCGTCTCGCTCGACAAGAGACAGCGGGGATGTACCGCGAAGTAGACGAGTAAATCGAGGTCGCATCCGTCGCGCAGCATCCCGATCTCGTCAAGGAGACGGCGGGCTTCGTCGTCGGTCATATGGATGTGGTGGTCCGGCCGTCGTCAGTCTACTCCACGGCGTCACTATTCTTACGGAGAAGCGGGGCGGTTGGATGTTGCGGACCAGCCGCGCGTCATTGCTCAGGCGGCCTGGGCGCGACCGAGCCTGGCCGCGACCGACAGCAGGGCGAGCGGATGCAGGGGTTTGGTGAGGTAGGCGTCGAAGCCGGCGAGCGTGACGCGGGACCGCTCCTGCTCGCTGACACAGCCGGTAAAGGCCACGACCGACAGGCGCCCGCGGGCGCCCGCGTCCAGCGCGCGCAGCCGGGCGATGCAGTCGTAGCCATCCTCACCGGGCATGTCGAGGTCGGCCACGACCAGATCCGGCCAATCCAGCTCGACGGCAGCAATACCGCTGGCGACCGACGCATGCACGGACGTCGTGGCGCCGAAGCGCGCCAGCACCGCTTCGACCAACTTCAACGCTTCGACATCGTCGTCAATCGCCACGACACGGAGCCCCTCGAGCCGCGTGCGCAGGCTGTCATCGGCGGCCAGGGCCGGCCAGGCCTGGACCGAGCCGGCGTCTCCTTCAACGGGGATCGTGAACGGCGGCTGCCCGTCCGTCGCGCTGAAGCGCGCGAATGGCGAGCCAGCGGAGCCGACCTCGGTGCGCAAGTCGCGCAGCGCGCCTCGCAGGTGAGTCTTGATCGTACCGAGAGGCCGGCGCAGCCGCGCCGCAATACCGCTGTGGCTCAGGCCTTCGTCGTAGGCAAGGCCGATCATGCGGCGCTGCGCGTCGGTCAGCCGGTCGACCGCGGCCTGCACCGCACCGTCCTGCTCCCTGCGAAGGATCTGCGTGAGGCCGTCAGCCGATCCTGACGCGATCTTGTCCCAATCGTCGGCCGCGAGAAAACGCGCGCGCACGCGCAGCCGATCGATCGCGCGGCTGCGCGCGATCGTGGCGAGCCATGATTCGATCGAACCGCGCGCTGCGTCGAAGCGCCCCATCTGCTGCCACGCCTGCAGGAACACATCCTGCAGCACATCATCGGCCTCCTGGTGCTGTCTCACCAGCGAGCCGATAACGCGGCGCACGTGGCTCGCGTGCGTGGCGTAGAAGACCTCGAAGGATTCAGGCGACAAGGGGATCATTCGCTTTCGGAAGCAGAAGAGAAAAGGTCGAGCCACGGCCTTCGCCCGCGCTCGAGGCTTCGACGGAGCCGCCGTGCGCTTCGGCAATCGCCCGGGTAATTGAAAGGCCGAGGCCAAGACCGCCACCAGAACGGAACGGCGACTGCGTGAAGGGCTGGAACAACCGCGGGAGCAGGTCGGCCGAGACACCGGCGCCGGTGTCGATGACGGCGACTCTCACCAGATCGCCGGCGGAGACGCAGCGGACTTCGACCGCCCCGCCCTCGGGCGTGAATTTGACCGCGTTGAAGAGCAGATTGGAAATCGCCTGCTGCACCGGCATGAAATCGGCCATGACCCAGCCCGGCATGGTGCGGTGGCGTATGGACAGGCGCTTGGCGCGCGCCGACGGCGCAACGCTCGCGATGGCCGCATCGACTAGCGACGCGATCGAATTCGGAACCGGCGCGATCGCGGCGGCGCGCTGATACTGCGCCGCGTCGACGAGCTGTTCGACCAGCGCGGACAAACGTCCGGCGTTGTCGACGATTGCCGCCAGGCCTTTCGCGGACTCCTCGGGCGAGGCACCACACGTCAGAAGGCTGGCCCAGCCCCGCACGGCGTTGAGCGGCGCGCGCAGCTCGTGCGAGACGAGCAGCAGGGCGCGCTCGCGCGCTCGCGCGGTCTTCTCCGCTTCCAGACGCACCGCACGCTCGCGGGCCAGACAGGCATCCCGGTCGTGGGCCGCGCTCACGAACTCGGTGACGTCGCGGGAGATCGCGAGGAAGCCTCGCGAATCTGCGTCACCCTCAATCGCCGTCACGATCACGTCCCACCATCTGGCTCTGCCCGCGAGCGTCACACACTCGCCGCAGAACCGGCCCACCTCACCGGCGCGCGCCGCCTCCAGCGCCGACTTGGCCGCACGCCGGTGCGAGCCGCTCCAGAAGTCGGCCCAGGAGGCACCGATGAGGGGCGCGGGATCGCCCGCGTCCATGAGGTGACGGCCGCGATCGTTCATCCAGAGCAGCCGCCCCTCGGCGTCCAGAACCTTGACGCAATCGGGACTGTTGTCGGCGAACGCGCTCGACAGGTCATTGCCACGAGAAGGAGCGGAGTGAGGAGATGACATCGAATGCACGGGCTCGACTGCAAGGGATGAGCCAACGGTGCTAGGATCTGCGACAGAGGATGTCTTGGACGTAGCGGCTGGGCTGGACAACATCATCTCGACCGTCGAGCTCCACCTGCGGCCCCGGCGAACACCGGATCATCGGGCCGAGAGTGACGCGCTGGTCGCACTGGCTGGAAGCCTCGCGTCCAAGCCGGAAGACGTGCTGGAGATCCTCACCCGCGCCGCTCTCGATCTGACGCGCGCACACTCGGCCGGCATCAGTCTGCTCGATGGGAATGGCACGCGCTTTTTCTGGCCTGCCATGGCCGGACGGTGGGCCGACAAGGTTGGGGGAGGCACGCCACGTGAATTCGGGCCATGCGGAGTCGTGCTCGATCGGAATGCGCCCGTCCTCCTCTCATACCCGGAGCGCCATTTCCCATATCTCGCCGCGGAGCTGCCGATCGTCGAAGCGCTCCTGACGCCGTTCTACGTCAACGGCGCCGCGGTCGGCACGGTCTGGGTGATCGCCCACGACGTCTCGCGACAGTTCGATCGGGAAGATCTGCGCCTGCTGATGAGCCTCGGCAAGGTCGCGAGC
>JALYRV010000143.1 GCA_030855205.1 Acidobacteriota bacterium | reverse complement strand
GCATCGGCCGCGGCCATGACCGCGAGATCCGAGGGAGTTTTCGACGCGCGCATCGCGCGCGCCCCCGTGCTCAGACCCTCCGCCGTGCCGAGCATGGTCGTCAGATCGGCATCCGACGGGCCGGTCCCGGCCTGTATCTGTTCCAGCCACGGCGCCATCGCGAACAGGGCGCCGGCGATCTGCTGCCTGCGGTCGACGGCGGGCGGGGCGGGGGGGATCATCACCCGGCCCTGTTCCTGTCCCTGGCGTTCGAAAATCACGCGAAACTCATTGGGCGTGGCGCCGGCTTCGATGTGCCACGTCATCTTCTCGTCGAGATCCACGACCACGCGTGTGACGGGGGGCGAGAGCTGATTGAGCGCGACGCGTACCCGGCCCACGCCGCCGAAGCCCACATTGGTCAGGCCGCCGGCGCGCGGCACGACGCCCGGCAGGTCGAAGTAGACGCGCCGAGGATTCTCGAGCAGGGTCCCGCGGCCCGGCACGGCGGGCGCGGACAGCTGGAGGGTCAGGGCGACGCCCGCGTCGACTTTCGACGCGCGAATGGACTCGAGCAAAGGCTGAGCTTGAGCTGGGCCGGCCAGCAGCAGCGCCAGTATCAGGAGCATGGCGCTTGGTCTATCGGCCCCTGGCCGCCTCTGCTGCAGGGTGGCTTCCTGTTGTGGTCGGGGTCTTGCACAGGAGCGATCCCGAGGAGGAAGCATGGAAGTTCTGAGTTGGATTCTGTTCGGTCTGGTAGTGGGTGCTCTGGCGAAGCTGGTGATGCCGGGGAAAGATCCGGGCGGAATCATCGTCACGATACTGCTGGGCATCGCGGGCGCGCTCCTGGGCGGATTCCTGGGACGTTCGCTGGGAATCATCGGCGATGGCCGGGAAGCGGGCTGGATCGCCGCATTCGTCGGCGCGCTGCTGCTGCTCATCATTTACCGCATGATCGCCGGCCGCCGCACCACGCGCATCTAGTACGTCAGCGCATCTCTGGGAACAGGTGAGGCCTGGCGTCTCACCTGTTCTCGCTTCAACGTCCTGTCCCACCCCGCGCGGCCGCCCGTCGAGCTCGCGTCACCTGCTAGAATTGTTGTTCTCGCTCCCCAGCCGGTTTTCATTTTCCAGCGTCTGCCCATGCGGCAGGAGGTTTCAGAACGTTATGTTGCGCAAATCATTCGTTTCTTTCGCGGTGCTCGCGGCTCTCTTCACGTCGGCCGGTGTTGCTTCGGCGCAGACGGTCGACGAGATCGTCGCGAAGAACTTCAAGGCCAAGGGTGGTGAGAAGTGGAAGACCGTGCAGTCGATGCGCATGACCGCGCGCATCAGCACGCAGGGCATCGAGCTTCCGATGACCATCGTTTCCAAGCGGCCCAACATGATGCGCCAGGACATGTCGTTCCAGGGCGTCTCGATCGTGCAGGCGTATGACGGCACGACGGCGTGGGCGATCAATCCCATGGCTGGCAGCTCGGAGCCGGCGGAAGTGCCAGGGGCCGTGGCCGAATCGCTGAAGGAGCAGGCCGATTTCGACGGTGCGCTGCTCGACTACAAGGCCAAGGGCCACACCGTGGAGCTCGTCGGCAACGAGGATCTCAATGGCATGAAGGTCCATCACCTGAAGCTGACGAAGAAGACCGGCAAGGTGCAGCAGTACTACATCGACGCGGCGACGGGCGTGGAGGTCAAGGTCGTGTCGGAAGCCGATCTCGGCGCCGGCCCGATGAAGATCGAGACCGAGATGTCGAACTACCAGTCGGTCGAGGGAATCATGGTGCCGATGACCATCCGCCAGAACGCGCCGACCGGTCCTGTCACGATCACGTTCGACAAGGTCGAGTTCAACGTTGCGCTCGACGACAAAGTTTTCAAGATGCCTGGTAAGTAGGCTTCGCTCGATCGGGTGGGTGGGGATCTGGTGGCTGGTGCCACCAGATCCCATCTCACCACCCCGCCAGATTCCTTACAGCGGTCTGCCCAGTCTCTCCTGCAGCTTCTCCCTGTATCCGCGGCTCAGCGTGAGCTTCGTGCCGTTGCGGAGAATCACGACGTATTCGCCGTTGAACCACGGCTGCAGTTCCTTGATCCGCTCCATGTTGACGATCCGCGAGCGGTGTATCCGGAAGAACTTGTCCGGATCGAGCTTCACCTCGATGCCGTTCATCGTCTCGCGCAGCAGGTGCTCTTCGGAAGCGACGTGGAGCTTCACGTAATTGCCCGCCGCTTCCACCCAGTCGATCTCGTCGGTGCGCAGGAAGAAGAGCCGGCCGGCTGACTTGATGACGAGCCGCTCGCTGCGGGCCGGGGCGCCCGGCTTCAGCTCGCGCACGAGTTCGAGCAGCTTGCGGCCGATCTCGTCGGTCCCGGTGCGCTCGATGGCCTGGCGCACGCGGCCAATCGATTCGGCGAAGCGGTCGCGATCGAAGGGCTTGAGCAGGTAGTCGAGCGCGCGCACGTCGAACGCCTTGAGCGCGTGCTGGTCGTAGGCGGTGACGAAGACCACCAGCGGCATGTTGTCGGCGCCGACGGTGCGGATGACTTCGAAGCCGTCCATTTTCGGCATCTGGATGTCGAGGAACACCAGATCGGGGGCGTGCGAGAGGATCGCCTGCACGGCTTCTTCGCCGTCCCGCGCTTCTCCCACGATATCGATGTCGGCCTGCTCGGTGAGCAGGGCCCGGATGCGCTCGCGCGCGAGCGGCTCGTCGTCGACGATCAGTGTTCGTATTTTCTTCATGGTGTGTTTCCGGACGCGCCCGTGGCGCCCGGCGCGGCGCTCAGGCGACCCGTGAGTGCGACTGCGGCTGCGGTGCTTCGACCTTCCACGGCAGCGCGATGACGACGGCGAAGCTGCCGACGCGCTTGTGGAACTCGAAGCGGTAGTTCGCGCCGTAGTGGTGCGACAGCCGCGCCCGCGTGTTGCTCAGCCCGATTCCCTTCTGCAGCGACGCCAGGCCCGTTTCGGAGGGCCCGGATCCGTCATCTTCCACTTCCATCAGGAGCATCCCGCCCTGACGGCGGGCGCGGACGCTCAGGGCCCCGCCCTCGGATTTGAGGGCGATGCCGTGCTTGATGGCATTTTCGACGAGCGGCTGCAGCACAAGGTTTGGCACCAGGCAATCCAGGGTCTCGCCGTCGACCTCCCAACTCACCGTCAGACGTTCGCCGAGGCGGGTCTGTTCGATCTGGAGGTATTTGCGCAGGAAGTCGATCTCGTCCTTCAGCGTCAGCTGCTGGCGCCGCACGGGATCGAGCGTCATGCGGAGCAGGTCGCTCAGACGGGTGAGCATCCGGTCGGCGGCGTCGACATCGCGGTGCATCAGCGCGGAGATCGCGTGGAGGGTGTTGAACAGGAAGTGGGGCTGCAGCTGGCGCTGCAGCGTCTGGAGCTGCGCCTCGACGAGATGTTTCTCGAGCTGCGCGCCCCGCAGCTCGCGGCGGTGGGCTTCTCGCGAGAAGAAGACGGCGTGGCTCAGCCCGGCAATCGCGGCGTAGCCGAGCAGCTCCCAGTCGAGGAACCGGAAGAACGACAGCCGGTACTCCGTGCTCCAGATCACCGGCGTGTAGGGGCGCCCCTCGGCTGCGCGTTGCTCCATGACACGGCGTGACGTGGCGACCGCCGCCGACGTCGTCAGCGCGATGTGCGCGGCGCAGAAGATCACCATGGCGACGAAGTGGATCGCGGCGGGACGCTTCCACATCCGGCGGTCGATGCGCACATGCTCCGAGAGCGCGACGATCGGCAGCGACAGCACCGCCCAGCCGAGCCAGAACGAGCCGTTGAGGGCGAGCAGGTGCAGCAGCATCGGCTCCCTCCCGTTTGCGCGGGTCAGAAGCATCGACATGTAGGTCGCAAAGCAGGTCATGCCCGCCCCGACGGCCAGGATACCGGCGACGACTTTGTACCGCGTGCTCATGGGAAGCTCCTATGATGCGTCGGCGGGCCTGAAAACCACAACGGCCACGGAAAAAAGCCGTTATTATGTCGGCGTGAGTACGACAGGCCGCGTCCAGCGCGCCGGGCGCGCCGGTGAGCCGTGGTCGACGACGGAAGCGAGCGAGCTTTACGAAGTCGGCCGGTGGGGTAAAGGCTATTTTTCGATCAGCGAGGCCGGACATCTCGTCGTGCATCCGACGAAGGACACCGATCGCGCCATCGATCTCAAACAGCTGGTCGACCACCTGCAGCTGCGCGGCATCGGCCTGCCGATCCTGATCCGCTTCAAGGACATCCTGAAGCATCGACTCGGAGAGATTCACGGCGCCTTTCAGACGGCGATCCAGCAGCACAATTACACCGGCAAGTACTCCTGCGTCTATCCGATCAAGGTCAACCAGCAGCGGCAGGTCGTCGAAGAGGTGCTGCAGTTCGGCGCCCCTTACGGGTTCGGTCTCGAGGCCGGCTCCAAGCCGGAGCTGCTCGCGGTCGTCGCGCTGGCCACCAACGACACGCCAATCATCTGCAACGGGTTCAAGGACGCCGAGTTCATCGAGATGGCGATGCTGGCCCAGAAGATCGGGCGCCGCATCATCCCCGTCGTCGAGAAATATTCCGAGCTCGAGCTGATTCTCGAATACGCAGAGAAGGTGGGCGTGCGTCCGTCGATCGGCATGCGCGTGAAGCTGGCGGCGCGAGGCGGCGGGCGCTGGCAGTCGTCGGGCGGCTACCGCTCGAAGTTCGGACTCACGGTCGCCGAAGTGCAGAAGGGGCTCGCGGAGCTGAAGGCGCGCGGCATGGAGGACTGCTTCGAGTTGCTGCACTTCCATCTCGGAAGCCAGATCCCCAACATCCGCATCGTCAAGGGGGCCCTCAACGAGGCGGCGCGCATCTACGTCGAGCTCGTGAAGAACGGCGCGGGACTGAAGTACCTCGACGTCGGCGGCGGCCTCGGCGTCGATTACGACGGATCGCAGACGAACTTCGAGTCGAGCGTCAACTACACGCTCGAGGAATACGCCAACGACGTCATCTATCACGTGCAGAGCGTGTGCGACGAGTCGAGCGTCAAGCACCCGACGATCATCTCCGAGAGCGGGCGCGCGGTCGTGGCGTACCACAGCCTCCTCGTCTTCAACGTGCTCGGCGTGTCGGGGTTCGGTGAGGAAGTCGCGCCCATCGGCGACGCCGGCGACGATGTCGAACAGCCGCTCGTGGATCTGCGCGAGACGTACCAGAACCTGACGGCACGCAACGCGCTCGAGAGCTATCACGACGCGCAACAGGCGCTCGACATGGCGCTCAACCTCTTCAACGGCGGCTATCTGCCGCTCGAGCAGCGCTCGCAGGCCGAGACGCTCTTCTGGGCGATTTGCGCGAAGGTGCGGCGGTTGATGCAGGCGTCGGACGATGTGCCCGAAGATCTCCAGGGGCTCGACGACACGCTGGCCGACACGTACTTCTGCAACTTCTCGCTGTTCCAGTCGATCCCCGACAGCTGGGCCATCAAGCAGCTCTTTCCGGTGATGCCGATTCACCGCCTCAACGAGCCGCCCACGCGGCACGCGGTGCTCGGCGACATCACGTGCGACTCCGACGGCAAGCTCGACACGTTCATCGATCGGCGCGACGTCAAGCGCACGCTGCCGCTGCACCCGTACACAGGCGATCCGTACTACCTCGGCGTGTTCCTCGTGGGCGCGTACCAGGAAATCCTGGGAGACCTGCACAACCTCTATGGCGACACGCACGCGGTGCACGTCAGTCTCGACGCGGCCGGCAACGTGCAGCTCGAAGAGGTGATCAAGGGGGATACGGTCAAGGAAGTGCTCGACTACGTCGAGTTCGACGCCGAGCGCCTCGTGCAGACGATGCGCGAGTCGGTCGAGCAGGCGGTCCGTGAGGGCCGCATGGACTACGAGGAATCGGGCCGGCTGCTGCGGTTCTACGAAGACGGGCTGCAGGGCTACACGTACCTCGAGGGAACTTAGAACCAAGAACCTTCCAACTTCAGCGTTTCCATTTGTGTCTCCCCTCCCCCAGCCGCTCCTTCTGCTCTCGCTGCTGGTCTTCTCGTTCGGCGCGTTCGCGTATGGCGCCATGCTCGCCTTCTGGCTCCTGTCGCCGGACAGGGGGAAATGGACGGGGCAGCGGTCCCTGCCGCAGGGGCCCCGGCACGTCCGCGCCGTCAGCGGCGCCATCACCATCTGCAGCTTCATCTGGTTCCTGGTCAACATCGTCGCCGTCATCGACGAGTCGTCGGGACACGCCGCGTCGCTGCCGAGGCTGATCAGCGCGCTGCTCGCGCTGTCGTTTCCTCCGCTGATCGCGCATACGGTCCTGCACAGCATCTCCGAGCGCGACACGGTCAGCCGCAGGTGGACGTGGTTCCTTGCGCTCATCTATCCGGCGAGCCTTGCCTCGAGTGGCGCCATCCTCCTGCACGTGTGGGACGTCATCGAGCTGCCCCGCGCGTTCTTCGACAGCCTCGGCATGATCATCGGGGGGCTGTTCGCCTCGGTTTCCATTTACGCGATGCTGCTGATGCGCGCGTCGCGGCGCCGGGCCGGCGCACGGCCGCGGCATGCGCGGCGGCCACGCGCGTTTTCCCGATGGATGAACGCGCTCTTCGTCTTCTCGCTGGCGGCGTTCGTCGTCATGAGTGTTCTGGCGCGGGCGGGCGAGGGGCTCGCGTGGGCGGCGGCAACGCTGCTGATCTTCGCGCAGTCGCTCCCGCTCGCATTCCTCGCGGTCGGTACGTACTACGAGAGCCGCTTCGACTTCTTCGACGTGCTCGTCAAGCGCGGTCTCGCGCTCGTGAGCACGGTCACGGTTGTGACGCTGGCCCTCGCCGCGATCATTCCGGCGACGGCGTCGGTGCACCCGAGCCTGCGGCCATGGGTGCAGGCGCTGCTGCTCAGCCCGCTCGCGCTGTTGCTGCCGCCGTTCTATCGCCGGGCGGGCGCGTGGCTCGACGCCCGGTGGCTCGGGCGCCAGTTTCCGACCGTCGACGCGCTGCGGCATCTCATCGCCGGCATGAGCGGCGCATCGAGTGAGACCGATCTCGTGTCGCGCGCGGAAGCCCGCCTTGCGGAGATCTCCGGCGCGCCGGTCGTCATCACCCTCGGCGCTGACACGCCGGTCGATCCCGGCGGCGCGCGCGTGAGCCCTGGGGGCGATGCGTCGTGGCCGGCGTTCCACGCGCGCGCGGATGTCGTCACGCTGCCAGTGACCCACGGCGGCGCCGTGGTCGCGTCGGCCGTCTTCGGCGAGCGCGAGAGCAGGCGCCCGTACTTCAGCCAGGACCGGAGGCTGTTCGCGCTCATGCTCGACGTCTTCGGGCACTTCCTCGCCACGGCACGTCTGCAGGAGCGCCGCAAGGCCGAAGACGTGCGCGCGGGTCATCTCTCGCTCCGGGCCAGTGAGGCGGAGCTCAAGGCGCTCCGCGCGCAGATCAATCCGCATTTCCTGTTCAACGCGCTCAACGCCATCGCCGGTCTCATTCCGCGCGACCCGGAGCGTGCCGATCAAGCGATCGAACAGCTCGCGGACGTCTTCCGCTATACGCTCAGCCGATCGGAGAGCGACTGGAGCACCGTCGAGGAAGAGCTCGCGTTCGCGCGTGCGTACCTGCGCGTCGAGGAGGCGCGCTTCGGCGAGAAGCTCGTGTTCTCCATCGAGGCCGACCCCGCCGCGCTGCCGCTGCGCGTGCCGACGCTCATGCTCCAGACGCTGGTGGAGAACGCCATGAAGCACGGGATCGCGGCGCTGCGCGTGCCTGGCGCCGTTGCGATCACCGTGGCGCTCGACGGGACCACGCTCACCATGGACGTCACCGACACCGGCCCCGGCATCGACGCGCCGGCGGCGCCCGGATCGGGCTACGGGCTCCGCAACGTGCGCGATCGGCTCAAGGCGCACTTCGATGGCCGCGCGTCGTTCACGCTCGCGCGCGACGAAGCCGCAGCACGCACACGCGCCCGCATCATCATGCCGGCCACCGGAGCGGCGGAGCGCACGCCATGAAGATCCGCGCACTGATTGTCGATGACGAGGCGCCGGCGCGCGAGCGGCTGCGCGGCCTCCTCGCCGCGCACGACTGGGTCGAGATCGTCGGCGAAGCGCAGGACGGCGAGCACGCGCTTGCGCTCGTCGAGGAGTTGAGCCCCGACGTCCTCTTTCTCGACATCCAGATGCCGGGCTGCAGCGGTCTCGAGGTTGCCGCGTCGCTCTCGTCCGGTACGCCCCGCGTGATCTTCTGCACGGCGTTCGACGAGCACGCCGTTGACGCCTTCGAACTCGATGCCGCCGACTATCTGCTCAAACCCGTCAGCCGCGCGCGTCTCGACAAGGCCCTCGCCAGGCTCCGCGACGGCGCAACAGGCGATCAGGCCCGTCCAGCCGGCGTGCTCTCGCGGTTCCTCGGCAAGCGCGCCAACCGGTGGCACGTGGTGCCGCGTGATCGCGTGCTCTTCTTTTCGTCGGAGGAAGGCATGACGCGGCTCGACACAGCCGACCTGCACTACTGGATGCAGGCGCCTCTGGCGGAGCTGGCCGGACGCCTCGACGCCGACCGCTTCTTTCAGATCTCGAGGAATGCGATCGTCAATCTCGACGCCGTGAAGGAGCTCGTGCCGCTGCCCGAGGAGGTGGCGGATGTCGTCATGTCGAACGGCACCCGGCTGCGCGTGAGCCGGCGGCGCGTGCGCGCGCTCATGGAGCGGCTGTCAGGTGAGCGGTAGTTCTTCCGACAGCACCAGTTCGAGGCAGAACCGGCCGTCCTCGCGCCGCGTGTGGATCTCCGGAAAGACCGACTGGATGATGG
>JALYRV010000142.1 GCA_030855205.1 Acidobacteriota bacterium | reverse complement strand
GCTGTACGAAGCGGTGTTCCTCGGGGGTCTCGCGTATTGGCTGATTCGCGCGCGGCGGCGCGGCGCGTCAGACCGGGCCGTGATCGGCCAGTATTTTCTGCTCGCAGGCGGATTCCGGTTCCTGCTCGAGTTCATCCGCGTCAACGAGCAGCTTCTATTCGGGCTCACCCTCGCGCAGATGTTTGCGCTGGCTCTGGCCGCAGCCGGCGCGCTCCTGCTCCGCGGCAGGGTTGCGCTGCCTGACGTCCCTCGCTCGATGCCGCAGCGCCGCGCTCGCTGACGGCAGCGCACCCGATCTATTGCGCGGCGAGCCTCAGCTCGGTTGCCAGCATCCTGACTCTCGCGTCGGCGTTGACGACCACGACGATTTTTTCGCCTTTCGTGATCTTCGCATCCGCGTACGCCACGAGCTTCTCGCCGCGCTTGACCTTCGTGTTCCTGTCGATCACGAACGCGACGGTCTCGTCCTTCTTCGAGGTCTTGTTCACTGACGTGATTTCGAGTTTGTTGGCGGCGACCGTGAGCACGGTGCCGGTATGTTGAACGTTGTGCGCCGAGAGCGACGCGTAGACCAGGGCGACGACCGCCGCGGCGGCGAGGAATACGATCGGTTGCGTCAGACGCTTCATGTGAGTTCTCCTGGTTCCAGTTGTACCGGCGGCGTGCGGATGTGTCATTCGGGCCGCCCGATCTTCTGATAATAGCCGCTTGTCTTCACCGTGATGGTGACGGGCGCTTCGCTGAAGTTCTGCCAGAACCACCCGTGTGTGCCGTCGAAGGGGGCCTCGAAGGCGCCGTGCCCGCTGCCGCGCTGGTCCTCCTTCCAATAGCTCGTGAACTCGCCGCTCGGGGCGCCGGCGGCCTCGCCGTGCATGTCGACGTCAACGGGTCCGCCAACCGATACCCAGCTGAAGACGAAGCGCTGGCCGCGGCGCATGTGCGCCTTGACCTCTATGCCTTCCCTCCAGCCCAGCGTGACCGTCACCTCGTCGCTACGGAAGGGCTCCGGCGCCCGCATGACCGGCTGTCCGAGCACGCCGGTTTGCTCTGCCGGCGGCACGACGGCGTCGGGCGCGGGGATCGGCGCAGGCGCGTCCGCGGGGCGCAGCAGCCCGAGACGCCGGCCCATTCCGGTCGGGTCGATGCCGTATTCTGCCGGCAGCACCGCCACGATCAGAATGACACCCGCGATCGCGGCCGCCACGAGGATTGCGCGCAGCAACTGCCTGACGGTGGGCAGGGGCTGCTGATCGACACTGGCCATACGCACGGTCTCCTTGCTCATTGAACGAAGAACCCTGTGAGCTGATAGCCCACGAGTATGAAGCCGCACGCCATCAGGATCACGTTGGCGGCAAAGGCGTGACGACGGAAGCCGGCGGACATGCGCCAGAAGCTCATGGCGATCAGAATCGCCCCGAGCGCCAGCAGCTGGCCGAGCTCGACGCCCACGTTGAAGGCGAGCAGGTTGGACACGAGGCCATCGCTCGAGATGGCGAAATCCTGCAGCTTCGTCGCGAGGCCGAACCCATGGAAGAAGCCGAACACGAGTACGGCGGCCTTCGCGTTGGGCTGGAATCCGAGGAGCCGCTGGAGGGCGCCGAGGTTGTCGAGCGCCTTGTAGACCACGGAGAAGCCGATGATGGCGTCGATCAGATACGCGTTGATGGTGACGCCGCTCAGCACGCCGAACAGCAGCGTCACGCTGTGGCCGACGGCAAAGAGCGTCACGTACGCGCCGACGTCCCTGATGCGGTAGAGAAAGAAGATCACCCCGAACAGGAACAGCAGATGGTCGTACCCGGTGACCATATGCTTGGCGCCGAGGTAGATAAAGACGGCAATCTGCCGGCCGGTCTGGATGAGCGCCTTATCGCCCTCCGACACACCGTGCGCCAGAGCTTCGGCGGTCATCAGGAGCATGAACGCGCCGGCGACCGCGAAACCCCGCACGAGATGCCGGCTGGGAAAGAACGGCGGGCCGTCATGTGTCATCGAGCGTCTCCTTCCGCACGGTCGCCCGCGACCATCCGGTACAACACCGGCAGCACCAGCAAGGTGAGTAGCGTCGACGACAGAATGCCGCCGACCACGACCGTGGCGAGCGGGCGCTGCACCTCGGCGCCCGTGCCGGTGGCCAGGGCCATCGGCAGGAAGCCGAGCGAGGCGACCAGCGCGGTCATCAGCACGGGCCTCAGGCGCCCAATCGCCCCATCGAACACCGCATCGTTCAGCGACGCGCCGTCGGCGCGCAGACGGTTGATGAACGTCAGCATCACCAGGCCATTCAGGACGGCGACGCCCGAGAGCGCGATGAAGCCGACGGCCGCGGAGATGGAGAACGGGATTCCGAGGATCCAGAGGGCGAGAATGCCCCCCGTGAGCGCCAGGGGCACCCCAGTGAAGACGAGCAGCGCATCGCGCACGCTACCGAACGTCGCGAAGAGCAGCGCGAAAATCAGCACGAGCGCCATCGGCACGACGAGCTGCAGGCGCTTGCGCGCGGAGAGCAGCTGTTCGAACTGCCCGCCCCAGGCGGTCCAGTATCCGGCCGGGATGCTGACGCCCTCCTGAATCCGCTGCTCCGCTTCCGCGACGAACGAGCCGATGTCGCGTCCGCGTACGTTGGCCGTCACGACGACACGGCGCTTGCCGTTCTCGCGGCTGATCTGGTTCGGCCCGGGAGCCACGTCAAGTGTGGCGACCGATTCCAGCGGTACGTATTGCCGCCGGCCGGAGGCACCGCTCACGCCGGCGCGGTCGCCGGCCGGAAGCGGAATCGGCAGGCGCCCGATCGCATCCATGTCGCTACGGAGACGATCGGGCAGACGCACGAGCAGATCGAAACGGCGATCCCCGTCATAGACCTGCCCGACGGCCTTGCCGCCGATGGCGACCTCGACGACGTCCTGCACGTCGGCGACATTGAGACCGAGCCGTGCCATGGCCTCGCGATCGAGTTGCACGGTCAGCAGCGGGAGACCGGTCACCTGCTCCACCTTCACATCCGATGCGCCGGCGACGCCCGCCAGCACGCGCTCGATGGTGTCGCCGACGCCGGCCAACGTCTCCATGTCGTCGCCGAAAACTTTCACCGCGACGTCACTGCGCACGCCGGCGATGAGCTCGTTGAAGCGCATCTGAATCGGCTGGATGAACTCATAGTTGTTCCCCGGGAGCTTCAGCAGATCCGTCTCGAGCTCGGCGACGAGGGATGCCTTTGACCGTCCAGGATCCGGCCACTCACTCGGCGGCTTCAACATGACGTACGTGTCGGCGACGCTCGGCGGCATCGGATCGGTCGCGATCTCGGCTGTGCCGATCTTCGAGAACACGTAGTCGACCTCCGGGTACGTCTTGAGCTTGCGCTCGAGCGTGTGCTGCATCTCGACCGCGGTCGAGAGACTCGTGCCAGGAATCCGCAGGGCGTGGACGAGCAGATCGCCCTCGTCGAGGCTCGGAAGAAACTCGGTGCCGAGCCGGCTGCCGATCACCGCGCTGACGAGCAGCAATGCCGACGCGCCTATCACGGTCGCCGCGCGGTTCCGCAGCGCTGTACGCAACGCCGGCACGTAGGCTCTGGTGGCCGCCGAGACGATAGGGTTCTCCTTCTCCGACATGCGACCGCTGAGGAACACGGCCACGGCCGCGGGCACGAACGTGATGGAGAGGATCATCGCGCCAGCGAGCGCCGCGAGCACTGTGAACGCCATCGGGTAGAACATCTTCCCTTCGATCCCCGTCAGCGTGAGGATCGGCAGATAGACGATCATGATGATCAGCTGCCCGAAGATCGTCGCGGTCCGCACTTCGCGCGACGCCTCGAACACTGTCTCGAAGCGCTCACTCCGTGTCAGGACCCGTCCGAGGTCATGTTGTCGCAGCGACAGTCGGCGAACGGCGTTCTCGACAAAGACAACCGCGCCGTCGACGATGATGCCGAAGTCGAGGGCGCCGAGACTGAGCAGATTGCCGCTGACGCCGCGTTCAACCATGCCGGTAATGGCGAACAACATCGAAAACGGGATGACGCACGCGGTGATCAGCGCCGCGCGGATGTTGCCCAGAAAGAGAAACAGCACGACGATGACGAGCAGCGCGCCGATCGCCAGGTTGTGCTGGACCGTCGCGATCGTCGCGTCGACGAGCCGCGTGCGGTCATAGACCGTCTTGGCGACGACGCCTTCCGGCAGCGTGCGGTTGATCTCGGTCATCTTCGCGGCCACGCGCTGCGAGACGACCCGGCTGTTCTCGCCCATCAACATGAACACCGTGCCGAGCACGACCTCGCGTCCATCTTCCGTGGCGGCGCCCGTGCGCAGTTCCTTGCCGAGCAGCACCTCGCCGACGTCCTTCAGGTAGATCGGCGTGCCCTCGCTATTGCTGATGACGATGCGCTCGATGTCGGCGAGATCGCGCACCTGCCCGGGCGCTCGAATCAGATACTGCTCGCCTCGGCGCTCGATGTACCCGGCGCCGACGTTCGCGTTGTTGTCGGCCAGCGCCTCCAGTACGTCGGCGAACGTCAGCCCATACGCCATGAGCTTGTCCGGATCCGGCGCGACGTGGAACTCCTTGGCGTACCCGCCGATCGTGTTGACGTCGGCAACGCCAGGCACGGTCCGAAGCTGCGGCCGGACGATCCAGTCCTGGATCGTGCGCAAGTCCATCCCGGAGTACAGTTGGCCCTCTTCTGTCCGCGCGCCATCCTCTGATTCGACGGTCCACAGAAAGATCTCGCCCAGGCCCGTCGCAATCGGGCCCATCGACGGGATGATGCCAGGCGGGAGATTGCTCCTCGCCTCCTGGATGCGCTCGCTCACCAGCTGACGCGCGAAATAGATATCGGTGCCATCTTCGAAAATGACCGTGACCTGCGAGAGGCCGTAGCGTGAGATCGACCGCGTTTCCATCAGCCTGGGCAGGCCGGCCATGGCGGTCTCGACGAGGAACGTGATCCGCTGCTCGGCCTCCAGCGGCGAGTAGCCCGGCGCTTCCGTGTTGATCTGCACCTGGACATTGGTGATGTCAGGCACGGCGTCAATCGGCAGGCGCTGATAGTTGTACAGGCCGAACGCCGCCATCGCGAGCGTGATGGCCAGCACGACCCAGCGTTGCGCGATGGAGAATCTGAGAATTCGTTCGAGCATGCTGGTCCCTGACTAGTGATCGTGCGTGGCGCCGAGCTTGCCAATCTCGGCTTTGATGGCGAAGCTGTTCTTCGCCGCGTACTGCACCCCGGACGTCAACCCGCTCAGCACTTCGACCCATGTGCCGTCGGAACGCCCCAGCTCGAGCGGCCGCGCCTCGAACCAGTCGCCATAGCGCACGAACACCACCTGCCAGTCGCGGAACGTCTGAATCGCTTCGGCCAGCACGGCTACGGGAACGGTTGCCGAGGCCTGCACCATTTTCACGGTCACGAACAGGCCGGGTCGCCATCGGCCGTCGGGGTTCGGGATCACGATGCGCGCCGTCGCGGTACGCGTGCCCTCACCCACCAGCGATCCGATGTAGGTGACGCGGCCGCCGACATCCCGCGCGAGATCCTTCGAGACCACGACGACGTCCTGTCCCTGGCGCACGCTGCCCAGTTGTGCCGCCGGCACGGCCGCGTCGATCCAGACCGACGACAAGTCGGCGATGACGAAGATGTCGCGATCGGCCGCGACGGCTTCGCCGATCGTCACGTCGCGCTCGATGACGGTGCCGTCGAGCGGGGCACGGATTTCATACCGTGGCAGGCTCTCGGGCTTCGCGGTCGCCAGCGTCCTCAGCGACGCGGGCGACGCGCCGAGCGCCACGAGCTTCTGCCCGGCCACCTCTTCGGCGAGCTGGGCCTCTTCATAGTCGCGGCGCGCCTCGAGATAATCCTGCTGGGCGGAGATCTTCTTCTTCCAGAGCTGCTCTTCGCGCTCGGCCTTGGTGCGCGCGAACTCCGTGTGGTGCGACGCGGCCATGTAGGTGCTGCGGGCATCCGCAAGCTCGCGGCTGTTGATGACGGCCATCACCTCACCGCGGCGCACGCGATCGCCGGCCTTCTTGCGCACGTCGATGACGACACCCTGCAGCCGCGGCACGACGTGCGCCATGCGCGTGTCGTCCGCCTTGACCTCGCCGGGCACGTCGATCGTCGTGAGCATCTGGCGGGGACCGGCGGTTTCGATGACGATGCCGGCGCTCTTCAACTGATCGGCGCCCAGCTGCACCTTGCCTTCGATCTGCGCGTACGTCCACTGATGCGCCGTGCCGTTCGGCTTGCGCCGGGCCTGGACGTGCACATCGAACGAGTGCGGCTCTTCGACAACCCCCTCGCCGCGCAGGTAGTCGGCCTCCGGAGCGAACGTGAAGCGATCGATCCGCCCGCCGAGGCGGTGCAGCTCCACAGCGAGCTCGACCTCGCCCGGAGGCACGGGCTTCAGATCCGCGTCGTACGGATAGATCCTGAAATGCGGTTCGACGCCGGTTTCGTAGATGGTGACCTCGAGCTGCAGGTCTCCCTCCGAAAGCAGGCGCGCACCATGCGGACCCCGCGGATAGGCCAACGGCCCTTCCGATATGGCGGCGCCGCCTTGGGGATTGGCTGGTTCGCGGCGCACCACCGCGATGACGAACACGAGGCCCACGACGAGGACAATGGCGGCGATGACGGCGTGTCGCTTCTGCATCGATTCCTTCTCGCTACTTGACCACGGCCGAGCCAGTGGCCGGTACCATGGAGAGCGGCATCCCGATCAGCCGCTCCACGTCGACGATGGCGTGGTGATAATCGGACAGCGCGCGCAGGTACTGGCTGTTCGCGGTGAGCAGCGTCCGCTGGGCGTCGAGCACATCCAGATAGGCGAATCTGCCGAGGCGGTAGCCCTCCGACACCGCGTCGAACGTCGCACGCGCTCCTGGCAGCAACTGGACACTGATGGCTTCGGCTTCGTCATGCGCGGTGGCGAGCGCCCGGTAGCTCTCGCCAAGCGCTGCGCGGACACGGGCCTCGGCCGCCCGCTGTTCCTCGCCGGCCTTGCCGACGCGGTCTGCCGCCTCGCGAATCGCGCCCTGATTGCGATCGAAGAACGGCAGCGGGATCGACGCGCCGATAAGCAGTGCGTTGGTGTCGATGGTGGTGAACCGGCGATAGCCGGCGTGCACTGTCACTTCCGGCGTGCGCCGGGAACGCTCCAGCGCAAGCGCCGCCTGCCGCTGAGAAGTCTCGGCAACCCAGCGTTCCAGGTCGGGGTTGGCGGCAAGGCGCTCCATGAGTGCAGACAACGGCGGGAGCATCGCGGGCGTCGTCAGCTCTCCCACAGCCGCGGCGAACTGCGCATTGGATCCGCCCCACAGAAGCGCCAGACGCAGGCGTTCGGCGTCGAGGGCGCGGCGTGCGCGCTCCACGTCAATCCGGAGCGTCGCGAGCGCAACTTCCGCGCGGGTCTGTTCGATCGGCGACACGACGCCCGCCTCGACCCTGGTCGCCACGATCTGCCGCATCTCGTCGCCCAGCCGCATCGCCTCTTCGGCAAGCGCAAGCGTCTGCTGATTCGCGAGCACTCCGACGAACGCCTGACTGACACGCGTGAGCACGTCGAGACGCGCCGCTTCGAAGTCCCATTCCGCGAGCTGCTGATGCGATTGCGCCAGCCGCTGGCGCGCCGCCCGTTTGCCGCCAAGCTCGATCAACTGACTCAACTGGATCGTCGCCTGCGGCTGGAGGAGCCCTCTACCGCTGGCGGCGTCCGTCGACCGTCCGAGGTCTTCGGCCTGCACGCTGAACACCGGATTCGGGAGCAGCCCAGCCTGCAGAAGACGCGCCTCGCGTGCGCGCGTTTCCCAGGCGAAGGCCGCCAGATCGGGGCTGTGCATGAGGGCCAGCGCCAGCGCCTCACGAAGCGTGACCTGGCCGGTCGGATTCTCGATCCGCATCTCGCGCTCGTCGCCAGCCGCGCGCCAGGCAGGCAGCTCGGCGCCAAGCGGCCTCGGCGGCACCGCCTGCGCCGCCACTCGCACGACGCCAGCGGGGAGCACCGCAAGCGCGATCAGACAGACGACGGGTCGAACGGAGACAAATAGAGCCATAGTCCTCCAAAGGGGACCTTCGAGCAGAAGTTGTATCGACGGAATTACGAGCGGAATTGCCGCTTAAGAACGGGTGGGCGGGGCGCGCGGTGGGAGCTGAAGTCGTGGGGGACTATGAATGGGTGGACCGGCAGGCCCGCGTGGACGGACGGAAACACTCGTGTCCGATGTCAGAGCGGCCACGGCAGAGACGAGCCGCGGCTGGGCGGACGCTGCAACGGTCTGCGGGCTGAGGTCGAAGGCCACGGCGACCGCCGCGGCAGACGAATGATCTGCACGGGTGGCGGTCGAACTGCCGTGATGGTGATCGGCGCTCGCGCCATGCCGGTGCACGACGGCCTGTCCGTGATCGTCCGGTGCCGCGTGCAGATGCGCTGCAGGCAGCAAGGCGATCAGGGCGAGCGTGGATGCGGCAAGGGTCGCAGTGGTGCGGCCAAGTCTGCAGCGGACAGACACGCCGTCCAGTATGTTGAGCCCCAGAGCCAAAGTCAACGCGGAGACGGCCAGCGACCATGCGATGTGCCACTGTCTGTTTACACACTGTTTACACGGCAGAAACCGCCCCGCAATTCCGGCTCCCTAAGCTGGGAGACATGAAACGTGCCTTCCTTGCCCTGACGCTCTCTTCAGTCTCCATCGCCGCCTGCGGAGGCGGCAGCTCGGCGCCCGCGGGAACAGCCGCGGCCCCG
>JALYRV010000141.1 GCA_030855205.1 Acidobacteriota bacterium | reverse complement strand
TCTCGGAGATTGGGCGCCTCCACGATGCCGCGCTGCTGGTGCCACCGGAGGACCCCGGCGCCCTGCGCGAGGCACTCAGGGCGCTCGTGAACGACCCAGAGGCGCGCGAGGCGCTCGGGGGGCGCGCTGCACTGGATCGGGTCGCGAGGCTCGAGTTCACTCATGACGGCGAACGCACCCGTATTTTGTTTCCCGATCGCTATCGGATCGATTCTGCGCACGGCCGCACGCTTTTCGACGGCACGCGCATCGTCGCGTACGCATCCGACGGCACAGTCGCAAGCGACTCGGCGACACGGGCGAATGCGGATGTGATTCGACGGCGCGGCCGGATGAACCTCGCCACCTACGCCATTCAGTACCTGTTGCGGGCGTTGCCCGGCAACGGTGGAGTCGTGAAGATCTGCACGCATGCGTTCGACACGAACAACAGCGCATGTCTAGCGTTCTCGATCGGCGCCGCTCAGCCGGTGATCGTCTTGATCGATCGACTGTCTGGCCGCCCGCTCGGTTTTGCGACGCGGTTCACTGGCGTCGGCGAACCTGACGGTTATTGGCTACGCGAACTGCGAGACTACCGGAGGGTCCAGGCCGTCTGGCTGCCGCACGCGATTCGATCGAAGCGCTTCAACCTGGACGGGACGTTGCGCCGCGAACTGGCAGGGCTCACGTATGACGTCGTGCGCGTCAATCCGCCGGCCGAGCCAGGGGATGGCGCTGGAGGGCGTCGATGACCAAACTGGCTGATCTTGTCTTCGTGGCCGCGGCAGTGGCACTTGTCTGGTTCATTGCGGTCAACCGGTCCACCGCCTCGGAAGGGCCAGCGGCCAGAACGGTGTTGACGCCTGGGACCTCCTACGATGGCATGGCCGTCAACCCCGGGCGACGGTCGGTCGTGCTCGTAATCAGCCCCTCGTGCCGGTTCTGTATCGAGAGCATGGACTTTTACAAACGGCTCCTGGCGTCCGCACCGGGGCGAGATGTTGATGTCGTCTTCCATTCACCAACATCAGCCGAGCAAACGAAGGCGTTTCTTTCGACGTACGGCGTAAGGAACGCACGATTGTTGAACGTGCGGCTACCTTCCGCGATCACCGGAACCCCAGCGACGATTGTGTTGGATTCCGCCGGACGCGTCGTCGGAGGATGGTTGGGGAAGTTGACTACCCTTCAGGAGCGAGAGGTTTTTGCGCTACTTGATTGACGGGCTCCTGTCGCCGCTCCGGCACCGCTGGGTGCGCGGACAGGTTCCTCTGGCCCTTGCCCTTCTGGCGGCAGGCGTCTGTATGACGGTCGCGCTTTTCGCTATCGTCGACTCCGTCCTGCTGGCGCCGTCCCCCTTCCGCGGCGCCGACCGCGTGTTCAGGGTCACCCAGTCGTTCGAGTACGGCGTGCGGCCCATCGGTCCGGAGGTCACCCAAGGCCGCGACGCCTTCCGCGATCCAGCGGTCGTGTCGTTCTATGCCCATGCCGTGCCCGGCGCCACGTCTGACGCGGAAGCGGGAGTCAGGATTATCGAATATCGTGTCTCGCCGTCATTTTTCGAGACGGTGGGCCTGGAGCCCCTCGCTGGACGGCGTCTGCACGACGACGATGCGGGGAACACCGTTCCGCGGATCGTCGTGGCCCAGTCGGTCTTGCAGAGCTTCGGCTGGCATCTCGGCAGCTTGATCGACGCACCTTGGCGGAAGGGCCAGCGCGTCGAAATCGTCGGTGTCATGGCGGACCGCGCGTGGTTTCCGTTCGGTGCGAACGTTTGGTCGGTCGCAGACCCGCCCGGCGCTTTCGAGATCCCAAGCTTCGTACGACTTGCCGACGGCGTCGATCGCACACGGCTCCAGGCACGCGCGCCAAAGTTCATCCTGACACCTGTTGACGACGTCTATCGCCCGGCCGATCGATCGGTGGCGCTGTTGGCCATGCTGTTGACATCGGCGTTGTGCGCGTTGCTGGTGGCGCAGCTGTTTGCGATGGCCGGCGCCGACCGCGCGCGCCGCGTGCACGACGAATCGATCAGGCGCAGCGTCGGTGCGACCGAGGCACAAATCGCGCGGCGACGGTCGCACGCGACCATTGTGATGGCCCTGCTGGCCTCCGCCGCCGCGGCGGTCGTCGTTGCTCCGGCCATGCGAGCCCTTGTCTCGATCATGCCGGCGGAGTTCTTCCGTCATGCCCCGGCGGCCCTTTCGTGGCGAACAGCCCTGATGGGCGCGGCGCTGGCCTTGATTGGCGCTGGCGTGTACTGGCGTCCGGTCGGATTCGTGGGCCCCGTGCCGGGCGGGGCGCTGCGCCCGGAAGCCGCGCGCTCATGGGTCCCGCGCGCGCAGACCGGCGTCATGGTGGCGGCGAGTGTCGCCATTGTCTACGTGACGGCCGTCGCGCTGGCGAACCTGATATCGGTGCAGCGTGCCGACCTCGGTTTCGTTCCCGAGGGCGTCATCGAGATCCGCACGAGTGGCGCGCAGGCGCAGGAGGTTGACGCGCTTGTGCGGGAGTTGCGAGCTACGCCAGGGATCGAGCGCGTCGGCGCGTCGCTCATCCGTCCCCTATCGGTGGCCGCGTTTCGCGCAACTCTGCACGTGGCCGGCGGTAACTGCCCCCCGCGAACCGTACGGACGAACTATGTCAGTGGCGACTACTTCGGCACGCTGGGGATTCGTGCGATCGAGGGGGCTTTTGAAGGCGGGTCTCCAGCTCCCGGCGAAGCAATCGTGAACCGCACCCTTGCGCGTCAGCTCCGTGCCTGCAATATAGATCCTCTTGGACAGCTCGTCGCCGCGACGCCCACGCGGGGAAGGATCGCGGCGGTCGTGGACGACACGCCGGACCGTGAGATTGGCGTCGCGCCGGATCCGCTCATCTACTTCGCAACGCCGCCGTCACTCGGCAGGATTATGACGGTCTACGCGCGCGGTGGAGGCGCCGAGGCGCTCGAACGGATCAGGAGTGTGGCCGCCGCCACGCTGCCCGGGCTCCGCCCGGAACAAGTGAAACCGCTGGAAGCGGCCGTGGACCACGCGCTGCGACCGCACCGAGCGCGCACGTTGCTGCTCGTGACGTATGGCGTGACGGCGGCTGCCTTGGCGCTCTTCGGTGTGGCGGCGCAGCAAGTAGCGGCGCTGCACCTGGCCCGGAAGGCGCTTGCCGTCAAACTCGCGCTCGGCGCCGCACCGGGCCTGCTGCGGCGCGAGGTCGTGCGCAAGGCCTCACTCGAGATCACGGCGGGGGCTTCGGCGGGTGCCGCGGCCGGCGCGCTCATCAACGCCCAGGGCGCAGCGCTTTTCGTGCAGATGCCGCCCGTCCACTTCGGTCTCATGGCGCTGGTCGCCGGCACGATCGGCGCGATCGGCGTGGCGGTCGCCGCGTTAGCCACGGCGGGCATCGACGATGTCTCGCCGGTCGACGTGCTCAAGACTGTCTGACACATGGCGCGCGCCGAATTGGCTGCCGCCTGGACCCTGTAGTACGATTAGGCTTTCGCCACCGGTCCAAACCCCAGGCAGAAACGCGTGCTTTTTGAATCCCCCGACAAGTTTGCCTTCCGCCACATCGGCCCCCGCCCTTCGGATCTCGCGCCCATGCTCGAGGCCGTCGGCGCCAGGTCGCTCGACGCGCTGATCGACGAAGCCATTCCGGCCGGCATCCGGTTGAAGCAGCCGCTCGATCTGCCTCCGGCCGAGAGCGAGCATGAATACCTCTCGCATCTGCGGCAGATCGGATCGCGCAACCGGATCTTCCGCACGTACATCGGTCTCGGCTATCACGACACGATCACCCCCTCCGTGGTCCTCCGCAACGTCGTCGAGAACCCGGGCTGGTATACGCCCTACACGCCCTATCAGGCGGAGATCGCGCAGGGCCGTCTCGAATCGCTCCTCAATTTCCAGACGATGGTGGCGGAGCTGACGGGGATGGATGTGGCCAACGCATCGCTGCTCGATGAGCCCACGGCCGCCGCCGAAGCGATGACGCTGCTGCATCGGTCTTCGAAGAAGAAGGGGGCGGACGTCTTCGCGGTGTCGGACCGTATCTTTCCGCACACGCTCGACGTGCTGCGCTCGCGCGCCGAGCCGCTGAACATCGAGCTTCGCATCGGCGACATCGATACGATCGCGCTCGACGATCATGTCTACGGCCTCTACGTGCAGTCGCCCGACGATCACGGAGAAGTGCGCGATCTGTCGTCGCTGACCGCGCGGGCCCATGCCGCCGGCGTGCTCGTGGCCGTCGGTACCGATCTGCTGAGTCTCGCCATCTGCACCCCTCCCGGCGAGATGGGCGCCGATGTCGTCGTCGGCAACTCGCAGCGCTTCGGCGTGCCGCTCGGGTACGGCGGTCCGCATGCGGCGTTCTTCGCAGTGCGGAACGAGTTCGTGCGGCAGGCGCCGGGGCGCATCATCGGCGTGTCGCAGGACGTGCACGGGCAGAAGGCCTATCGCATGGCGCTCGCCACGCGCGAGCAGCACATCCGCCGTGAGAAGGCTACGTCGAATATCTGCACCGCGCAGGCGCTGCTGGCCAACGTGGCCGCGATGTACGCGGTGTTTCACGGGCCGGCCGGTCTCACGCGCATCGCGCAGCGCGTGCACGACATCACGCGGCTGCTCGACGGCGAGCTGCAGGCGCTCGGCTTCCGGCAGGAGAACACCGCCTACTTCGACACGCTCCGCATCGATACGGGCGACGTGAAGATTGCCGAGCAGGTGCGCGCGGCGGCCGTCGCGCACGGCATCAACTTCCGTTATCCCGCGCCGGGGATCGTCGCGTTCTCCATCAATGAAACGGTGGGCAGGGAAGACGCGGCTGACATTCTCGCGGCATTCGCCGCGGGGGCCGAAAAGAAGGTCCAGCGCAGGGCGGCGCCTGACGATGCGGCGTCGCTGGCGACGATTCTCGGCGGTCCGCTTGCGCGCACGAGCGCGTTCATGGCGCATCCCGTGTTCAACTCGCATCACTCGGAAACCGAGATGATGCGGTACATCCGCGCGCTCGAGCGGAAGGACATCGGACTCGACACGTCGATGATTCCGCTCGGCTCGTGCACGATGAAACTCAACGCGGCAAGCGAGATGCTGCCGATCACGTGGCCCGAGTTCTCGAAGCTCCATCCGTTCGTGCCCGACGATCAGGCGGCCGGCTATCACCAGATCATTCGCGAACTCGAGCAGTTCCTCTGCGCCATCACGGGGTTCGCCGCCGCGTCGCTGCAGCCCAACTCGGGCGCGCAGGGCGAGTACGCCGGGCTGATGTGCATCCAGGCGTGGCATCGCGGGCGCGGCGACACCCGTCGCAACGTCGTGCTGATTCCCTCGTCGGCGCACGGCACCAATCCGGCGAGCGCCGCCATGGCGGGCATGCGGGTGGTGGTCGTCGCGACCGACGCGCACGGCAACATCGACGTGCCCGACCTCGAGAAAAAGGCGGCCGAGCACGCGGGTGATCTGTCGTGCCTGATGGTCACGTATCCGTCGACGCACGGCGTGTTCGAAGACGCGATCCGCGAGATCTGCAAAGCCGTGCACGCGCATGGCGGCCAGGTCTACATGGACGGCGCGAACATGAACGCGCAGGTCGGCCTCACGAGTCCGGCGGCGATTGGCGCCGACGTGTGCCACATCAACCTGCACAAGACGTTCAGCATTCCGCACGGCGGCGGCGGGCCTGGCATGGGCCCGATCGCCGTGGCCGCGCACCTCGCGCCGTACCTGCCGTCGCACCCGATCGTCCGCACCGGCGGCGAGCAGGGGATTGCGGCGGTCTCGGGTGCGCCGTTCGGCAGCGCGAGCATCCTGCTCATCTCGTACGGCTACATCCGCATGCTCGGGCGTGACGGCGTGACCGACGCGACGAAGTACGCGATTCTCAACGCGAACTACCTCAAGGCGCGCCTCGAGAAGCACTATCCGGTGCTCTATGCCCGCAAGAACGGGCGCGTGGCGCACGAGATGATCTTCGACCTGCGCGCGTTCAAGGCGCACGGCGTGGAAGAGGGAGATGTCGCGAAGCGGCTGATGGACTACGGCTTCCACGCGCCGACGGTGTCGTTCCCCGTGCCGGGCACGCTGATGGTCGAGCCCACCGAGAGCGAGCCGCGGCAGGAGCTGGACCGCTTTGCCGAGGCGTTGATCGCCATCCGGCAGGAGATTCAGGACATCATCGACGGCAGGGCCGACAAGCGCGACAACGTGTTGAAGAACGCGCCGCACACGGCCGCGCACGTCAGTGCGACCGAGTGGCCGCATCCCTACACGCGCGAGCAGGCGGCGTATCCCGTGCCGTTCCTCCGCCAGCACGGCAAGTTCTGGCCGTCGGTCGGCCGCATCGACAATCCGTACGGCGACCGGAACCTGATCTGCTCGTGCCCGCCGATGGAAGCGTACGCGTAGTATCCTCTCTCCGTCTTGAAGATTGCGGTCATCGGGGGCGGTCCTGCCGGGCTCTACTTTTCGCTTCTGCTGAAGCAGGCGCGGCGCGATGCCGCCATCACCGTGTTCGAGCGCAACCGGGCCGACGACACCTTCGGCTGGGGCGTCGTCTTCTCCGATCAGACGCTCGGCAACTTCCGCGCGGCCGACGCCGAATCGTTCGACGCGATCACCGCGAGCTTCTCGCACTGGGACGACATCGACGTTCACGTCCGCGGCCGGGTCATCACGTCGAGCGGGCACGGCTTCGCCGGCATCGCGCGCAAGAAGCTGCTGCACATCCTCCAGAATCGCTGCGCCGGGCTCGGCGTGGATCTGCGCTTCGGGACGGAGCTTGCAGACGATGCGGACCTCGCGGCACACGGCTTCGGCGATGCCGATGTCGTCGTCGCCGCCGACGGCATCAAGAGCGCGGTGCGCGCACGGCATGCCGTGGCCTTCCGGCCCGATCTCGAGACCGGCCGCGCCAGGTTCATCTGGCTGGGCACGACATTTCCATTCGAGGCGTTCACGTTCTACTTCGTCGAGAACGAGCATGGCGTCTTCCAGGCGCACTGCTATCGGTTCGACGCCAGCACTTCCACGTTCATCGTCGAATGCGACGAAGCCTCGTGGCGGCGCGCGGGATTCGATCGGATGAACCTGCCGGAGAGCGTCGCGGCATGCGAGCGGATGTTCGCGCAGTGGCTGCAGGGGCACCGGCTGATGTCGAACGCGCGCGCGGACGCCGGCCCGTGGGCGTCATTCGTGCGCGTGAAGAATCACACGTGGCGCGACGGCAACGTCGTGCTGATTGGTGATGCGGCGCACACGGCGCATTTCTCGATTGGGTCGGGCACGAAGCTCGCCATGGAGGATGCGATCGCGCTGGCGCGCGAGCTCGCGCCGGGGCGTGCGATTGAGGAGGCGCTGGCCGCCTACGAAAGCGAGCGCGTGACCGAGTCGCTGCGCCTGCAGAATGCGGCGCGCAATTCGATGGCGTGGTTCGAGCGTGTGCCGCGGTATCTCACGCTGGAGCCGGAGCAGTTCACCTACTCGCTGCTGACGCGCAGCCAGCGTGTGAGCCACGAGAATCTGAGACTGCGTGATGCGGCGTATCTCGACGGCGTCGAGCGCTGGTTCGCCGGCGCTGACGCCACGCCTCCACTGTTCACGCCGTTCACGCTTCGCGGCATGACCGTCAGCAACCGGGTCGTCGTGGCGCCGATGGACATGTACTGCGCCGTAGACGGGACGCCCGGAGAGTTTCATCTCGTGCATCTGGGCAGCCGCGCGATTGGCGGCGCGGGCCTCGTGATGACCGAGATGACGTGCGTGGCGCCCGACGGGCGCATCACGCCCGGATGCACGGGCATGTACGCGCCAGGGCACGTGCCCGCGTGGCGGCGCATCGTGGACTTCGTGCATCGTGAGAGCCGGGCGCACATCTGCCTGCAGCTCGGACACGCAGGGCCGAAGGGATCGACCCGCGTGCCGTGGGAGGGGGAGGACATTCCGCTCGCAGACGAAGGGTGGCCGCTGGTCGGTCCGTCGGCGGTGGGGTATGCGCCGCAACTCCCCGTGCCGCGCGCCATGACCCGGGCCGACATGGACCGCGTGCGCGACGAATTCGTTGCCGCGGCGCGCATGGGCATCGAGGCCGGCTTTGACATGATCGAGCTGCACTGCGCGCACGGCTATCTGCTGTCGAGCTTCATCACGCCGCTGAGTAACCAGCGGACAGATGAGTACGGCGGGTCGATTGAGAACCGCGTGCGCTATCCGGTCGAGGTCTTCGCGGCGATCCGCGCCCTGTGGCCCGCGGAGCGGCCGATGTCGGTGAGGATCTCCGCCACCGACTGGGTCGAGGGGGGTGTGACCGGGGAGGACGCCGTGGCGGTCGCGAAGGCGTTCGCAGCGGCGGGCGCCGACATCGTGCATGTATCAACCGGACAGACATCGCCTGCGGCACAACCGGTGTACGGCCGCATGTATCAGACGCCGTTCAGCGACCAGATCAGGAACGATGCCGGCATCCCGACCATCGCCGTTGGAAACATCACCGAGCCCGATCAGGTGAACGGCATCATCGCGTCGGGGCGCGCGGACCTGTGCGCACTTGCGCGGCCGCACCTGACCGATCCTTACTGGACGCTGCACGCCGCGGCAGCGCTCGGCTACAAAGGTCAGCACTGGCCTGTTCAGTACACTACCGGCCGCCGCCAGTTGGAGCGTCTTGTCGAGCGCGAGCGAACGGTCTCGACCCGGAACGAGGATCGATCATGAAAACGTCACTGCAGGGACGGCATGCGGTGGTCACCGGCGGGAGCCGGGGGCTCGGGGCTGCGATCGCGCG
>JALYRV010000140.1 GCA_030855205.1 Acidobacteriota bacterium | reverse complement strand
GGCGAGGAGCGTGCGCCGGAGCGCCCCACGGCTCGCGCCCAGCGCGGCGCGCACGGCGAGCTCCCCTTCGCGGCGCACCGATCGCGCGAGAATCAGGTTCGCGACATTCGAGCACGCGATGATGAACACGAGGCCCGCCGCCGCGAGCAACAGGAGGAGCACGGGCCGGGCCGGCGACGCGATCTGATCGCGAAGCGGCGTCACCGTCACCTGGACGTCTCCTGCCGTCGAGTAGGACTCAGGATGCGCGCGTTTCATCGACGCATGCGCGCCGCTCAGTTCCGCGCGCGCCTCTTCGATCGTCGCGCCGGGCGCGAGCCGGCCAAAAAGCTCCGTCATCCGGTGCGTGCGCCCGGTCACCATCATCGCGCCGAGATGATGCGGGCTCGTGACGACGTTCGCGATGATCTCGGTGTCGGCGGGATACGGCACCGAGGGTTCGAGCACGCCGACAATGGTGGCGGTGCGCGGGCCGAGACGGATGGTCTTTCCGACCACGGACGGATCGCTGTCGAGCGAAACGCTCCAGAAGCGGTGGGTCAGCACCGCCGCCCCCGCCGCGCTCTCTCCGTCATCGGACGGCGCCAGCAGGCGGCCGAGAACCGGCCGCAGCCCCATGACGTCGAAGAACGATCCGCTGACGACGCCGGCCCTGACCAGGCGGGGCTCGCCGAGCCCGATCAGCGTGAACTCGATCGTCGAGAAGTCGCCGAAGGCGCTGAGCGTGGTGACGCGCGCCTTGAGATCGTCGATCTCGGGGACCGAGAACGTCATGTTCCCGGCGCCGGGGACTGGCGCGCTCTGTCGGATGTAGATCAGCCGATCCTCGCCGCGGTTGACGAGCGGCCGGAGGAGGACGCCTCGCACGACGCTGAAGATCGCCGCGTTGGCGCCGATGCCGAGGGCGAGCGTGACGACAACGGTGGCGGCCAGACCCCTGGCGCGACGAAGCGAACGCATGCCGACGCGCATGTCCTGGCCGAGCGCCATGACGGCGTCGAACCAGCGGCCGTACCAGACGCCGCGCATCGCATCGCGAATCGCCGGCACGTAGCCGAACTCGGCGTGCGCCGCGGCGCGTGCCGCGCGCGGATCCTCGCCGCGCTCGATCCGTTCCTGGATGCTGAGCGCGATGTGGCCGCGGATCTCGTCGTCGAGCTCGCGCTCGCCGGGTCGCATCACTACGGCTTGCGCTCCGGCGCAGCGTTCATGATGCGGCCGATGGCGTCGACCAGCTGCGACCAGCGATCCTGTTCGCGCGCGAGCTGCGCCTTGCCCGCGGCGGTGAGCTGGTAATACTTGGCGCGCTGGTTGGCCTCGCTGACGCCCCATTCGGACTTCAGCCACCCGCGCTTCTCGAGACGGTGCAGCGCGGGATAGAGCGAGCCCGTTTCGACTTTCAGGAGCTCGTCGGACTGCGCGCGAATCGCCTGGCCGATGCCGTGGCCATGGCGGCTCCCCCACTGCAGTGTGCGCAGGACGAGCATGTCGAGCGTGCCCTGGAGCAGATCCAGGCGGCGGTCCTCAGAGTTCTTGGTCATGGGCGGTAGACGGTCTACGGCTATAGACGTAGACGGTCTACGGCATGTTCCGCATGCGTGTCGGCGCTGCCGCGTCTACCGATCCGGCGCTGGCGCCGAAGGAGTAAGCGCCGCCGCGTACGCGGCCGGCGTCAGCGCATAGACGATGCTCTCGCGGCCGTGCGGGTCCTGTCTCATGCCTGCACGCACGCCGCCGAGGCGTTCGACGGCGCGCTGCGATCGGATGTTTCCCGGCCCGACAAGAAACAGCACCGTGTCGACGGACGCGAAGGCGTGCGCGAGCATGAGCCGCTTCATCTCACCGTTGTAACGGCCGCCCCAGCACGAACGCGCCAGGAAGGACCATCCGATCTCGACGTCGCGCCGCGCCTCGTCATACGCGTGATACCGCGACGACCCGATCACGCCTCCGGTGGCCGCGTCCATCGCGATCAGGGCGCCGCGCGATTCCATGGCGTGACTGAAGAACTCGCGGAACACGGCGGGCTCGTGGCGATCGTTCGCCGGGTGCTGCTCCCAGATCAGCGGATCGCGCGCGACGGCATAGAGGGCCTCGTAGTCCTCTTCGCGGAGCGGTCTGAGCGCGAGCAGTTCGCCCCGCAGTACCGGTTGCGCATCGAACGGCACGATCACGCTCCTACCTCGGCGTCATGACGAACGTCAGGCCCAGCTTCGCGGCGAGCGCGTTGATTGCCGCCACGTCGATGGAGAAGATCGCACGCGCTTCGGCCTCGAACGCGGCGAGCTCCTTCATCTGATCCGCCGACACGTCCCGCACGCCCTGCGTGGGCGCGCCGTCGCCCGCGCTCGCGAAGCCAATCAGCGGCGAGATGCGCGAATAGAGCCGCGTGCCCCCGCGCATCGCGAGAATGTCGTACGAGACCTCGGCAGTCGGATTATGGATGCGCCCTTCGAGATCGTTGATCTTCGTGACAGCCGTGCCTATCGCTTTCACGAGGTCGGCCGCCAGCGGCTGCGCCTTGATCGCCGCCGCGCGGGCCTCGAGCTGGGACCGCACGCCGCGCAGATCGCTGACGATTCTGGTGACGCGCGAGAAGGCGTCGCGCACCTGCAACGCCATCGCGAGCTGCGCTTCGAGATCGGCCTGGCTCGCCGTCGATCGGGGATCGTTCGTCACGATGAGCGGCTGCGACAGATCGATCCCTGCCCCCTTGAGCCGCACGGTGTACGTGCCCGGCACGGCGAGCGGGCCGCGCCCAGGGTTGCCCCAGTCGATCTTCGCGCCCTGCACGATGTCCGCCCCTTCGTGACGGAAGTCCCACACGGCGCGCCTGATCCCACGCTCCGCCGGCAGCGCGCCCACGGCCTTCTCCACCGGCTCGAAATCGTCCACGCCGTCCCACGGCTTCGGCTCACTCGACAACGTGCGCACGACCGCGCCCTTCGCATCGACGATCTCGAGCGTCAGCGGCGTCTTCACGTCATCCTTCAGCCAGTAGTGGATGATGGCGCCGGCAGGCGGGTTCTGGCCGGCCGGACGTTCCGCGTTGCCGGACGTGTACGCCCACCGCGTGGCGCGTGCGGGAGCGAAGAGGTGCGCCGGCGCCGATTCGATGGCCGCAGACATCTCGCGGACCGGCTGCAGATCGTCGAGCACCCAGATCGAGCGGCCATGCGTGCCCACCACGAGGCTGTCGTCCTTGACGGCGAGATCGTGGACCGCGACGGTCGGCATGTTCAGCTTCAACGGCCGCCACGCTTTCCCGTCATCGAACGACACCATCACGCCGCGCTCCGTACCGAGATAGAGCACGCCCCGGCGTTTCGGATCCTCGCGCACCGCATGGAGGTACACGCCCGTGTCGAGGCCGCCGTCGAGCCGGCGCCACGTCTGGCCATAGTCCGACGTCTTGAACAGATACGGCTTCATGTCATCGAGCCTGTGCGCGTCGACGACGACGTAGGCCGTGGCGGCGTCGTGCGGCGACGGCTCGATGAGGCTGACGGTGCCATCGCGAGGGAGGCCGCTGATCTTCGCGGTGACGTTCGTCCACGCGGCGCCGCCGTTGCGCGTGACGTGCACGAGGCCGTCGTCGCTGCCGGCCCAGATGAGCCCCTTCTCGCGGGGCGACTCGGCGACGGCGAAGATCGTGGTCCACGTCTCGACGCCCGTGTTGTCGCCCGTGATCGGACCGCCCGACCACTTCTGGCGCTCCTTGTCGTTGGTCGTCAGGTCGGGGCTGATGACCGTCCACGACTGGCCGCCGTCGGTCGACCGGAACAGCACCTGCGCCGCGTGATAGATCACGTTCGGATCGTGCGGCGACGGCGCGATCGGCGCGGTCCACTGGAAGCGGTATTTCATGTCTTCGCCGCCGTGCCCCGACATGTTCTCGGGCCACGCCCCGACGTGGCGCGCCTGCTTCGTCCTGTGGTCGTAGCGCGTGATGATGCCCAGGTACTCGCCGGCATACACGATGTCGGGGTCGTCGGACTTCGAGACGACGTGGCCGGCCTCGCCGCCGCCAACGTCGTACCAGTGCGCGCTCGTGATGCCCTGCGTCTCGAGACTGTTGCTGGGAATCTGCGCGGTACCGAGATCCTGCATGGCGCCGCTGATGCGGTACGGCATCCGGTTGTCGACCGACACGTGATAGAACTGCGAAATCGGGAGCCGCGGCGCGTACCATGTCGCGCCGCCGTCGACGCTGATGTCCACGCCGCCGTCGTTGGCGTTGATCATCCGCTTCGTGTTCAGCGGATCGATCCACAGGTCGTGATAGTCGCCGTGGTGGCCGCCCCGCACTTCCTTGATCGTCCTGCCGCCGTCGATCGATCGCAGCATCGGCACCTGCGGCACCCACACGTCGTTAGGACTCTTCGGATCCACGGTGATCGTGGAGTAATACCAGGCGCGCTGCGTGAGGGCGCGGTGGCCGCTCGCGCGCGTCCAGTTCTCGCCGCCATCGTCGGACCGGTAAAGCCCGCCCTTCTCCGCTTCGATGATCGCGTAGACGCGGCTGCTGTCGGAGGGCGCAATCGCGACGCCGACCTTGCCCCAGATGCCGTCGGGGAGTCCGGACCCCGTCAACTGTTTCCACGTATCACCGCCGTCACGTGAGACGTGGAGGCCGCTGCCTGGCCCGCCGCTGGTCATGTCCCACGGCGTGCGGCGTGCCTGCCAGAAGCCGGCGAAGATCACGTTGGGGTTGTTCGGATCCACGGCGACATCAGAGGCGCCGGCCTTGTCATCTTTCTTCAGCACCTGTTGCCACGTCCTGCCGCCGTCCTTCGTGCGGTAGACGCCGCGCTCGGGATTCGGACCGAACGCATGCCCGAGCACCGCGGCAAACGCGATGTCCGCGTTCTTCGGATGCACGGCCATCGTCCCGATCTGGCCTTCCTGTTTCCACACGTGCGTCCAGGTCTTGCCCGCGTCGATCGACTTGTAGATGCCGTTGCCCGCGGCGACATTGCCGCGGATGTTGGCCTCGCCCGAGCCGACATAAACGACGTTCGGATCGCTCGGCGCGACGGCAATCGATCCGATCGACGAGATCGGCTGATCGTCGAAGATCGGTGTCCACGTGGCGCCGCCATTGACCGACTTCCACACGCCGCCCGATGCCGTCGCCGCGTAGTACGTCGACGGATCACCGGCGATGCCCGCGACGCGCGAGACGCGTCCGCCGGCGGCGGGCCCGATGGTTCGATACTTGAGCGCCGCGAGCGGATCCTTCGTTTCCGGTGGCGTGCTTTTCACGCCCTGCGCTGCAGCGACGGAGCCGAGCACTGCAAGAACACAGACGAGCACGGGCAGCTTCTTCATGTCGGGGATCCCTGCGTCAACGATTCCTTGATCAGTTCCTGATTGATGGCAAACGCGGCTTCCGCCCCTTCGGCGGCGGCCACGACCACCCATTGCACGGCGCGCGACGCGTCGCCGGCGACATAGAGCCCTTTGAGGTGCGTCGATTCGTACGGCCCGGTGCGCACCGTACCCTTCGCGTTGAAGTCGCAGCCAAGCATTTCGCCGAGCGGCGACCGCTGCGTCTGACCCGTCGTGAAGAACAGTGCGCGCGGCGCAATGGGACTGCCCGACTCGAAGACGATCTGCTCGAGCTGCCCGTCGCGCCCCTCCATCCGCACGATCTTCTCCTCGCGCACCGGGATGTGCAGCTTCTCGAGCCTCGCCAGGCTTTTCATGTCGAGGCCGGATGGCCCGTCGCTGACAATCACGATGTCGCGGGACCATCCCGTCAGCTCGAGTGCGAGGCCGTAGGCCCTGTCTTCGCGGCCGTACACGGCGAGCAGCGTGTCGCGCACTTCGTAGCCGTCGCAATACGGGCAGTGAAAGACGCTGCGGCCGTACAGCTCCTTCAGGCCGGGCACGTCGGGCACGAGATCGGCGACGCCCGTGGCGAGGAGCAGTTTGCGTGACGTGAAGGTGCGCCCGTCGGCGGTCGTGATGCTGAACGATGCGCCCTTGCAGGCCGCGCCGGTGACGGCGACGTCCTCGATGCGCACGGACTCGTACGCGGCGACCTCGGCGCGCGCGATCTCGCGGAACTCGGCCGGCGGCATGCCGTCGCGCGACAGGAAGCCGTGCATGGCATGAGAGGCGGCATTTCTGGGATGGCCGTGATCGAACACGATGACGCGGCGGCACGCCCGCGCCAGCACGAGCGCCGCGCTCAAGCCGGCCGGTCCGGCGCCTACGACGATGACGTCGGCATCCACCCTAACGAACCCCCAACCAGGATCCGCGGAACGCGAGGTGCGCGGCCGTCGGCGTGCCGCCGGCAGCTTCGATCGGCACGAACTCCACGTGCGGATCGGCGACGAGCGTGATGTCGCGCGCCGACTCCCTGCCGTCGCGCGAGCGCACCGTGATCTTGACCGCGCTGCCGGGCTTCATCGCGCGCGCGAGCAGGTGCAGCGCGCCGGTCGGCTTCACGCCGTTGACCGTCAGCACGAGATCGTCCTGCTCGAGCCCGGCGCCGTACGCGGGCGTGCCGAACGGGACGACGTCGCGCACGCGCAGCCCTTCGGGGACGGCCTCCGTCGCGATGTCGCCAAGCCAGCCGGCAGCGGGCCGGGCGGGGCGCACCACGAGTCCCGCCTGTCCGGCGAGCGACGCATAGTCGACGACCTCGCGCCCTTCGATGTAGCGCGCGAAGAAATCCGAGGCGAATGCCTGGTCGTCGGCCACTTCACCGAGCGTGACGCGCAGATCCTCGAGCGAGTACGGACGCGCGACGACCCCCGGAGTCTTCTCCGCGGACTTGCCGTACTTCGTCCACAGCCGCCGCATGTAGTCGTCCAGCGTGACCTTGTTGCCCGAGCGCTGGCGCAGTGACAAATCCATGCCGAGCGCGATGGCCGCGCCGTATGTGTAATAGGAAATGAACGAGCGGGCCCCTTCCGTGCGATCGACCGCTTCGGCCGCGTCGGAGAACGGCGCGTACTGGCTCATCTCGACCGCCGAGCGCACGGAGCGTCCCGATCCGTTGATGATCGCGTTGGCCGAGCGCCCGAGGCCCGTCGCCGTCTGCCCGAACTCCGCGAGACCCGCGCGCGCAATCGCGACCGGGCCGTAGTACTGCGTGAAGCCCTCTGCCAGCCACAGCGAGTCCGACACGTTCGCGTCGCGGAAATTGAACGGCTCGAGATCGTCGGGACGAATGCGCTCGACGTTCCACGCGTGAAAGAACTCATGCGACGCGGTGCCGAGGCCCTGCGTCACGGCGCGTCCGCTGACGACCGTGCTGTTGCGGTGCTCCATGCCGTCGCCGTCGGCCCACGGGAGGTAGTCGGCGAGGAACGTGTAGTGGCCGGGCTCGAACACCGGAAACTCTCCGAAGATCATCGCCTGCACGCGCGCGATCTTCGCAATGTTGTCGGCGTAGGCCTGCACCTGCGCGTCCGTGCCCGCATGATGCACGGCGACGCGGATGGTCGCGTCGCGGCCGTTCGGCCCCTGCACCGTGAAGCTCTTGAGCACGTGATCGGAGAATTCGGTCGGGCTGTCCATCAGGTACTGCAGATTGGGCGCCGTGAACGTGAGCGGGTCGCTCGTCGCGAAGAGCTGCGTGGCGACCTTCCACTGTCGCGCCGGCGGCTGCACGAGCGTGACGCGCGCGGGCCGGTCCTCGAGGCCCGCGGCCCACATCAGCGTGGCGGGCATGTTCATGTGCGCGTGCGTGCCGTCGACGCCGAGATACGTGCCGTCGATCCGATCGCCGTACAGCTTGTAGACGACGCGCACGGTGCCGTCGTGCCGCGCGGCCACCCACTCGTTCACCTTCGTCTTCACGAGAGGCACGGCCTTGCCCGCGCCGTCGAACGCCGCGATCTCGAAGATGTTCTTGCCGAACTCGTGCGTGGCGTAGCGCCCCGGCGACGAGCGGCTCATCACGAGCGTGAGCGGCGCGCGGCCGGTGGCCGGAAACGTCGCCTCGACCTGGAGCCACCGGTGCTCTGGCTCGGGCACCGAGATGCGGTACGTCACTGGCGCCTGGGCGGCGGCGGAAGCCGCGCCGGCGAGAACGAAACCAAGAGCGACGGCAAGGCGTGTGAATCGAGTCATGGTTATCTGGCCGTGAGGAGGCGCCACATGCCGCGTGCGGAAAACACGCGGGCGGGCGGGTTCGTTTCCGAGAGAAATTCCGACAGCTTCCTGTTGATGTACGGACTGTCGTGCGCGCGCCTGGTGACGAAGTCGACGAATCGAGGAAAGGATACCCACCTTTGCGCCATGGCGTACGCGCGAAAGCGTTCGCCCAGCCGCGCGCGTAGCGCCTCGCCATAGATGAGTCCGGCCGACGGAAGGTCGGCAGACGGGCCGATGAGCTCGTCGAGCAGCAGCCCGCTCTCCATCGCCTTGCCGATCCCTTCGCCGGTGGCCGCGTACGTCGTGCCGGCGGCCTCGCCGATGATGGCCAGGCCGCGCCGCCGGGACGAGGTTCCCTCGAGGCTCGTCCTGAGTGGTGCGCCGGCGATCGCTGACACGGCCGTGAACGGACCGAGCGCGCGGCCGATGGGCCCCTGGCCCGCGAGCAGCATGTCGAGGCTCGCGCGCAGGTTCACACCGGCGGCGCGCATCCCTTCACCCCGAAACAACCCGACGCCCACGTTCATCACGCCGCCCGGCGCCGGGAACGCCCACGCGTACCCCGGACGGAGCGCGCGATCGAGCGCGATCACGCACGGCGCCCCGCCGGCCGACTCGCGCGATGCGGCCGGCGTCGTGTAGACGCGA
>JALYRV010000139.1 GCA_030855205.1 Acidobacteriota bacterium | reverse complement strand
GAAGTCCTCCGCGCTGGATGCGGAGCGCAACGCGCTCGCCTCGGCCGTCGAGGACGAGCGCGCGCTGATCATCTTCGACGGGCTTATCAAGAGCCGCAAGACCGTCGCCGTGGTGCAGGCCGTCGACGGCCTGTGCACCGAATGCCGCGTGCGGCTGCGCCCTCAGGTGTTTGCCGAGATTCGCCGCAACGACGCCATCCGCCAGTGCGACAACTGCCAGCGGATCGTCTATCACGTCGCTCCCCCCGCGGCTCCGGCCGCGCCCCCGGTGGAGCCGCCGACCGCGTGAGAGGGCTGTTCGACGCCGAGCCCCGCGGCGGGCGGGTCAACGTGTGGATCGACGGCGGCGCTCGCGGCAACCCGGGACCGGCCGGCTACGGCGCGCACATCGAGGATCCCGGCGGCGAGGTGCTCGCCGAGCTGCACGGCGGACTCGGCATCGCCACCAACAACGTCGCGGAATACAGCGGCCTGCTCGCGGCGCTGGAGTGGGCGGTCGACCAGGGGTACGGCGAAGTGCACGTGCGCGCCGACTCCGAGCTGCTCGTCAAGCAGATGCGCGGCGAATACAAGGTCAAGAACGAGGGGCTCAAACCGCTCGTAGCGCGCGCACGGCTGCTGTGCGGAAAACTCGACGATGTGGTGTTCGAGCACGTGCGTCGCGAGCGCAACAAGGACGCCGACCGCCTCTCCAATATCGGGATGGACGAAGCGGAAGCCGCGCTCGGCCGCGTCTAGGACGCCACGATCCCGGCTATCAGCCGTCCGGTCCCCGCCCCTTCAGCCCTGTAGGAATAGAAGCGCCCGCGATCGCATGCCGTACACAGGCCCGACGCGTGGATCTGTTCGCGCGGCACGCCGAGCGACTCGAGCATTCTCCGATTCACGGCCGCGACGTCGAGCCGCCAGAAACCAGCACCGTCGGGGGCGAACGCACCCTCCGCCGCGCCCCACTGCGCCGACGCCCTGAACGCGTCACGGACCCTGTCGTCGACCTGATAGCAGCACGGACCGATCGATGGACCGATGGCGGCAACCAGCGTTGGCGTCGTCGATCCGATCGCCGCGAGCGCGCGCACGGCTTCCGCCACGACGCCCGCGGCGGTACCGCGCCACCCTGCATGGATGGCCGCGACGGCGTTCTCGCCGGCAACAAGGATCGGCACGCAGTCCGCGATCTGCACGGCGCAGGCCGTGCCGGGCGCGCCGCTGACGACAGCATCGGCGCTGGGAAGGATCTGCGGCGGCATGTCTCCCCCGCTGATCACGAGTACGCCGCAGCCATGCACCTGCGCCGCGCGCCGCAGGGCCGGCGGTTCGACGCCCAGGTCGCGCGCAAAGGCCTCGATGTTCTTCTGTCGAAGGGCGGCGTCAGCGGGCAACTCCAGTTGACGCGTCGAGAACAGGTGCGCCGCGCGCGCCGCGAGGGGCACGCACTCGAGATACTCACGGGAATTCACCAGCTTCCATCGAAACGCATCGTTCACGTGTGTGCGCGGCCCCCCGTCCGCATCGTAACCCGGGTTGTCATTTCGGATCCGCGCCCGCGTGCGCCTCATACACGTCGTCTGACAAGTCCATGCGGATCAATGCGTTCGGCCAACGCCATCCCGCGCGCGCTGCTGGCGTGCCGCTTGCCTCTGCGGGACGGCAACACGAGGCGCGCATGTTACGACGCGCCGGGAGCAACTCATGGAAGTCAAATTCGTGCTGAACGACAAGGGAACGCCTGCGGGCAAGCTGGCCGATGCGGAGCTGCACTTCGTCAGCGGGCCGCTCGCGGGTCTGAAGCTGATCGGCTTCGGGGTGTGGGAGGGCAAGCGCGGCGGGCGGAACGTCACGTTTCCGGCCCGTACCTATTCGGTCAACGGCGAGCGCCGCAGTTTCTCGCTGCTGCGGCCGACGGGCGACACGGGCGCGCAGGAGGCGCTGCGCGATCGCATTCTCGAAGCGTATGGCGCCTTCGCCGCCGAAACGGCGGTCGCCTGACCGATGCGCGGTACGGGCTATGAGGAAATCGACTCGACGAGCTTCTGGTTCTCGCGGGCCCGTTTGGCGGGGAGCGTCCACTCGGCGCGCATCGACTTGTCGAGCTCGTTGCGGAAGAAGGTCGACCGCTGTCCGCCGTCGATGATGTCCCACGGCAGCACCGGGTCGGTCTGGCGGTCGCGGAACACGAAGAACTCCGCGTCGACGCCGGTGTCGGCCACGGCCGCGCGCCAGTTGCCGCCATTGCGCTCGGCTTCGACGATGGCGGGGGCGACGCGGCGGTCGCCGAGTGACATCAGCGCCTGGTAAAACGAATGCCGCTCCGACTTGATGTTGAAGTACACGTTGCCGATGCCGGCGGTCAGCTCGCGCATCCGCTTGATCTTGCGGTCGATCACGTCCGGCCGCTCCATCGGCAGCCACTGATACGCGGTGCCGGGCTTGGGCACGAGCGGGTTGACGCTGGCTATGATGCGCCCGATCCGCCCGCGCGCGCGCGCGTGCTTCAGCATCACTTCGTGCAGCTGCAGTGTCAGGTCGCGAATCGACGCGAGATCCTCGTCGGTTTCCGTCGGCAGCCCGATCATGAAATACAGCTTCAGGTTCTCGATGCCTTCGGCGAAGATCATCTCGGCGGCGGCCATGATCTCGTCGTTGGTCACCGTCTTGTTGATCACACGGCGCAGGCGGTCCGATCCCGTTTCGGGCGCGATCGTCAGTGTGCGCTCGCCGCTCTCGCGCAGCCGGCGCACGATGCCCGGCGTGAGGTCGTCGAGCCGGAGCGAGGCGGGGCTGATCGAATACCCCATGCCCGCCAGGCCGTCGAGGATCTCCTCGATCTGCGGGTGATCGCAGAGCGCGATCGAGACCAGGCCGGCCTTGTTCGAGTACGGCTTTGCCGCCGCGGCCATTGCGAGGATCCGCTCGGCTGGAAACGCGCGCACCGGCAGATAGTTGTAGCCCGCCCAGCAGAAGCGGCACAGATTGGCGCAGCCGCGCACGACCTCCACGAGGAAGCGCGATCCAAATTCCGTGTTCGGCGTGAAGATGGTCGTGGCCGGCGGGTCGAGCGCATCCGTCGTGCGCACGGCCGCCTTGCGGACGATCGGAGGCGCGCCGGTGCCGTCCTTCGGCACGACCGCCGCGATGCGCCCGTCGTCCGCGTACTGCACGTCATAGAACGACGGCACATAGAAGCCGCGCTGCGGGGCGAGCGCGCGCAGGGCCGTCTGGCGATCGTAGCGTCCAGCCGACAGCGCGTCGGCGAGCGCGGGCACGAGCACTTCCCCTTCGCCGGCGGCAATGACGTCGGCAAACAGCGCGAGCGGCTCCGGGTTCACGAACGTCACCGCACCGCCGATCACGATCAGGGGGTGCCGCTCGTTGCGGTCCTTCGCGTACACGGGGATGTTTGCGAGGCCCAGCATCGTGAGCACGTTCGTGTAGTCCCATTCGAACGAGACCGAGAGCGCGAAGACGTCGAAGTCGTTGACCGGCGTCTGCGACTCGATCGTCACGAGCGGCTGGCGCCGCGTCTGCAGGGCCTGCAGCTCCTGTTTCGGCGGCAGGAACACGCGCTCGCAGACCACGTCCTCACGCGCGTTGAAGAGGCGATAGACCGTCTGGAGGCCGAGGTTCGACATCCCGACGAAATAGGTGTTGGGAAACGCGAGCGCTACGCGCAGCCGTCCGGCGTGCGGCTTCGTGACGTAGCCGACTTCGTTCGAGAGCGTTTCGAGGGCCGCGAGCCGGGGATCGAAAGGCCCCGTGTGCACGCGTGCGGGAGCCGACCGGCGCTGGCCGCGCGGCGGATCGGAGGCACGTTGACGCGAAGCAATCCGTCGTTTCGGCAAGGGACTTTCGGCGGGGCGTCCGCCCCGCGCCACCAGCCTGCCGCGAATGTATCGTCCATCCGTGAAGTGCGCCTCATCAGAAGGCGCTCACGGCGACCGTGGATTTACTTACTTTACCACCCGGTGCGTCAGTCTCCCTGGCGCCGGAGGAAGGCCGGCACATCGAGATCCGAGACCGGTTCGAACTCGGCCGCCGGGGCCGCATCCCCGCTCGCGGTGATGGCCGCCGCGATCGGCAGCTCTACCGAGGGCCTGCGGCTGAACGACAGTCCCGAAAGCCGCGATCCGCCGCCGGAGGCCGCGACCGGCTCTTCCTGCTGGCGCCACGAGGCGTAGCTCTGCAGGTCCACGGGTGTGGGGGCGGCGCTCGCCGACGGCTGCTGGCTGCGCGAGGCGCCATCGAAGCCCGTCGCGATGACGGTGATCTTCACGCGCCCTTCCATCTTCGGATCGACGACGGCGCCGAAGATGATGTTGGCGTCTTCGTGCGCCGCTTCCTGGATGATGGCCGACGCCTCGCTGACTTCGATCAGCGACATGTCCGGGCCGCCCGTCACGTTGATGATCACACCGCGCGCGCCGCGCACCGAGGCGTCTTCGAGCAGCGGGCTCGAGATCGCGGCGTTGGCCGCTTCGATCGCGCGATTCTCACCCGACGCGGTGCCGGTGCCCATGATCGCGAGGCCCATGTGCGACATGATCGTCTTGACGTCGGCGAAGTCGAGATTGATGAGGCCCGGCACCAGGATGAGATCCGAGATGCCCTGAATCGCCTGCCGCAGCACATCGTCGGCCGTCGCGAACGCGTCGACCAGCGCCGTCTGGCGCGCGATTGTCGCGAGCAGGCGCTCGTTCGGGATCGTGATGACGGTGTCGACGCACTCGCGCAGCTCCGCGAGCCCGCGCTCGGCCTGCGCGAAGCGCTTCTTGCCTTCGAACTTGAACGGCTTGGTGACGACCGCGATCGTCAGCGCGCCGAGCTCGCTCGCCAGGCTCGCGATGACCGGCGCGGCGCCTGTGCCGGTACCGCCGCCGAGACCCGTGGTTACGAAGACCATGTCCGCGCCGTCGAGCGCTTCGATCAGCTTGTCGGTGTCTTCGAGCGCGGCCTGCCGTCCGACGTTCGGATCGGCGCCGGCGCCGAGCCCCTTCGTCAGCTTGCCGCCAATCTGCACCTTCACCGGCGCGGCGCTCAGCGCGAGCGCCTGCACATCGGTGTTGGCGACCATGAACTCGACGCCTTCGAGTCCGGCCAGCACCATCCGGTTGACGGCGTTGCTGCCGCCGCCGCCGACGCCGACCACCTTGATGCGCGCGCCGAGCCGTCCGTCTTCGTCGAGCTTCAGTCGTAGTGAGTCGGGCAGGTTGTTGTGTCCGTGCATGTCGTGTCCCCCGGGGAGCATTTAGAAGAATTCCTTGAAGAGCGTTCTCAGTCGTCCGGCCATGCGGCCGAGTGCGTTGCCGCCCGAGCGTGAGGGTTCAGCCGCGAGATGGCTGTTGCCGTACATCGTGAGTCCCACGGCCGTCGCGAATGCGGGGTTGTTGACGTGATCCGCCAGGCCGCCGACGCCGGCCGGGCACCCGCGGCGCACGGGCAGATCGAAAATCTGTTCGGCAATCTCCGCCATGCCTTCGAGCATCGCGCCGCCGCCGGTAATGACAATGCCGCTGTTGAGCGACTTCTCGTAGCCGGCGCGCCGGATCTCATCCCACAGCAGGTGGCAGATCTCCTCGGCGCGGGGCTGGAGAATCTCGGACAGGATGCGCCGCGCCATGACGCGCGGTTTGCGCCCGCCCACGCTCGGCACTTCCATCGTTTCGTCTTCGCGGACCATCGAGGTCAGCGCGCAGCCGCTGCGGCGCTTGATCTTCTCGGCTTCCGGAATCGGCGTGCGCAGGCCGACGGCAATATCGTTGGTGAAATGATCGCCGCCGACAGCGAGCACGCCGGTGTGCCAGAGGCTGCCGCGCTCGAAGATCGCGAAGTCGGTCGTGCCGCCGCCGATGTCGACCAGCGCTACGCCCAGTTCCTTCTCGTCCGCGGTCAGCACCGACTCGCTCGCGGCCAGCTGCTCGAGAATCGTCTCGCCCACCTGCACGCCGGCGCGATTCACACACGCGACGATGTTCTGCATCGAGGACGCGCTGCCCGTCACGACATGCACGTTGACCTCGAGGCGGCTTCCGGTCATCCCGACCGGCGCGCCGATGCCGTCCTGTTCGTCGACGACGAAGTCCTGGGGCAGCACGTGGAGGATCTCGCGGCCGCTCGGCAGCGACACGGCCTTGGCCGCGTCGATGGCGCGGCGCACGTCCTCGCGCGTGATCTCGCGGTTCTTGCCCGCCACGGCGACGACGCCGCGGCTGTTGAACGCCTTGACGTGCGCGCCGGAGAGCGCCAGATGCACCGAGTCGATCTCGATTCCCGCGGTGAGCTCGGCCTCCTCGATCGCTTTCTTGATCGACTCGACCGCCGCCTCGAGATTCACGACGATGCCGCGGCGGATGCCGCGCGATTCGGCCAGGCCGATGCCGATGATGTCGACGCTGCCGTCGTCCATCGTCTCGCCGACGATGGCGGCGACTTTCGCCGTGCCGACGTCGAGCCCGACCAGATACCGCTCTCTTCTTGCCATAGGCTTCAGAACCTTCCCCGTTGTCGCTAGTAGCGTGCCGACGCCTGACGCGGCGTCCCGGCTTCCGGCCGCGGATTGCGCGGCCTCACGTAAATGCGCTCGTCGAACCGCAGATCCACGTAGTCGATGTCGTCGAGCTGATCGCGCAGCGTCGCGGCGAGCGTGAGATACGACCGCAGCCGCTCCACGAAGCGCGATTCGCCGACGTGCAGCAGCGCGCGGTCCCCTTCGAGCAGCACGACCGCGTCGTGCGCGTCGGACACATTGATCTCGGAGAGGCGCGGCCCGATCTGCTGATCGGCCGAGGCCGCATCGATCACCCGCGCGGCCAGCATGGCGCGTGACGGATCGATGAGAAAGCCGGTGTCGCGCGGGTCGCCGTCGAGCCCGTCGACGATCGGCAGGTCGTACTGCGCGTGCTGCGCGCCGTGCTCTTCGATCACGACGCCGGTCGGATCGATCAGGAACAGCCGTCCGTCGATCCGCGCGAGTCCCATTGGCCGGCGCTCCGAGACGGTGACTTCGATCGTCGCCGGCAGCACGCGGCGCAGCGACGCGCTCGCAACCCACGGACTCTGGAGGAGCCGCTGCCGGTAGCCGTCGAGGTCCGCGGTCAGGATGTGATCGCCGCGCAGGCCCTCGACCAGCGCCTCGAGCTCGCCGGTCGACAACTTCTCGGCGCCGCGCACGGTGATGTGCCGCACCTGGAACTGGGGCATCTGCAGCGCGGCGCCGACCCCCTTGAAGCCGGCAATCGCGACGACGGCGCCAATCACCACCATGCGCGCGGCCTTCCAGGTCACGAGCGTCCGCCAGCTCCGCTTGCCTGTCGGCCGTACCTGCGCGCGACGGAACCGGCGGTCGGCCGGGGCCCGCACGCCGGCGGCACGTCTCTCTGGCTGCACGCTCACGCGGCGCCTCCGCGCGCGCGCAGCAGCTCGAGCAGGCGCGGGCCCGACTGATAGATCGACCCGGCGCCGAGCGTGATGACCAGGTCCCCTGGCTCGGTGATCGCCGCGAGCGTCCGTTCGAGATCCGCGAGCGTGGGAGTCAGGTGCACGCGGCCCGGCGCGTGTCGATCGACTTCCGCGCGCAGCGCCTCGCCGTCGATGCCGTCCAGCGGTGCCTCGTTCGCGGCGTAGATTTCGGTCAGCAGGATTTGATCGGCCTTGCCGAGCGCCGGCCCGAACTCGCGCATCAGATCGCGCGTGCGCGAGTAGCGATGCGGCTGAAACGCCACGACGATGCGCGAAGGATTCGAGGCGCGCGCGGCGTCGATGACGGCCGAGATCTCCGTCGGGTGATGACCGTAATCGTCGACCACGGTGATCCCCTGCTCTTCGCCGAGCACCTGGAAGCGGCGTTCGGCTCCCTTGAACTCCGCCAGCGCCGCCGCGATGCGATCGAACGGCACGCCGAGCTCGAGACCTACGGCCACGGCGCCGAGCGCGTTCATCAGGTTGTGATAGCCCGGCACGCCGAGGGTGATATCGCCGTCGCCGCGGGCCCCCGCAGCGCCGTGCAGCGCGTAGTGCACGCGACAGCGTCCACCGAATCCGGACAGCACCGGCTCGCGCCCGCGCACGTCGGCCTTCTCCGCCGCGAAGCCGTACGTGATCACGCGGCGTGCGATGCGCGGCAGGATCGCGGCCAGCGGCGCGTCATCCGCGCACGCGACGACGGCACCGTAGAACGGAACCTTGTTGGCGAAATCGGCGAAGGCATCCTCGATCGCCTCGAAGGTGCCGTAGTTCTCCATGTGTTCGCGATCGAGATTCGTAATCACGGCAATCTGCGGCGTCAGCTTGAGGAACGATCGGTCGCTCTCGTCGGCTTCGACGACGATGCAGTCCCCTTGTCCGAGGCGCGCGTTGCTGCCGAAGGCGCTCAGCCGCCCGCCGATCACGGCGGTGGGATCCAGCCCTCCACGCTCGAGCACCAGCGCAATCATCGACGTCGTCGTCGTCTTGCCGTGGGCGCCGGCGACGGCGATGCCGAAGCGCAGGCGCATCAACTCGGCCAGCATCTCGGCGCGCGGGATCACGGGGATGCCGCGCTTCTTGGCTTCCGCGACCTCCGCGTTGCCCGGCTGAATCGCCGACGACACCACCACGACGTCCGCGCCGGAGACGTGCGCCGCGGCGTGCCCTTCGAACATCTCGACGCCGAGACTCTCGAGCCGCTCTGTGACGTCGGTGCGACGCGCGTCGGAGCCGCTCACGCGATAACCGAGATTCGCCAGCAGCTCCGCGATGCCGCTCATGCCGATGCCGCCGGCGCCGACGAAGTGCACGCGGCGCGTACGTCCGAGCTTCATG
>JALYRV010000333.1 GCA_030855205.1 Acidobacteriota bacterium | reverse complement strand
CCCCTGTCCGCCACGCCCCTCGGCGCGCTGCTGCGGCGCGAAACGCCCACCGCCGCGACCGGCGGGACGACTCGGACCGCCCCCCTGACCACCGCGCCCTGGCGCGTTGCCGTTGCCGTTGCCGCCATGGCCCTGACCGCTGCCGCCGCCTGCGCTCCGGCCCCACTGACGGCCCTGGCCTCCGCGTGAACCGGGCTGACGAACGGTGAACTCGGGAATGGGACGCGCGGGCGGGGGCTCGTTACCCGTGCGGGGAAGCTGCGCGCGAATCAGCCGCCGGTGCATCGACCATGGTTCGTTGTCCTGGGCAACGTTGCCGGCATTGTCCTCATCCTCGGCCTCGGCCTCGGCCTCGTCCGAGCCCGCATCGTCTGCGGCGGCTACGGGCGCGGGGGCCGGCACAGGTGCGGCGACGACAGGCGGTGCGACAGCGACGGCGGCTGCAATGGGCTCGGCGCTCTCGGCGGGGGTAGGATCGTCGGCACCACCCTGCACCTTCTGAAGACCCGAGAGCACCTGGGAATACAGGGCGCTTGTCTCGTCCTTCTTGCGGCGCCTCGGTTCCTTGCCGCCCTTGAAGACATGTTCGTGATCGCAGGTCGTGCAGCGCGTCTGCTTGACGCTCTCCTCGACGAGCGCGACGATCGCGTGGTTCGTGATACGACGCTCGCGCGGACAGTAGTCGTCCAGGTGGTCGCCAAGACGCAGCGGGCGCTGCTCCATCGATAAGACTCCCGATTCCGAAGAAAAAAATCGCCTTGGGGACGCGCCGGAGTCCGGGCGTCGTGCGTGAGTGCCGGGTAAGCTATTGGGCCTCAAACGCGGAAGGCACGTGCAGGTGCCTGAGAGTCTATCAGAAGCGGCTGAGTCAGTTCAACGCTGCCGATCGATCCACGCCAGGGCCGCCACGAGCGCAGGATCGCGCCCCGCCGCGAGCGATGCCGCGTCCAGGGTCACCGGCTCATCAGGAATTACTCCTCGCCCCTCGAGCCGCGTACCGTCGGCGGTCACGAAATCGGCGATCGCGTGCAGCAGGGTATCGCCGTTGGGCAGACGCGAGAACGACGCGGGCAGCGCCTGCCCCATCGACGTCTCGCCGAACACGCGCGCGCGCCCGACCGCCTGCATGCCTCCCGCGAAACACTCCGACGCACTCCCGGTCAGGCCGTCGATCAGAATCGCCACGGGCCCGGCAAACGCCTCGACGCGCGCGCCGTCGGGCCGCGACAGGCGCGGGTTCGCATAGAACGTCAGCGCGTTGTCCCGCGTGCGCATGGACCCGAGCGCCGTCCGCTCGCGGAAGAAGTGACCCGACACGCCCATGATCATCCCCGCGAGCCCGCCGGGATTACCCCGCAGGTCGATGACGATCCCGCGCGATCCGCGGAAGCGATGCACGGCGTCGGCGATCTGCGCGTCGGCCGCCGCCATCCACACGTTGAAACGGATCACGCCCGCGGCGGACCCCGACGGGGTCTCGACCGCCGTCGCGTCGACACGCAGGCGCATGGGCGGCAGATTGCCGAGCAGCACGTCCTGCCCGGGCTCGTCGATCCGCTCGATGGTTCTCGTCCTCACGCCTTGCTGATCCTGAACGCTGGCGATCAGGCGCGAACCGATGGGGCCGCGGAGCCGGAGCGTCGCGGCACGCCACAGCTCCAGCGCGCGCACGCGCGGCGGCATGCTCGCGGGCAGACGCGCGGCGAGTGACGCGATGGTCACGCCCTCAATCGCACTCACGCGATCACCGGCGCGCATGCCGGCGTCGAACGCCGGGCTCTTCGGCTCGACACGCGTGACGAGCATCGCGTCGCCGTCGGGCCTGAACTCGAAGCCCGGCGATCCGGACCTGTCTCCTGCCTCGTCTCCCGTGACGTCGGCGAACTGCGGCAGCACCGCGAAGTGGGATTCACCAAGCCGGCCGAGCATGCGGCCGATCACGCCGCGCAGCTCGGATGCGGATGCCGCGCGCGCGGCCGCGGGGCGCAGCTCGTCGCGAACGGCCGGCCAGTTCACGCCTCGGAACGCGGGGTCGTAGTACGAACGATTGACGATGGCCCAGGCCTCGTCGAATGTCTCCACGCCGAGCGCCACGGGCGCGGGCGGCGCCTGCGCCTGCGCGAGGAGGGCGCCGCCGAACGCGAGGAGCGCCCCGGCCAGCGCGGCCGCGCGCCTCACTTGATCAGGGCCTTGACTGCCGGCGGCATCGCGAACGTATCAGGTGACACCACGTCGAGCTCGATTTTCGCGATGCGGATCTCCTGTTCGACGCCCATCGATCGCTGGACGAGGTGATGCGCCTGCAGCGTCCCGCCAACCTTGCGGTAGTCGCGCATGAAGGAGATGACTTCGGCGGGTCCCATCGCGGTCTCGCGCGTGGAGGTCGATCCGGCGTGCAGGCCTGTGGCGACGTCGAAGTACTCCGCGGACGTGTCGCCGTTGGCCGCCACCGCGTCCACGCGGTACGCCTGACGGCCGTCGAACGTCGCCGTACCCGCCAGCGTCAGCGACGTGTAGCGCGACAAATCGTAGAAGGGGCCGTCGAAGACGGCGTCGAACTTCGCCTGTTCGAGCTGCTTGCCGGTCAGGAGCGACGGCCCCATCATCGGGTCGATCGTCCAGCCGCGCTCGCCGTCGAACGTGCTCTCGATCCTGCCAATGCCGGCGATCTCGGCGCGCAACAGCGTCCTGTTCGGGCGCGCGGCGCTGATCTCGACGGTGCCGATGATGCCCTGCGCCGGCATCGCCAGCGAGCCGCTCGCGCGGATCGACTGGAACGGCCGTAGCGAGTCGCGCCCGCCGAGCGCGGCCACGTGG
>JALYRV010000138.1 GCA_030855205.1 Acidobacteriota bacterium | reverse complement strand
TGACCATTCCGAACGTGTCGAGCTTCAGGAAGAGGCGGCCGACAAGAGAGGTGACGGGCGACACGCGGTAGACGATCACCATCGGCCGCTCGTGGAGGGCCGTCTGCACCGTCGCGGTTCCCGAGGCGGTGATGACGACATCGGCCGCCGACAGCACATCGTCGGTGGCGTTCTCGATGAGAGGTACGCCGACGCCCGGAAGATGCTCGGCAAGCGGGACGAAGAGCGCGCCGTCGAGGCGTGGCGCGCGCGCGACGACGAAGCAGGCGCCCGGCACGCGGGCGCGCACGAGAGCGGCGGCGCGAGCCATGTCCGGAAGGATCGCCGTCAGCTCGTTGGTGCGGCTGCCCGGCAGGAGTGCGACGAGCGGCGTGTCGCCGGGCGCTCCGTAGCGCGCGCGCAACCGATCGCGTGAATCGGAGGTCGCGACGAGGTCCACGAGCGGGTGCCCAACGAACTCGACATCGACGCCGGCCTCGCGATACAGCGGCTCCTCGAATGGGAAGATCACCAGCACCTTCGTCACGAGCCGCTTCATCGTGCGCATGCGTCCGGCGCGCCACGCCCAGAGCTGCGGGCTGATGTAGTAGACGACCGGCACACGGCGGCGCGCCATCGCGGCCATCAGCCTGAAGTTGAAATCGGGAAAATCGATCGGGACGAAGACGTCAGGTTTGATGCGATCGGCGGCCGCGCCCATCTCGCGGATCAGCGCCAACGATCGCGGGATCACGCTGAGCGCCTCTGACAAGCCGGTGACGGAGATGCCGTGATAGTCGGCGATGAGCTCGACGCCGGCCTCCCGCAGACGGGATCCGCCGAGTGCGACGATGCGCGTGTCTGGCGCGATGCGGCGGATCTCTGCGGCGAGCGATGCGGCGTAGAGATCGCCGGAGGCTTCTCCGCACGACAGCATCACGGTGAGCGGCCGGGCGCCGGCGGGCGGCCCGGTCATTTTGCCGGGCGCTGGAACTGCGAGGGATCGACCAGGGGATTGACGGTGATCTTCCGCACGCGGCGCTCGACCTTGTTGCCCCCCGTCGTGGTCGTCGTCGCGCGGAACGCGAAGCGGATGCCGTCGACCACACGATAGTCGCTGAGATCTTCGATCTCGCTGATGGGCCCGTCAGGGCTCTGACGCGTGTACTCGAGACGCATCACGTCTCCGGTCGCCGGATCGAAGAACACGACCACGTCGGGTCGCCCGTCCTGTGTGATGCGCAGCGCCGTCAGGCCAGACGCGCCGCCCGGCGCTGCCGCGAGCTTCGCGCGCCCGTCCCATGCGCGCAGGAGCAGCGGGATCAAATCGCGTGACACGGCCGCCGCAGCGTTCTCGCGTACGGTCGCGGGCGCGGCCTGCGCGCCAGACGAGGTCAGGAGCCACGCCTGCCCGGACGCGTAGACCTGCGCCACCTTTGCGCCCGCCACTTCCGCATCGACGCGGTACCGATCGGGATAGGCAATCAGCGCCTTGCTCGACACCACGGTCGCCGCGTCGCCCGCCATCATCATCTCGGCGTCGATCGAGAGCGCGCGCACGGCGCGGAGGCGATCGAGCCCGCCCTTGCGCTCGACCGCGCGTGCGATGAGCGCGCGGGCATCCGACAGCGCGGACTGGGTGGGGCCGGCGGCGTGGCGGACCCCGCCCGGGCTCGCGCTCGAGAACGCGAGAGGCGCGGCGTCGAGCCCCCCGCGCTTCAACGTCGGTGCGCCGAGATCGAGCGAGGCGGCCGGGATACGCTCGAACTCAGCAAAGCCCACCGTCTTGAGCTGATCGACGAATTTGCTCGCGTCACCCACGAGCACGATCGACAGGCGATCGGGATGCAGATACTTCTTCGCGACGCGCTGAATCTCTTCCGGCGTCACGGCGTAGACGCGCTCGCGGAACGCTTCGAGCTCCTTGAGGTCGAGACCGAAGAACAACTGATTGAGCACCATCATCGCAATCGCACTGGGCGTTTCAATGGTCAGCGGGAAGCTGCCGGCCATGTAGTCCTGCGCCCCCTGCAGCTCGCGCGATCCGACCTGCTCGCGCTGCAGACGGAAGAACTCGTCGACGATGAGCCGCAGCGACTGGCCGGTCGCCTCCGTGCGCGTGTCGGTCTCGGCCACGAAGGACCCGGTCTGCTTGAGCGCCTCCATGTCGGCCGACGCGCTGTAGGTCAGGCCGCGATCGGATCGCAGTACGCCGTAGAGACGGTTCGCACCTTCGCCGCCCAGAATGCGGATGGCGAGATTGAGCGCCATGAAGTCGGGATGATTGCGCGCGATACCCACGTGCCCGACGCGGATCTCGGTCTGCACCGAACCCGGCTTGTCGATCACGAGCACGCGTTTGGTGGGCGGAGGCGGATCCGTGAAGACCGCCGCCGCCGGCGGCGCGCTGCTCCACATGCCGAACGCGGCTTCCACGCGCCGGAAGGCATCGTCCGCGGTGACATCGCCGACCACCGCGAGAATGGCGTTCGACGGCACGAAGTTGGCGCGGTGGTACGCGGCGAGATCGGCGCGCGTGATCTGCGCGGCCGAGACCGGCGTGCCGGACGAGGGCTTGCCGTACGGGTGAAACCCGTACACCAGCCGGTCGAACACCACATCCGCCAGGTAGTCCGCATCGTCGTAGCTGACCTGCATGCTCGAGAGCAGCTGCTGGCGGATGCGATCGAGCTCCTCCTGCGCGAACACAGGATTGCGCACGATGTCGGAGACCAGGTCGAGGGCGAGCGGCAGGTCGTGTTTGAGGACGACGGCGTTGACGAACGTCAGGTCGTTGCCCGCGCCCACGCCGATGCCGCCGCCGACCGATTCGATCGCCGACGCAATCTCCTGCGATCTGCGCGTCGTCGTGCCCTGATCGAGCAGGCCCGCCGTCATGCTGGCGACGCCGGGCTTGTCGGCCGGGTCGTGCGACGTGCCGGCCTTCACGAGGAGGCGTAACGACACCGACGGCTGCTCGTGGTGCGACACCACGACGACCTGCAGGCCGTTGGGCAAGGTGCGCATCTGGTACGGCGGGAAGTCGACGCCGCGCGCGACGAGCGGGCGGGGCGGGCGCTCCGACGGCCACTGGGCCTGGGCGGCCATCGGGGCCGCGAGCCCGATGATGGCCAGGACAGCAACGACACGCGCGAGCACTCTCACTGCTGTCCCCCACTGGTGCCGCGCGGCATCACGGTGATGACGTTGCGCGTCTCGGGCGCGAAATACTTCTTCGACACGCGCTGCACGTCTGCAGCGGTGACACTCATGAACAACTCGAACTCGCCGTCGGCGGTGCCGATGTCGTCGTGAATCACCGCGGCGTGCGCGAGCACGCCGGCCTTCTGCTGCACGGTGTCGCGCCCCAGGATGTAGTCGCGCGCGAACTGCCGCTTGGCGCGATCGAGCTCCGCGGCGGTCACCGGCTCGTTGCGCATGCGTTCGAGCTCCGCAATCAACGCGGCGACGGCCGCGTCGGGCTGGCGGCCGGGCTGCACGACCGCAATGGCGGTGAACAGATTCGGATCCTCGATGATCTTCGCGTCGCCGAACGCGGCCATCGCGAGCTGATCGTCGTAGACGAGCCGCTTGTAGATGCGCGAGCTCTGCCCGTCGGAGAGGATCTTCGCGGCGATGTGCATCGGGTAGGCGTCGGGATCTCCGTCGGCGGGCACGCGGTGCGCGACGACGACGGCGGGCAGCGGCCAGCTCTCCTCGACACGCACGCGCCGCTCTTTTTCCTGCGCCGGCTCGCCCGCGATGTCGCGCGGGATGTCGCGGCCGCGCGGCACGCGCCCGATGTATTTCTCGATGAGCGCGAGGGCCTCCTTGCTGTCGAAGTCACCCGCGAGCACCAGCGTGGCGTTGTTGGGCACGTAATACGTGCGGAAGAAGTCGCGCACGTCGTCAATCGAGGCAGCCTCGAGGTCCTTCATGCTGCCGATGGTCTGGAAGCGATAGGGATGCGTCTTGAAAATGTTGTCGTAGATGAGTTCCGACAGCCGGCCGAACGGCGGGTTGTCGATGCGCATCCGCCGCTCTTCCTTGACGACCTCGCGCTCGTTCTTGAAAATCGACTCGTCGACACGCAGCGAGGCCATGCGATCGCCCTCGAGCCACAGCACGAGCGGCAGATACTGCGAAGGCACGGTCTCCCAGTAGATGGTCGTGTCTTCGTTGGTCGTGGCGTTGGCCTGTCCGCCGATGCTGGTGAGCCACGACGGATGCTGGTCGGGCTCGATGTTCTTCGAGCCCTTGAACATCATGTGCTCGAACAGATGCGCGAAGCCGGTGCGCCCCGGCTTCTCGTCCTTGGAACCAACGTGATACCAGAGCTCGAGGTGCACGATCGGCGTCGAATGATCCTCATGGAGGATCACGCGCAGCCCGTTGGGCAGCGTCGTCGTGGTGTATTCGAGCTTGGGCGGCCGCGTGATGCGTTCGGCAGGCACCGGCGCGGGAGGGGTCCGCTCCTGGAGCCCCGCGGCATGGGCCGAGGCCGCCGCCAGCACGGCCGCTACGCACAGGGCCGCGCGCTTGAAATTAATCATGATGCGATTATGACGCACCGGAGGCGGAGATAGCCGCTCAGCGCTTGTCGATGAGAGCGGTCAGCGCCTCTATCTTCTCCTCGAGCTGGCGGATGCGCTCGCGCAGCTGGGGCATACGCCGCAGGGCCGCGTGGCTTTTGCGCCACGACTGGATGTCGTCGGACGGATAACCCGCAATGACCGTCCCGGCCTTGATGTCCCCGGTCACCCCGGTCTTCGCCGCAGCCTGCACGCCGCGCCCGACCGTCACATGCCCTGTGACGCCAACCTGCCCGCCCAGGGCGACACCGTCTTCGATGCGCGTGGAACCGGCGATGCCGACCTGTGCCGCAAGGAGCACGTTGCGGCCGACGCGCACGCCGTGCGCCACTTGCACGAGGTTGTCGATCTTCGTGCCCGCGCAGATTCGCGTCTCGCCGACCGCCGGCCGATCGATGGCCGTCAGCGCCCCGATCTCGACATCGTCTTCGATCACCACGGCGCCGGTTTGCGGGATGTGCTCGTGCGTGCCGTCGCCGCGGTGGGCGTAGCCGAAGCCTTCGCTGCCGGCAATCGCGAAGTCCTGCATGACGACGCGATGGCCGAGGGACACGCGCGCGCGGATGGAGACATGAGACGCAACGCGGCAATCGTCGCCAAGCGTCGCGCCGCGGCCGATCGTGACGTGCGATCCGATTCGCGTGCGCGCGCCGATACGTGCGCCGCTCTCGATGATCGTGAATGGCCCGACCGACACGCCCTCCCCGAGCGACGCGTCGGCGGCCACGAGTGCAGTCGCGTGAACGCCGGCCGGCGCGGGGTCGGCGGGTGCGAAGAGCGCGACCGCGCGCGCGAACGTTAGATAGGGATTGGCGGCGCGCAAGATCGCGCACGGGGCCGAGGCGAGCGCGTCGTTTGCGATGATCGCCGCGGCGCGCGTCGCGGCCACGCGCGGCGCGTATGACGGGTTCGCCAGAAAGGTGACGTGGCTCGGGCCCGCGTCGTCGAGTCCTGCGAGACCGTCGACAACGGCGGTCGCGTCGCCGCCTTCGAGACGGCAGTCGAGACGCGCGGCAAGCTCCTGAAGGGTCAATCTGGAAAAGTATCGCTCAAACGGCCGCGACGCGATTAAAGAATGTCGCCAGATGCTCGAGCCCGAGCGCCGCAGCAATCGCGCGCACGCGGTCGCCTCGTTCTGCCGGCGGCATCGCCGCGGCAGCACGCAGATCGGTCAACGGCACGCTCGGTTCAGGAGTCCAGACGACGAGGTCGAGTCCGTGCCGCGCCCCTTTCATCGAGAGGTAGTGTCCCGCGAGGCGGAAGAAAAAATAGTAGGCAAGCAGGTTCGGGCCCGGCACGAGAAACGTCAGACCCGACGCGATGAACCCGACGACGTTGATGACGAACCAACGGCGGTGACGTTCGAAGTCGCGCTGAAGGCTGTCGCGCATCAGCGTCAGGCTCGCGTCGGATGATCTGTCGGCGGGATAGGTCAGCGTGGCGGTGTCCTGCTTGCGCAGGTGCCAGAGCAGCCGCTGCTCGGCGACCCGCTCGGCCAGCCACCCGCGCGCGCGCGCCTTGCTCCGGCCCCACCACCCGGATGGCGTGTCAATACGTCCGGCCTGCCGCTCGCGCCATTCGCGCTCGGCGTCGGCAATCGTGTCGTGCACTCGCTTCTTCAGCGGCTCTATGAAGCGCGTCTTGAAACGGCCGAAGACTGTCGTCGCCGTGGCGGCGTTCCCCTCAGTCGTGTCCGAGGGTTCCGGCTCCGGTTCTTCCGCGATCTCGCAGTACAACTCGTAGCGGTCGGCTCCGACCGGTACGAGATAAACGTCCATGACCTACGATAACGTGAACGCGTTGCCTAGACGACCTTGCGTCCCGTCAGCAGGCGCATGACGACAATGATGAGCGCCACGACCAGGAGGACGTGAATCAGGCCGCCGGCCACATCGAGCGCGAATCCGAGCAACCAGAGCACGAGCAGTACGAAAATGACGGTCCAGATCATCGAAGCCCTCCGGCTGGGGTGAGTGCAAGCGAGGTGCCATGAAGGTTGAGCTGATGGGATCGGAACCGGACGTGTGGATGCTGGCGGGACGCGTCCTGATTGCGGCAATGCTGGGCGCGGCGCTGGGACTCGAACGCGAGTGGCGTGGCAAGGAAGCGGGGCTGCGCACCAACACGCTGATTGCCATCGGCGCGGCGCTCTTCACCGCGGTGTCGATCATGTTCCAGACAAGTCCGGACCGCATTGCCGCGCAAGTGGTGACCGGCGTCGGCTTCCTCGGCGCGGGAGCGATCATGCGCAACGGCACCACCATCCAGGGGCTGACGACCGCGGCCATGATCTGGGTCAACGCCGCGGTGGGCGTCGCGGTCGGCGCGGGTTTCGTGCGCCTTGCCGTGGCCACGACCGTCATCGTGCTGGCGGCGATGGTGCTGCTGACACCACTCGACCGCCTGCTCGATCGCAGACGGCCGGGGCGCAGCGAGCACGAATAGCTAGCGGCGTATGCGCGCGGGCGCACGCGTGTCGTCCATCGGCAGCGCCGGCTTCCCCGCTTTCTCCCATGCGCCGGCGATGACCGCAGCCACGCCGCCAATCGCCTCGTTGATGCGCCTCTCGACGATTGGCTGCGCGCCGCCCCCGAAGAACGCCTTGTAATACGCCTTGTCGTAGAACTCGCGCCCCTCGATGGCGGCCTTGTCGGACGCCAGAATCGCGGGCACCATGCGATTGCCCTCGATCAGCTTCTCGAAAATGTAGTCTCGCGGCGCGAGCACCGGCGCGCGCAGCACCGGTGCGATCGTGATGCGGTCCTTGAAACGCGCGAACAGCTCGCTCTCGAAACGGCTGTGGATCCCGCGCTGGTTCGTGGCCTGACCGTCGTAGTTGAGGGCGGCGTGAAACGGCACGTGCGCGTCCTCGACGTAGTGGGAGAGGATCGCGGAGAGCGCGGTGACCGTCGAGGCCGAGATGGTGCGCCCCTCCTGCGGCTTGAAGGCCTCGACGAGCCGCGCGTAGACCTCTTCGACGCGCCACGGTACACGGCCCATCACCTTCGCCTTCTCCGCGCCCAGCATCTGGATGTACGCCGCCTCATCGCGCGGAATCCCTGTGAACGGGTCAGGCGCGACGCCGTCCATGTCGAGGAAGTGGTTCGGGTCCTCCGTCTCGACACCGTATGTGCGCATCAGGTCGGGATCGATCGAATGCTCGGCGATGAACTTGCGGTGTTTCTGGAAGAACGGGCGGATGGGCTCCGGCATGGCGTCCATCGCCGCATTGGTGATGAAGCGGTGCACGTCGAAGCCCCACGCCGAGGGGGAACCGGAGGTGAAGACAAGGACGGCAAGGCCAATGAAGGCGGAGGCAGCAATACGCATTGACGAATAATAAGGGCGTGCCTCGTTTTGGCGCACATCTCTCTATCGGCGGCGGGATCCCGCGTGCGGTCGACCGTGCCGTCGCGACCGGCTGCGACGCGCTGCAGATTTTCACGAAATCAGCAGGCCAGTGGCGCGCGCGCGAGCTGCCTGACGAGGAGGTGAAGGCGTTCCGGCGGAAGGCCGACGAGGCGGCACTCGCACCGCGCGTGGCGCACGCCAGTTACCTGATCAACCTGGGCACGGCGGAGCCCGTCCTCCGCGCCCGATCGATTGCGGGTCTGAGTGAAGAGCTCGACCGGGCGGAACGTCTCGGCCTCGACGGGCTCGTGCTGCATCCCGGCGCGACGGTCGGCGGCACGGAAGAGGACGGCTTGCGCCTCGTCGCAGAAGCGTCGGCGGAGGTGCTCGCGCCGCGGCGGCATCAGCGCGTGAAGCTGCTGTTCGAGCACACGGCTGGCCAGGGGTCGAGCCTGGGCTGGCGGTTCGAGCATCTGCAGACCCTCATCGAACGGCTGGATGGGTCGCCGAAGATCGGCGTGTGCCTCGACACGTGCCACCTGCTCGCGGCGGGCTACGACTGGCGCACGCCGTCAGGCTATCGCGAGACGTTCGACGCGTTCGCGCGCCTGGTGGGATTCGATCGACTCGCGGTGATGCATCTCAACGACTCGAAGAAGCCGTGCGGCAGCCGTGTGGACCGTCACGAACACATCGGACAGGGAGAGGTGGGCACGATCGCGTTCCGCCGGCTGGTGAACGACCCGCGGCTCGCGCACATGGGCATGGTGCTCGAGACGCCGAAGGAGGCCGACAACCACGACTCCGATCCGCTGGACCGGGAAAACCTCAGAGTGCTGCGCGGGCTCATGCGCCCTCGGCGCCTTCCGCGTTGATCAACTCGACCTCGAATCGCCACACGCGCGCGCCCCGACGCCATGCGC
>JALYRV010000137.1 GCA_030855205.1 Acidobacteriota bacterium | reverse complement strand
CGACGACCGTGCGGCCGCGGAACACGCCGGCGGCGCCGGGCGGTCAGCCCTGCCCGGCCACGGGGCGTGGCGGTGGTGGCGGACGCGGTGGCGGCACGCCCAACGTGCTCGGCGCCGAGCCGTGCCAGACGTACAACTTCAACTGGAACTCGCCGATGCGTCTGTCGCAGCACGGATCGAGCGTGATGTACTTCGGCGGCAACCGTCTGTTCATCTCGACCAACCGCGGCGACTCGTGGCGCTCGACGGTACCGCTCGGACGGGGCGTCAACGTCAACGATCGCCATCTGCTCGAGCGTCCCTACAACCTCCCGGGCTGCGGCCGCACGCCGGGGCAGCCGTGCATCAACTCGAAGCACGACGGCCTCCAGGCCGATGAGTTCGGCACGCTCATCGAGATCGCGGAGTCGCCGGTCGTCTCGGGCGTGCTGTGGGTCGGTACGAACGACGGCAACCTGCAGGTCTCGCGCGATCAGGGCTACACCTGGACCGAAGTCAGCAAGAACATTCCGGGCGGCACGAAGGAGTACCACGTGTCGGGCCTCGAGGCGTCGTGGTTCGACGCGGCGACGGCCTATGCCTCGATCGACGGCCACTACGCCGGCGACCTGAAGCCCTACCTGTTCAAGACCAGCGACTACGGCAAGACCTGGACGTCGATCGCAGGGAACCTGCCCGAGGGGAACGTCAACGCGATCCGGCAGGATCCGGTCAACCGCAACGTGCTCTACGCCTCGGCGGAGTTCGGGTTCTTCGTCACGATGGACGAAGGCAAGACGTGGCAGAAGTTCATGCCCGGCCTGCCCAAGGGGCGCGTCGACGAAGTCGTCGTGCACCCGCGCGACGGCGATCTCATTCTCGCGTCGCATGGCCGCAGTCTCTGGATCATGGACGACATCACGCCCCTGCAGCAGATGACGCCGGAGCTGATGCAGAAAGACGCCGTGCTCTTCCGTCCGCGCGAGGCCGTGCTCTGGAAGGCCGATCGTCTCAATATGACCGAAGTGCCCGGCTCTCGCTTCTGGGAAGGTGAGAGCGCGCCGCGCGGCACCGCCATCTCCTTCTATCTGAAGAATGCCGCGGACGATGTGAAGGTGACGGTCACCGACACGGTTACCGGCCAGCCGTTCCGCACCTTCACCATGAAGGGGCAGCAGGGCATGAACCGCGTGCAGTGGCTGCTCAACGGCGATCCGCCGGCCGGCGGGCAGGGTGCCGCCCAGCAGTTTGGCGGCGGGCGCGGCGGCGGTGGCGGCGGCCCTCAGGCGCGCACCGGCGTCTACCGCGTGACGCTGACGGTCGGAGGCAAGGAAGCCGGCTCCGAGACGGTGCGCGTGCTCGAAGACATCTGGCTCAATCAGCGCTAGATACTACTCACTGGTGACGCCCGGTTCCAGCTCGAGGACATCGATGCCCCTGGAGGCAACGAGATCCCTGAGCTGGCCGGGCGTGCCCGCGAGAACAGGAAACGTGCCCCAGTGCATCGGCACGACCTGCTTCACGCCGAGCCAGTCGGCGGCAATGGCGGCGGTGTCGGGGCCCATCGTGTAGTGACCACCGATCGGCAGGAACGCGATCTGCGGCGCATACAGGTCTCGGATGATCCGCATGTCACCGAAGAGCGCCGTATCTCCCGCGAAATAGAACGTCGGCTCCCCTTCAATCTGCACCACGAATCCCGCGGCGCCTCCCAGATACACGATCGACCCGTTGTCCACGGTACTGCCCGAATGCACGGCGCTCGTCATCGTCACGCGCACGCCATCGACGTCCTGCGTGCCGCCGATGCCCATGTCGCGGAGATTCTTCACGCCCTTCTGCTCCAGCCACTGGCCGAGCTCGAAGAGGCACACAATCGGCGCCGCGGTGTGGCGAGAGATCGCCAGCAGATCGCCGACGTGATCGCTGTGACCGTGCGAGACGAGAATCAGATCAATCCTGCCCAGGCCCGCGGGTTTGGTGAACGCAGCAGGCGCGGACGGATTGCTGATCCAGGGGTCGAGCAGGATACGTTTGCCGCCCGCCTCGACGATGAACGCGGAGTGGCCGAGCCAGGTGATGCGCATGGAGGTAGAATATTCTGAATCTCCGATGCAGCTCATCTCCGTCGACATGATCAGGGGCCGCCACAAGCGGCGCGACGAAACGGAGCGGGTGCCCAAGCCCGACTGGCTGAAGGTGCGCGCCCCGGGGTCGTCCAATTACCTGCGCCTCAAAGGGCTGATGCGCGAGATGGGCCTGCACACGGTCTGCGAGGAAGCGCACTGCCCCAACATCGGCGAGTGCTGGCATCACGGCACGGCCACCTTCATGATTCTCGGCGACGTCTGCACGCGCGCATGCGCCTACTGCAACGTCACGCACGGCGCGCCGCTGCCGCTCGACCCGCACGAGCCCGGCAAGGTCGGCGCGGCGGTCGCGGCGATGGCGCTCCAGTACGTCGTCATCACGTCGGTCGATCGCGACGATCTCACGGACGGTGGATCGGAGGCGTTCGCGGCCACGATTCGCGCGATCCGCGAAGCCTCGCCTGCGACGCGCGTCGAAGTGCTGATTCCCGATTTCCAGGGCAACGAAGATCAGCTCCGCGCCGTGCTCGACGCGTCGCCCGACGTGCTGAACCACAACATCGAGACGGTGCCGCGCCTCTATCGCCTCGCGCGCCCTGGGGGAAAATACGCGCGCGCGCTGAAGCTGCTCGATCGCTCGCGGACGATTGCCCCCTCGATCCCCACGAAATCAGGGTTGATGGTCGGCCTCGGCGAAGAGTGGGATGAGATTCTCGAGACGGTCGCCGACCTTCGCAAGGTCGACTGCCGCATCCTGACCATCGGCCAGTACCTGCGCCCGTCACAGGCACACCTGCCAATGTCCCGGTACTACACGCCGGCCGAATTCGCGGAGCTGAAAGCGCACGCGCTCGCGCTCGGCTTCGGCCACGTCGAGTCTGGCCCTCTCGTCCGCAGCAGTTATCACGCCCACGAACAGACGGAATCGTACGAAAAAAGCCTGTAGAGCTTCGGTTCCGGTACCGAACGTGCAGTGTTGACCCTGATCTAGGAGGTCAACACATGAGGAAATACAGACTCTCGTTCGGCGCAGCTTTCTGTGCGCTTACCCTTGCGACCGCTGTCCCGGCCGTTGCGCAGGTTTCGGCTCAGGCCGCCTCTGCGCAGAGCGATCGCTCTACAACCGTCCGGCTCACAACACAGACACGCCTTCCAGGCCTCACGCTCGAGCCCGGTTCTTACGTGTTCCGGCTCGGCAATCCTGCGATGAAGCAGAACGTCGTCGAGGTCTACAGCGCCGACGGCCGCACGCGCCTGGCGACCCTGCTCACCGTCGACTACGCGACACCGATGAGCGGCACGACATCCGCGGTGCTCTTCCCGAACTCGACCGCGCTGCGCGCGTGGTACTTCCCGGGCGATCCTGTCGGCCGTGAGTTCGTCTACACGCAGCAGGAGGCGGCGACGCTGTACACGACGGTCAACACGCCCGTGCTGTGGGCCACGTGGGATCCCAACGATCGCACCACTGTCGGTCGCATCGACGTGCAGTCCTCCGATCGCACGGTCGGCCAGACGGTGGGCCAGGCGGCGCGTGAGGTCGCCGATGTGGCGAAAGCCGTCGGCCGCGGAGTTGCCAGCGCAGCCGTCGACGTGTGGGACGACATCAACGACAACGCCCGCATCGTCAATCCGACCGACTCGCGCAAGGCCGCCGAGCGGCACCTCGACGCCGCCGAGAAGGTCTACTCGGACCTCGCTGATCGCCTGAACGACGATCAGGAGCAGCCGCTCAAGCCGGTCCGCGCCAGCATCGAAGCGCTGGAAGATGCGTTCGAGAAGAATCAGAGCTGGATGGGCCACTACATGGCCGCGCTCGCGTCGCTCGACACGCTCTCGCCGGATCGACCGGTCGGCACGTCGGGCGGCACCGTCACGCTCGACACGGCGACGCATGCGGCACTCGCGAACATGCGCGTCCACCTGAAGTTGTTTCACGCTCAGGCCATGAAATAGGCCTCGGAGACACCCAGCCTCAACGGCAACGTATATGCATAGGGCATATACGTTGCTCTTCAAACTGCTGTTTTTTATCGCACTTCTCCTGCCGGCGCCCTCGCTGGCCCAGGTCGTCGACGACGACCGCACCTACATCGAGTTCACCAACCCGTTTCGCCTGCCCGGCATCACGCTGCCTGCCGGCACTTACGTGCTCGCTCCCGGCCCCGTGATCGGCGGACAACTCGTGGTCGACGTCTTCTCCGGAGACATGTCGAAGCTGCTCGCGAGCTGCCTGGCCGTTGAGACCTCCATCGAACGGCCCGAAGGCTCGACGATGCTCGACTACAAAGACACCAAGCCTGCCGTGGTCAGGGCCTGGTTCCGGACGGGCGAGTCGCCTGGATTAGCTTTCGTCTACGCCCCGGACGAGGGCGCGGAGATTTTCGCGACGACGGGAGAGAGTGTGCCGTCGGCCGTCTTTGACGGATCGCGCACCTCGCTCGTCGGGCTGCTTCCGATCGAGCACGTCGACGCCCTGTATCGCGGCGGCGCGAGGCCGCCCATTCCGGGGGGACTCCCGTCCCCGCAGCGCGCGCTCACGGGGGTCGATCGGCTCGCGCTCGCGCGGCTCGCGATCCTCGCGCACATCAGCGAGCTGCCATCCGACGCCGTCACGCGGCTGCGCCTCCTCGATCGGCAGGTCGCCGATCTGATGGCGTCCTACAAGCAGAATCGACCTGACCTGCGGCGCCGCCTCGGCCTCACGACCGCCACGATGCGCAACACGATCGACTCGTTCGACAACGAGCCCCGCGTCGCGCACATCATCGAAGGCGTTCGCGAGCAGCTGCGGGCATTCGAGCGCGTGCTGCGATAGTCCGCTAGAACCCTGCCGCTGACCAGTCTCCCGTGATCGCGAACGTGATCCCGGGTGTCTGCGCGTTCACGAACAACCAGTTGCCATCCGGGCTGAACGTCGCACCCGCGAACTCGCGTACCCGGAAGTCTCCCTTCAACCCGTGCTTCTCGCCGTCGAGCACGATGTTGTTCTGCGCGAACGGCACAATCCGCCCCTCCGGCGTCATCGCGTGCACGCGCTGCGCCTGGGGACCGCCATCCTCGCAGAGGAAGAGTCCGCCTCGCGGACTCATCGTGACGTTGTCGATGTTGCGCGCCACCAGCGGGCCGGGCGACTCGAACACCAGCGTCAGCTCCTGCTCGACCGGATCGAACGCGAACACCTGCCCCAGCTTCACGGTGCCCCCGTTGGTGGAGACAAAGAAGATGCGTCCGTCGCCGTACCACGCTCCCTCGAGACGGGCGAACACCGCACCGCCGCTGGCGAACCCCTGGGCGAAGACGGCGGCCGGATCGGGATTGGCCGGATCGTCCGGTCTGTCGATCGCCACCCATGACACGCGGAGGGGTCTGCCATGGATCTGCCCGGTCCGCGTGTCGTAACGCGGCCAGCGCTCGATCGCGAGCATCTCGAGCCGCCCGCCTTTGGACAGGCTGCCCCGCACGTGCGGTGTGAAGCGGTAGAACCCCGAGTCCTGCCGGTCTTCGGTTTCGTACACCACGCCGGTGACGGGATCGATCGCAATCGCTTCATGCACGAAGCGTCCCATGGCGCCGAGTGGTTCCGGCTGCGTGGCACCGTGGAGAGGCACCTCGAAGATGTACCCGTGCGGGCGCGCGGCCCGCGTCGGGCCCGGCTGTTCCATCGTCTCTTCGCACGAGAGCCACGAGCCCCAGGGCGTGGGCCCGCCGGCGCAGTTGACGCTCGTGCCGGTCAGACTGATCCGGCTCTCGAGCACCCGCCCGGTGGCCGTGTCGAAATCCAGCGTCGTCGTGCCGCCGGCTGCAGCGGGATCGTAGACCGCGTCGGAGCGCGCCGCGGCGCGGGCCGGTGTGATGCGCACCTCATGATTGCGGATCAGCCGCACGCGATTCGGAGCCAGACCGAAGGCGGCCATGCCGTCGTGCATCGGCGGCGTGGCCGTGCCGTCCGACAGCATGTCTCCCGCCCAGCCGAATGTCAGATAGCGGAATCCCTCAGGGAGCCACAGCAGCGGCAATCCGGTCGTGTCGTCCCGCACGGGCGCCAGGGGACCGTACGCCTTCCCCGCCGTGCCACGCGGTCCGGCACGCAGGCCGGCGAGGCGCGCACACGCGCTGAGAGGGAGGAGCGCGCTCGTGGCTGCGGCGGCGAGACCTGCGGTGAGAAAGGCGCGGCGTTCCATGGTGGGCGTGATCCTAGCCGGTCGCAGTAACATCGGTACGATGATCGAGGTCTATCGCGCGGCGCATCCCGTGCAGGCGCACCTGCTCAGGGGCATGCTGGAAGCCGAGGGGATCGCCGCCGCCGTGGTCGGCGAGTCCATGTTCAACGTGCGCGGCGAGGCGCCGCTGACGACCGACACGCTGCCCCGTGTCTGCGTCGTACACGACGAAGACGCTGAACGGGGCCGCCAGATCGCGCTCGCCTTCGACGCGGGCCGCCCGCTCGAGGCGCTTGGCGGCAGCTGGCCCTGCCCTGCCTGCGGCGAAATGATCGAAGGACAATTCGCCGCGTGCTGGCGATGCGGATCGGCCTGAAGCCGCAGGCCCGGCGCACGCGGGCGCCACGCGCCCTTTACGTCGCGAACTCTTCCTTCTCGAACACGCGCACGCGGCGCATGAGTAAATCCACAAGATATGCCGCGAGCGCCGCGACGAGCAGCGCCGGCCAGAGGCGCGTCGGCACCGTCGAGCGGTCGTCCCTGCCTGGCCGCAGCATCGACGGCTCCGGCTCGTACCGCCCGCCCGTGGCGATGCTCATCGCCGACAGCGCGCGCGGATCCGCGGGGCGGAACCGGTACTCGTCCGCGTAATTGGCGGCCACGAGCAGCGCCGGCGGAGCGGCCCCGTCGGCGAGGCCGTCGGCGGTCACCGTGTAGCTGGTCGCGCCGTCGAGCACGGCGTCCGCTTCGTACGCGCCGGGCGCAATCTGACGCGCGTCGATCTTGCGCTCGGCCCCATTGCCGCCGCGGACCGTGAACGACGGGCGCAGGAGGTTCTGATACCCGCCGTCAGCCGTGCGCGCGTCGAGGCGCAGTGTGGCCGCGACGACGCCGTGGGGGCGCGTCTGGCGCTCGATCGACACCTGCAGCGGCGGTACCGGCTGCCGCCGCACCGCGCGCACGACGCGCGTCCAGAACGGGCCGTAGCCCTTCCACGCAATCCAGCGCGACGCCCAGCGATCCTTGGCGTCCGACGAGAACGACGCCGTGCGTCCCAGCCCGTACGGCCAGATCGCCAGCAGCGGCTCCTCGCGATCGGTCGCCAGCAGTTCGGTCGCGGTGTCCTTCAGCTTCGTGCCCGTATAGCCGCTCAGCTCGGGCGCCGACCGCAGGTCGAGCCCATCGAACAGCGAGGCATCCTTGACCGCCGGCTTGAACGGTTTCTCGCTCAATGCCGGGCGGGCGCTCTGCTCGGTTTCCTTCACGAAGACCTGCGGCACTTCGCGCGGATCGTCGACTTCGTAGTTGCGCCCCTTGCCCCAGACGGCGATGTTGCGCAGCAGCTCGCGGTCCGCCTCGGTGCCGACGGCAATCGACGACACGGTCATCTTCTCGTCGACCATCTTCTTGATCAGCGTCTCGTACTGATCGGCGTACGAGCGGCCGTCCGACATCAGGATGACGTGCTTGACGGGTGCGTCGACCTCCTTCAGCGCGAGATACGCCTGCTCGATGGCGGGAAAGATGATCGTGTGGCCGCTGGGCTCGATCGCGCGGAGCGCCTGGATGATCTTCGGCCGGTTCGGGCCGACCTCCATGATCTTGAAGGTCCATTCGAAGAGGTGATTGAACACCACGAAGCCGAGCTTGTGATTGTCGGCGAGCACGTTGACCGCCGCGACCGCCGCTTCCTTCGACAATTCGATCTTCGGGCCCGCCATGCTCCACGACTTGTCGAAGACGATGACCATCGCGATGTCTTCGGGCTTCTCTTTGATCTCGAACGTCACCGGCAGAATCTTCTCGATCGTCGAGTCGTTGTACCCGTTCTTGCCGTACACCGACTCGCCGCCGATCATCAGGAACCCGCCGCCATCGTCGTTGACCCACTGATCGAGAGCCGCCATCTGCGTGTCGGAGATCTGCTTGCGTTCGACGTCGCTGACGATCACAGCGTCGTAGGCGGCGAAGCCTTCGCGCCGCGTGGGCAGCGAGGCTGCCGGCGCGAGCGTGACCTGCATGCCTTCGCGCGTGAGCGCGCCGCGCAGGTAGCCGGCGCTCGCAGGGCGCCCCTCGACGTACAGCACGCGCGTGGGAGGCAGCACGTCGACCGCCGCCCGCCGCGCGTTGTTGTCGGCCAGCGTGTCGGACCTCGGCGTCCACCGCGCCTCGAGCGTCTGCGGACCTGCGGCGTCGAACGTGGCGTCCATGCGCACGTCGCTCATGCCAGCGCCCATGCTGATGTCGCGCGCCGATTCGGCGACGCCGTCGACCAGCAGTTCGAGACGGCCGGACGTTTCTTCCTGCGCCCCCATGGTGACGACGACGGCGGCGCGCTCCCCCTGCACCGGTACCGCCTCGAGCCTCACGTCGTCGACCCAGCTGTCGCGCAGGTTGCGCACGATGGATGGAAACGTGTGCACCGGGATGCGCTGCTCCGACAGCCGCGAGAGCGCGAGCGCGCTCGAGCCGTCGGTCGGATGGCCGTCGGAGAACAGCACGATGCGCGCGGCATGGCCGGGCAGCAGCGCGCGGCGCGCCGCATCGAGGGCCGGACCGAGCGCCGATTCCCCGCGCTGCAGGCGATCGATGGCGGCGCCGTCCTTCTCGAGTGTCGCGAGCGCGGCAG
>JALYRV010000136.1 GCA_030855205.1 Acidobacteriota bacterium | reverse complement strand
GCGTTCCTCGCGCCGGCAATCTGGCGCACGGCCGCGTCCACGACGCGCGCACCAGCCTCGCGCGCGCGATCCGCCGTGCCGTCGGCCGACGCGTCGTTGACCACGACGATCTCGAACGGCCGCGCGAGCGGGCGCATCCCGTCGAACAGCGCGCGGACGGTCGCGCCGATGAGCGCCTCCTCATCGTGGGCAGGAATGACGATCGAGATCATCGCGAGGGCATCAATACCGGCGCTCGAATGCCGCGAACGCCGCGTCAAGGGACGTCAGGAGCCGAGCCTTGTCGGCGGGAGCCGCGAACGCGTGTTCGACACTGGCGCGCGCGAGCCGCTTGATGTCGCGATAGCCAAGGCCGTGCTCGCGCACGGCCTTGAAATATTCCCTCGAGATATCGGAGCGCGCCACACCCTCATCATCGGTCGCGAGCGTTACGGGCACGCCGTACTTGATGTACGTGCGCAAGGGGTGATCGGCTCCCCTCACACCGAGGATCACGTCGTTGCTCGACAGGCAGATCTCGACGAGCACGTTGCGCCGCGCCATTTCGCGCAGCAATCCGTATGGATCGTCCTCGTGCATGACCGACACGCCATGGCCGATGCGCTCGGCTCCCGCCGTGACGACCGACTCCCGCACGTGCGACCGGAGTCCGTCCGGAGGGACGAGGCCCGGCGCGAGCTCCCCCGCGTGCAGCGTCACTTTGGCGTTGGGAAATCGCGCGCGCGCGAACTTGAACATCTGCATGTGAAGACCGAAGTTCTTCATCGACGCCAACCCGTCCTCGGGCTGCACCATGTTCACGCCGACGACGCCGGTGGAGGGATCGCTCGCAAGGGCGAGCCCCGTGATGATCTGCGCGAACACCTGCCCGGGGTCGCCCAGACGGCCGACCTGGGCGATGTAACGGATCACCACGGCGCATCCGGGATCGGCCGTGGGCGTGCCGCACTTCAGAAGCCGGTCCTTCACGGCCTCCGCCTCACGCAGGACCGTGACGGCCGGCTCGCGGGCGCCGGCGATGCCCGCCTTTTGGAGACGCTCGAACGTGCCGGCAAGATCTCCGTCCCACCCGGCCTCTCTGCCAAGCCGGCTCGAAAAGCCGGCGTCAGGGGTCAGCATCAGCTCGACGTAGCTGACGTTCCCGTGTGCGGCGCGCGCGACCACGTCGGCCAGCATCGCGCCGGTGTTGCCGCCGGTTGCCGCCCCGAACTTGGCGAACGCATCGAAAAACCAGTCATGGCCTGTCTGCCCCGACTGCTGCCAGGCGCGCATCGACCACGCGTCGATCAGCTGCCGGTACAGGACGCCGTTGCGAAGCGCATCGGAGGCTGCCACTTCCGCGGGCGCGTCGCACGGCGCCGGGGATATCGACCGTGTCGCCACGGTCACGCACAATCCCTGCGCGGCCGCCCATTCCACATAGCGTTCCGCGTACACCGCCCCGGACAGATGACTGTGGAGATCGGCACCTTTCGGCATCGCGCGCAGGAACGCGATCAGCTCCGGGGGAGCGTGGCGGATCGATTCGAAATGCCGGATGGTGCGCGACAGTGGTGTGGTGGCGGCGCCGCGCCGCGACTGCGCGTCGAGCGGTATGCCGCCCGTCAGCGTCAGCGTCGCCGCGATGGCCAGTGCCGCCGCGCCTCGAGCGCCCGGGAAGGCGAATGGCGTGCTGATCATTTCAGTTTCCGCTGCGCGCCGTACGCGACGCGACGAAGTTGCGCCACGCGGCCACCCGCTCATCGGGCGAGAGCATGAGCACCTGCTTCCACGCCTTCTCGTAGTCGGACAGGCCTTTGCGCGCGCTCTCGACCTGCACCTGCGCATCGGCGAACGGCGTGCCGTACAGATCGGACCAGACGTCGTAGAGATACAGGAAGAGAAAGGGATGATCCTCCTCGCCTCGCCGGAAGAGGCCGCTCTGCAGGCGGTGTCCGAGCTCGTGGATCAGCGTGCCCTTCCGGGTGTCAGCCGGAGAGCTCGCACGCAGCCGCATCGGCGTGGCGCCGAAGCCCGACGAGCTCGGAGCCTCTATGACGAGCGCGCGGATGTCCCTCGCCTCGAAGCGAAGGCCGCTCCGCTTCTCGAGCGCATCGATGATGCGCGCCCCCTCGGCCTTCCAGAGCGCCGTGTAGCCGGCGGCGGCCGCGGCGTGTTCGGGCTCCATCGCCTCGAACACGATCTTCAGCCTCGGTTCGGCCGCCTGCGGCGAAAGCGCGAGCAACAGCCAGAGCAGGGTGACCATGCCCCGAGTCTACTCCCAGATCTAATGGCGGTAGCGGAGACGGCGCCAGGCCTGGCGGGTGCCGGCGGCGTAGCAGACGCCGATGAGCAGCGACATGATCGAGAAGACGAGGAACCGTGGAGGGAACGCCCCGGGCGTCCGCAGCAGGGCCACCGCTTCTGGAATCGCCGACAGGCCGCGCAGGATGTAGACGCCCGCAATGAGCGCCAGGCCTTCCCGGATCAGCGGCAGGCGTGGAATCATGCGCGCGCCCGCGAAACCGTACGCGGCCCACAGGCCGAAGATCGCCGCGAAGATGGCGGTCAGCAACGCCGGCACGAGCGATCCGGACTCGGCCTGCAACGCGAACTCGTCCGGCGCTCCGAAGAAGCGGTAGGCCGGCGGCCCGATCACGATGACGGCGACGTGCAGCACGGCGAGCAGGGCGCTGAGGGCTCCGCCGGTGGCGAGCAGGGGCGGCCGCGGTCGTTGGGGATCATTGCCCCACCGCCGCCCTTCCCAGTCGCAGGGCGAATCAATCGACATGGCGAGCCTTCAGCGCCTCGCGTAGGAACGCGCCGGCCCCGCTCCCTTCGTGCAGTCCTGTCCGAACTGCGGCACGTGCGGCTCCTTCGGGCCGTCGACATCGTCGTTGCGGACCTTGAGGTGTTCGATGAGCGCGAGACGCTGTGCCGGCGTCAGGAGAGGACCGATCACCCCGTCTTTCGCGCGCGTCGCCCACGGCCGTTCCTGGTAGTTGCCGCTGAACTCGTGTCCTCTGTGGCTGTTGCCGGGCTTCGAGACATCGAAGACCCAGTACGGATCCCCCTTGTCGACGAGCCCGAGCTTTGCCGTGTCGAACTCACGGCTGCCGACGCGGAACGTCCGCGGCCGCTCCTCGACCGGCGAGAGCAGATCGTAAATCGTGGGCACGGAGCCGTTATGGAGGAAGGGAGCCGAGGCCCACATGCCGCCGAGCGGGCGGGGCTTGTACGCGAGCAGCACCTCGGGCGTGTCGAACACGCCGAAGCCGTCGCGGTCAGCGGCCTCGGCCGGCGTGTAGCGCGCATCGGCGTACGCGGTGTCGCGGATCAGCGTGCCCAGGTAGCTCAGCGCCGCCCCGACCTTCAGTTGCCTCGGGTCGAGCCCGTCGAGCGTGCGCTCCATGGCCGGCAGGACGCCGGCGAGTTCGGCACGCCTGTCGCCAACCTCGCGCGTCATCTCCGGCGTCTGCGGCAGCGCCGAGAGACGCGCGATCTCCGCATCGAGGTAGGTGACCGTGCGCTGGTTCTTCAGTTCCATCGTGCGGCGCGCGATGGACTGGAGGTCAGCCTTCGTGAGGCCCGTGCGCGAGATGTCGACGGTGGCCTCGAAGAAATTCGCGGCCGTGTTGCGATCGGTCCCGATGTCATCCACGCAGACGGTGCGCATCAGCCATTCAGGGTCGGCAGCGGTCTTGAGCGGCGCGTTGCGGATCTTCACGCTCGGCGGCGCGAGGTGCGGGCCGTGGCAGCCCACGCAGTGCTCGTTGAAGAGCTTCTTGCCTTCCTCTGCCCTGGGCCAGTCGATGGGCCCGAGCACACGCTCGTCCCACTTGGGCGCCTGCAGCGAGCGCAGCGTGACCTCGATCGTATGGAGGTTCTCGATAATCGCCGACGTGCGGAAGCGCTCGTGCGCAGGGAGCGGCTGTCCGTACCGGTTCGTGAGCAGGTACTTCGAGCCGGTGCCCATCGATTCTCCGATGTTGCGGGCCATCGGCTGGCTCACGGACGCGTTGTACTGCACCCAGTCGAATTTCCAGATGTTCCAGACCGGCGGGTAGTTCACCGGCGCATTGCCGGGTTTGTAGTTGCCGGCGCCGAGATGATCACCGAACACCGTGTTCGCGATGCGCGCGAGGGCGTCGGTGCGCCCGTACCCTTCTTCGGTCGGCACGAGGTCGTGCCACCACTCCGTCACCCCCATGCTCCCGAGCTGGCCGAGCACGTTCATCATCTGACGGTGCAGCGCGAGGCTCTGGCTCGTGTCGTGATCCTCACCGAGCACACGGTCGGCAAAGCGCGCGAACTTGAGGGGATTGAACGCCGTGCTCGCGAGGGCCGACATCAGGGTCGGGACGAAGTGCCCGAGGTTCGAATCGGTGAACGCATGAATCGCCGATCCGCCGTCGATACGGAGCGCGGTCGTCCTTCCGTCGCGCGTGACATTGATCTGCCCGGTGTGGCACGCGGCGCAGGTGATGTCGACGAGTTCCTCGTTCAGCTCCCGGTCGAAATGCTTCGAGAAGCCCACCGGCAGGGCGTCCGGGTTCTTGCCGGAGGCGCCGTCGATCAGGAAGCCGAAGCGATCGAGCTGCGACCGCAGCGAGGTGTGGCTGAGCGGCATCTCGAGATGCACGAACCAGCTGTAACGCAGGTCCTTGAGGCCGGCGCCCTGCGCCGTGTAGTAGTACGTCTGGCGCCCCGCGGCGCTCACGCCCTCGCCCCAGCCCTGATCGGGATAGACGACTTCGGCGACCGCCTCGTCTGGCAGCGTACCGGAATGCTGGTTGGTGCGGATCACCGTGATGAGCGCGAAACCGAACACCGCAAGGCAGACGCCCAGCACGATGGCCAACGCGACGCGCACGACGGAGCGCAGGCGAAGGTCGAGCAGGCTGCCGAAGCGGCGCGGGCGAACGGGCTCTGGCGACGACGCTTCACTCATCTCGGCTCCTGACGACGAAGCCATCCTGGCCTTGCGGCTGGAGGACTCGGCAGGCCATCGGGCCCGGTTGATGCTGCCTATCGGGCGGCTCTCGGGCAGTGAGTACTCCGTGACATCGATATACGCGGCCGCGCACTGGTCGCCGGGCGTCAGCGATCCCCGTTCCAGTGTCAGCCGCGCGACCACGTGGAACGGCGCCTGCGTTTCGTCCCAGTCGGCGACGGCGTTTTCGATCCAGAACGACGCGTCGCGCGTCTTGCCGCCGTGCGTCATGGCAGCCGCGTCGAGCAGCTGCAGCCCGAAGTCGAAATACGCCATCGGCTCATCGCTGGCGAGGTGGCGCGCCAGCTCGTCGCGAAGGACGGACTCCCCTTTCGCGATCGCGCGCCCGGCATTGCCGGCGCCAGGGATGGCGGAATACTTGATGGCCTCGTCCGGTCCGTGCTGGAAGGGCACGTTGCTCCAAAAACGCGTCTGCTGGTACGGACGGAGCGGCTGGTTCTGCTGCTGCTTGCCCAGCTTCGCCGTCCTGAGCACGGCGAGCATGTCCATGAACGGCAGCTTGAAGAACGCAAGCGCCTGCGCGAGCCCGCCGTCTTCAGCGCGCACGCGCATCAGCGCGGCGAAGTCGTGCGCGTTGTTGATCGGGAACACCGGCGCGTTGTTCATCGTGAAGTCGTGCCGCACCGGGCCGGCCGGGCCTCCCGGCACGTCGATCGAGAACGACAGCGCGCGCACGTCGGCTTCGGAATCCGGCTGCAGCGTCGAGGCGGCGTTTGCGAAGCGCACGGTCGCCGGATAAATGCCGGGCTGCGCGAACACCCCGCGCGCGAGGCGGGCCCCCATGGCCGGCTCCGACACGAGCGCGGGCACGTCGAAGATCTGGAACGACGCGCGGCAGCAGACACCCTTGGTGTGCGTGCCGCGGCCCAGCGCCCGGTGCTGCTGGCCGGCGTAGCGCGCCTGCACCTTTAGAATCGCGCGCGTGATCTCGGCGATGTCCTCGTCCTCGGACGGCAGCTTCTGCTCGAAGGTCACGGGCATTCTCATCCAATCTCCGACAGCAGCGCGCGCCCGGTCTTCAGATCCGCGGTCTCGTGCCCTTCGGTGAACCACTCATAGGCGGGCGCCAGGACAGCACGCGCCTCGACATGGTGGTCGCGCTCGTGCAGTAGGCGGCCGAGCGCAATCGCCGCGCGCAACTCGAACCCGCGCGCGTCACGCGCGCGCGCGTAGTCGAGCGCGGAGCGCAGGCTGTCTTCGGCATTCTGATCGTCACCCTGCCCGAGCAGCAGCTGCCCGCGCACGCGGTGCAACTCCGCGACGAAGCCGCGCTCGTTGGTGCGCTCGGCGTGGTCGAAGCCTTCGGCCACCGCCGCGAGCCCCTCGTCGAAGCGGCCGGCACGCAGCAGCGCGTCGGCATGCAGCGACAGGAACATCGTCCGCGTGAGACCCGACCCGAGCGCCTGGAGTGCCGCCAGCGCCGACGCCAGCTGCGCGGCGCCTTCGGCCGCGCGCCCCTGCTGTGCCATCGCCGAACCCTGGAAGCCGAGCGCCCATTGCGCCTCCTGCGCGAGCTCGTACTCGCGGCAGAGGCCCACGATCTCGTCGCCCAGTGCAATCGCCTCGGCCGACTCGCCGCGATAGAGGTGGATCCCCTGCGCGACGATCAGCGCGAACACGAACGTGACCGGCTGCCGCTGCGATCGGCACAGCGCGAGCGTCTCGATGCTGCGCGCGTGCGCGCGATCCGGATAGCCGAGCGCCCACATCGGCCGCGCCGACATCGCGCGCGCGACCATCCCGGGGTCGATGCCGAACATCGCGTTGTGCGCGGCATGCTCCGCCGGCAGGTGCAGCTCGCGCGCGAGCTCGAGGTGACGGTGCGCTTCGACGACGTCGCCGCCGAACTCGGCGGTGACGCCCGCGATGTGATGCACGCCCATCAGGAACGCGGGACGGTGCGTCACCTCGGCTTGCGCCATCAGCTTCGCCGTCTCGGCGCGCACGACAGGCAGATCGCCGCGAATCATGTAGAAGAAGGTCAGGTTCCAGAGCACCGGAAAGAGCTCGGGCGGATTGTCGAGCGCGTCGCAGATCTGCCGCGCGCGCGCGAACGCGGCTTCCAGCTCCGGCGCCGCCCAGCCCTTGACCGCGCGCAGCGCCAGGCCGCGCACCATCTGCAGCCCGAGCTCGAGCTGCAGGCGCTCCGGCCCGTCTGGCAGGCCGCGCAGCCCGGCAATGCCGCGCTCGGCCAGCGACAGCGCTTCACGGAAGCCGAAGATCGACGCCGCCCGCTGCGCGGCGACGAAGAAATACTGCGCGCTCGCCGCGAACTGGCGCGCCCCCTCGAAGAGCACGGCGAGGCGGCCGGCAATCGAGGGCGCCTCGGAGCCGTAGTGACCGACGAGCGCGTTGGCCACGGCGCCGCTGAGCGCGACGCGCCGCGTCGGCTGCAGCGAGGCGAACAGCACGTTCTGATACAGCACGTGCACGAACTGATAGCGGAGCGTGAGGGTGCGGTCGGGAAACTCGAGCTCCTCGCCGCGCCGCACGAACACGTGCACGCGCTCGAGCGACTCGAGCCGCTCCTCGACCTCCGACGGATCCATCTCCGCCGCCGCGCCAATCACCGTCGAATCGAACTCGCTGCCCTGCACGCTCGCCGCGATCAGCAGCCGCCGATCGCGCTCGTCGACCTGCTCGATCTTGCGGGCGATCATGCCCCGCACCGACTCGGGCAGGTCTTTCGACGCCGTGGGCACCGTGCCGGCCAGCGTCCACGCGCCGCGGTCGTCCTCGACGATGGTGCCCGTATCGCGCAGGTAGCGCACGAGGTCCGCCATGAAGAGGGGGCTGCCCTCGGTCTTGGCGTGAATGGCCGCCGCAAAATCAGCCGGGAAGGCATTGACGGGGAACTGCAGCGACAGGTAGCGCGCGATGTCTTCGGGTGCGAGGAAGCGCAGCTCGACTTCCTCGAACAGCCCGCGCGACTGGAGATCGCTGCGGATGCCGAGAAACGCATGCCTGGCCAGCGCCATGTCGGACGGCCGGAAGTTGGTCACGATCAGCACGCGCATGTCGGCAAAGCGCGCGGCGAGATAGTTGAGCACGTCGATCGTCGAAACGTCGGCCCAGTGCAGATCCTCGATGAAGATCACCAACGGCACGCGGCGCGAGACCTCCTGCAGGAGGGCCGCGAGCTCGCGCTTCATCCGCTCCTGCGACACGGCCGGCGCCGGCTCGCGCGGCTCGGTGATCGCGGTGTCGCCGTCGGTATATGTCGCGACCTGCACGTACCACGTGGGGGCGATGGTCTTGAACGTCGCCGCGAGCGCCGGCCCCGCGCTGCCCCGCAGCAGGCTGTCGAGCACTTCGAGCACGGGCAGATACGCTTCGGCTCCCGCGAGACTCTCCGAGCACCGTCCGCGGCCGATCGTCGGCCGCTCGCCGCGCCGCGCCAGGTCGTTGAGGAACTCTTCCACCAGACTCGTCTTGCCGATGCCCGGCTCCCCCGTCACCCCGAGGATCAGGCTGCGGCCGTCCTTGACGCGCCCATACGCCCGCAGCAACTGCCCGCGCTGTGCGTCACGGCCCACGGTCATCCGCGGCGCGGCCGCGGCCTGCGGGACCTCGAACGCCATCGTCGTCTGCGCCGACGCGAGCTGCCGCTCGATCTCGCGCGCCGCCGGGCGCCGCGCGGGATCCTTGTCGATCATCCGGAAGATCAAGTCCTCCAGCGATCGCGGAATCGCCGGATTGATCGCGGAGATCGGCGCGGGCTGGTCCGAGATGATCTTCGCGATCAGCGCGACGGACGTCGGCGCGGTGAACGGCCGGCGCCGCGCGGCCATCTCGTACAGCATCACGCCAAGCGCGAACACATCGATTGGCGGCCCCACCACGCCGCCGCTCGCCTGCTCCGGCGCCATGTAGGCCGGCGTGCCCAGCAGAATCCCCGCCACCGTCGCCATCGTCGCCATCGTC
>JALYRV010000332.1 GCA_030855205.1 Acidobacteriota bacterium | reverse complement strand
GCGCAGCACCGCGAGCTCCGCGTCGCCGTTGGGCGCCACGTTGATGCGGTACTCGCCGCCGGGATCGAGCTCCAGGGTCGCCGCCGGCGCGTCGAGGCGCAGCGCCGCACGGGCGCCGCGCGGCACCGACACGCGCACGCGCCCGGCCATCACGCGCACGAATCCGGCGCGCTGGAAGTCGATGATCGTGTCGCGATCGAGATGGAGCAGCGTGCCGTCGGCGAACAGGATCTCGACGCGTCCGCGCGCCGTGCGCACGCGATCGCCTTCGGAGAGCGTGACGTTGCGCTCCAGCTCGGCATCCGCATCATCGCGCTCGAGCACGACGGTGCCCTCGACGCGCGAGACGTGGGCGGGAATGTCGAACGAATTCTGGTACGACGACTGGTCCGAGCGCTCGTAAGAAGGGAGGCCTTGGCCGAAGACGGGGCCGGCAAGCGCAAGCGCGGCAAGCGCAGGCAGCCCGCGGCGCAACGCTGCGAGAAGCTTGGGAGCGAGGAGCGGGCACAACATGGCGTACGACCCCGATGGCGAAGGGGGCTGGCAACCCCACAGGCAGGCACGGTCAGTATCGCAGAAAATTCAGTTGACTGGCACGCTGAATGATTGACAGGTCCGGACTCAGGTTTTATTATAGTCAGACTATAAAGCGCTGAGCGGCCCCAGCCGTTCCTGAGAGGGTATCGAGACAATGAGCAAAATTATCGGCATCGACCTTGGCACTACCAACTCCGTCGTCGCGGTCATGGAGGGTGGGGAGCCCGTGGTCATCACCAATCCGGAAGGCAGCCGCCTCACGCCGTCGGTCGTCGGCTTCACGAAGGCGGGCGAGCGGCCCGTTGGTCAGGTCGCCAAGCGTCAGGCCGTCACCAATCCCGAGAACACCGTCTTCTCGATCAAGCGCTTCATGGGCCGCCGGTTCGATGAAGTGAACGAAGAGATGAAGATGGTGCCGTACTCGGTCGTGAAGGTCGACAACGGCGACGTGCGCATCGAGGCCGGCGGCAAGCAGTACTCGCCGCCCGAAGTGTCCGCGATGATCCTGCAGAAGCTGAAGCAGGCCGCCGAGGAGTATCTCGGCCAGCCGGTCACCAAGGCCGTCATCACCGTGCCGGCGTACTTCAACGACGCGCAGCGCCAGGCGACGAAAGACGCCGGCCAGATTGCGGGTCTCGAAGTGCTGCGCATCGTCAACGAACCCACGGCCGCGGCGCTCGCGTACGGCCTCGACAAGAAGAAGGACGAGACGATCGCCGTCTACGACTTCGGCGGCGGTACGTTCGACATTTCCATTCTCGAAGTCGGGGAGGGGGTCGTCGAGGTCAAGGCGACCAACGGCGACACGCACCTCGGCGGCGACAACCTCGATCAGCGCGTGATCGAGTGGATCATCAGCGAGTTCAAGAAGTCGGACGGCATCGACCTCTCGAAGGACCGCATGGCGCTGCAGCGGCTGCGCGAAGCGGCGGAGAAGGCGAAGATGGAACTCTCGTCGGTGATGGAGAGCGACATCAATCTGCCGTTCATCACGGCGGACGCATCCGGCCCGAAGCACCTCATGATGAAGCTGACGCGCGCGAAGTTCGAAGCGCTCGTCGAGGATCTGCTGCAGAAGACCGTCGGCCCGACGACCCAGGCGCTCAAGGACGCGGGTCTCACGGCGAAGGACATCGACGAAGTCGTGCTCGTCGGCGGATCAACGCGCATCCCGCGCGTGCAGCAGATGGTGAAGGATGCCTTCGGCAAGGAGCCGCACAAGGGTGTCAACCCCGACGAAGTCGTCGCGATCGGCGCGGCCGTGCAGGCCGGCGTGCTCGCCGGCGAGGTCAAGGATCTCCTGCTGCTCGACGTCACGCCTCTGTCGCTCGGCATCGAAACGCTCGGCGGCGTCATGACGACGCTGATTCCGCGCAATACGACGATCCCGACCCGCAAGAGCGAGACGTTTTCGACGGCCGCCGACGGCCAGACCAGCGTCGAAGTCCACGTCATGCAGGGCGAGCGTTCGATGGCGCGCGACAACCGCACCCTCGGCCGGTTCCATCTGGTGGGCCTGCCGCCGGCGCCGCGCGGCGTGCCGCAGATCGAAGTCACGTTCGACATCGACGCCAACGGCATCGTGAACGCGTCGGCGAAGGATCAGGCGACCGGCAAGGAACAGAAGATCACCATCACGTCGTCGAGTGGCCTCAGCAAGGATGAAGTCGATCGCATGACGCGCGACGCCGACGCGCATGCCGACGAAGACAAGAAGCTGAAGGAGCAGGTCGAGACGCGCAACCGGGCCGAGCAGGGCGCGTACGGGGCCGAGAAGATGCTGCAGGACGCCGGCGACAAGATCGGGCCGGCCGAGAAGGCGGCGGTCGAGTCGGCCATCGATGAAGTGAAGAAGGCGCTCGAGTCGAACGATCCGGCGCAGGTGAGCCGCGCGCTCGACTCGCTCACCGCGGCGCAGTCGAAGGCGGCCGAGATGCTCTACAAGAACGCGCAGGCGTCGCCGGCTCCGGGCGCGGCGGATCCTGACGCGTCAGAGGGAGCGAAGCCGTCCGAAGGCGAGGTCATCGACGCGGAAGTCGTTGAAGACGACAAGAAATAGCCACGATGGACTTTTACGTCGTGCTCGGCTTGCCGCGCGAGGCGACGGTGGCGGACATCAAGCGCGCCTACCGCCGCCTTGCGCGGAAATATCATCCGGACATCAATCCGGGTGATGACACAGCCGCGTCGATTTTCCGGCGGGTGGCGGAGGCGTACGAGCAGCTGATCGATCCGGGGCGCCGGCATCAGTACGACTCGGGCGCGGCCGCGCCGCCCGGCGATGCCGCGATCGCGTTCGAAGGATTCGATTTCACGGTCGCGGCCGAAGGG
>JALYRV010000013.1:7421-29001 GCA_030855205.1 Acidobacteriota bacterium | reverse complement strand
GGCCGCGTCCCTGACCTTGTCCGCCGCCGGGCTGCCCGGCGCCGCCGCCGCGCGCGGCCTGCTGTTGCTGCTGCGCGGCCTGCTGCGCGGCAGCTTCCGTCGCCGTCGGCGCCGGCTCCTTGTCGGGGGCGACTTCGATCTGGGCGTAGATCACGTTCGGGTTCGACCGTGAGATGTCGAGGCCGATGCGGCCCATCGTGCCGCGCGGCAGCCCGCCGCCCGTGACCTTGCGCCACGTCTTGCCGCCGTCGGTCGACGCATGCATCCCGCTGCCGGCGCCACCGCCGACGAAGCCCCACGACGCGCGACGGCGCTCGTAGGTCGCCGCCCACAGGTTGTTGGGATTGGACGGGTCGATCACCAGCTCGGTCGCGCCGACGTCCTGGCTGACGAACAACGTCTTCGTCCAGGTCTTGCCGCCGTCGGTCGTCATGAAGACACCGCGCTCGGCATTCGGCGCGAAGAGGTGGCCGATCGCCGCGACCCAGACCGTGTCGGGATTACGCGGATGCACGATCACGCGCGCGATCGACTGCGTCTCGCGCAGGCCGATCGACTGCCACGTCCTGCCGGCGTCGGTGCTCTTGAACATGCCTTCGCCGAACGACGAGCTCTGGCGGTTGTTGGGCTCGCCTGTGCCGACATAGATGATGTTGGCGTTGGACGGCGCGAGCGCGAGGTCGCCGACCGAATGGAACACGGTGTCGGCGATCGGTTCGAATGTCGTGCCGTTGTTGACCGTCTTCCAGAGACCGCTCACCGCATAGCCGATGTAGAAGGTCGACGGGTTGCGCTCATCGAACGCGAGGTCGTCGATGCGCCCTCCCTGGCCCGTCGGACCGATCGACCGCCAGCGGAAGCCGCGCAGCGCCGGGTCATCGGGCTGATGAATGGGCGGGGGCGCCGGGGGAGCAGCGGGCTGTCCCTGCTGAGCGGTCAGCGTGGAGACGAGCAGCACGCCGGCGAGAACGCCAGTGAATACAAAGCGCCGGGAAGAACTCTGGGCCATGGCCCGGGATTATATGAAATTCGCCCTTCGCCGGCTCCGGGGGTCGCCGGCCTTCACGGCCGCCGTGCTGAGACTGCGGCACGGGCCTCCATCACTCGTTGCGCGTCGCCGTGAGCGGGCTGATCCTGGCCGCGCGCAACGCGGGGAGGATCGTGCCCAGGAGCGCGAGGCCGGTCGTGAGCACGATCGCGGCGCCGAACGTGGTCACGTCGTGCGGGCTGACGCCGTCGAGCAGCGACTCCATCCAGCGCCCGGCGCCATACGCTGCGGCGGCGCCGATCGCGACGCCAGCGAGCGCCAGCGTGAGGCCTCGCTTCACGACGAGGGCGATGACAGACGAGGGAGTCGCCCCGAGGGCCATGCGCAGACCGAGCTCGCGCGTGCGCCGCGACACGGCAAACGCGAGGAGGCCGTAGAGCCCGATCGCGGCCAGCAGCATCGCGATTGCCGCGAACCCGCCGAGCACACGCGCCTGCGTGGCGCGCGGCGCGATCTGCTCGTGCACGACCTCCTCGAGCAGGCGCACGTTCGAGATGGGCTGCTCCGTATCGGCGCGCGCAATGATCCGCCGGATCGCCGGCAGCAGCGTGGCGGGCGGCACGTTCGCCCGGACGGCGAGATCCTTCGGCGGCGCGTTGACAAGGCCGCCGTCGGGCACCTGCGCGGGCGGCAGATACACCTGCGGCTCGCTCGTGCGCTCGGGACCACGCACCCGCACGTCGCCGGCGACGCCGACGATGAGACGGTCGAAGAAGGCGACTTTGAAACGGCGCCCGACGGCGCTCCTGCCGGGCCAGAAACGCTCGGCGAACGACTGACTGACGACGGCGACGAAGGGCGCGTCGCGCGTGTCGGAGGCCGCGATGTTGCGTCCCTCCCTGATCGGAATTCGCATCGCGTCGAAATAGCCAGGCGTCGCGAAGCGAAGGCCCACGGTGTCTCTGCCTGGTTCGACCGGCACGGCGCCTTCCGGTTGCACGGCCCAGATCTGACCGCCGACCGCCATTGGCAGTCCCGTGATGTATCCCGCGTGTTCGACACCGGGCAAGGCCTGGATCTCGCTCGTGACGCGCTCGTAGAAGGCCACGCGCTGCGCCGCCGGCGCGTACTTCGGCCACGGCAGCGACGTGCGCAGCGTCAGCACGTTGCTGGCGTCGAAGCCAGGATGCCGTCCCTGGATCCTCCACAGCGCCTGCCCGAGGAGGCCGACTGACACGAGCAGCACCACCGACGCTGCCACCTGCGCGATCACGAGCGCTCCTCGCAGCGTCTCGGTGCGCTTGCCGGATCCCGTGCGTGCCGACTCGCGCAAGGCCTGGGGATTGGAGGCCGCGGCTGCGCGTCGCGCGGGCAACACGCCGAACGCGATCGCCGTGATGAGCGCGAGCGCCACACCGAGTGCGATGAAGCGGAGATCGGCGGACGGGGTGTCTGCGATCGGAAGCGAGTTCGGCACGAGGCGCGCGAGCAACGGTGTGCTGATGACGGCGAGCACCGTGCCGAGCACGCCGCCGGCGGAGGCCAGCACGAACGATTCCGTCAGGAGCTGGCGAACGAGGCGCTCGCGTCCGGCACCGATGGCCGCGCGCACGGCCATCTCGCGCTGACGGGAGAGACCGCGGCTGAGCAGCAGCCCTGCGAGGTTCGTGCTCGCGATAAGGAGCAGGCACACGGCCGCGCCGGCAACGCCGGCAATCATGGTTCGATTGGCCGCCGTGAGGTTGCCGCGCAGGCCGACCGTCGACGCGCCGAGCCGCGCGTTCTCGTTGGGGAACTGGCGCGCGAGATCGGCGGCGGCGGCGTCGAGTTCCGCATCGGCCTGCTCGAGCGAGCGGCCGTCTCGAAGCCGCGCGACCGTCCAGAGGTACGTGTTGTCCCGTTCGTTGAACACCTGCGGCGCAAACCACAGCGGGGCCCAGAACTCCGTCGCGCGATCGGGAAACATGAAATCCAGTGGCATCACGCCGATGACCGCGTGCGGCGTGCCGTTGAGCGTGACGGCGCGCCCGACGATGGCGGGATCGCCCGCGAAGTGGGTCGTCCACGCGCGATGCGAGAGCACGACGACCGGCGCGCTCGTCTCGCGGGCATCGGCGGCCGTGAAGACACGTCCTCGCGCGGCGCTCCTGCCGAGCACGTCGAACAACTCTCCGGTCGCGCGCTGTCCTTCGAGGCGGACGGGCGCTCCCTCGCCGACCAGATTCGCGGACTGGGGCGTGTACGCGGCGGTCAGGGCGAGCGCGGATGCGCGCGCGACGAAGTCGCGATAGTTCCCCGGCGACAGCACGTTGGTGCCGCCGTTGACCTTGTCTTCCTGCCAGACGCGCACGAGCCGATCGGGCGCGGCGTACGGGAGTGGGCGGAGCAGCACATGGTCGGCGATCGCAAACGCCGCTGTCGTCGCGCCGATCCCGACCGAGGTCAGGAGAATGGCGGTGAGGGTGAAGGCGGGCGAGCGTCTCAACGTGCGGATCGAATAGCGAAGGTCCTGACACAGGACGTCGGCGTGCACGCGTAGGGCAGTGCCGAGCGTGTCGGCGAAGGTCTGGAGCACGAGGCTCACACGCCCGAATCCGCGGGCCGCGGCGCGGCGCTCCGCGATGACCGCGAGCACCTCGTCGCCGTACTCGGCGCGAAACGATTTCGGATACAGATGAAGGAGCGCGCGGTAGAAACGCATCAGGCTTTCCTCGGCGTGAAGCCGCTGGCGCGCGCCAGGCGCAGCAGCTCTCCCAGACGGCGCGTTTCGGCCTCGGCGACGGCGCGCCCGAACGCAGTCAAGCGGTAGTAGCGCCGCCTGGCGTCGTCCTGATCGGCCGACGGCCGGTCACGCATGCCGAGCTCGGTGACGAAGTCCTGATCCACCATCCGCTGCAGCGACCGATAGAGCGTGCCGGCGCCGAGGGTGACCTCGCCGCCGGTGCGCGCGGCCACTTCCTGGATGATCGCGTAGCCGTGGCGATCCTCGTCGGCCAGCGCCATGAGGATGTGGAACGTGGCGGCGGGCAGCGGCAGTTGCGACTCGGGCCTTTGGGCGCGGGGTGTCATGTGCGTACTATAGCCACTATGCATATAGTGTCAACGCACATAGGACGGAGCCTGCGCCCAATCGGTTGGTCTAGCGCGCCGGGCCGAACAGGACAGCGTTCATCATCAGCATCTGCGTCAGCTCGGTGAAGCCACGGAAGTTCGGGTCTTCCGCGAACGCGATGATGTGTCCCTGGCCCGTGGCCTGGTGCATGAGGAACGCCTTTCGCGCGAGCTGTCGCCGCACCTCGGGCCAGACGAGGCCGCCGGCCACCAGCGTCGCTTCTTCGGCGTAGACGCCGACGTTGGTGCCGCGGTCGAGCGTCAGCGGTTCGAAGACGCGATCGCCTTCGATCATCGCGGCGATCTCGCCGTCGGTGCCCGACGACATCCAGTGCTCCATGTTCATCAGCACGCGTGCGATGACACCGCTGGTGGCTTCCGGACGCTCGCGTGCGGGCGTGATTGCCGCGTCGTAGTCGTATGGCGCGTTCGGGCGCTGCGGGGCGCCGCCTCCGCCACCGGCAGCCGGAGCGCCTGCGGCCGCAGGCCGGTCTGGACTGCCGTCGCGCAGCTCCGTCGATGTGTCGAGCAGGCCGGCGCCGGCCGCCCAGCGTGACGCCTCGCCGAGCGTGATGAGCGTGCCGCCGGTGCGCATCCATTCGCGCACGCGATCGAGCGTTGCGCCGCTCAGCACACTGCCGTAGTTGCCGGCCGGCAGGATGACCACGTCGTAATCGGCGAGCCGCGCGCGCGCGAACGAGCCGCCGCGCACTATCGTCACGGGCTGATTGAAGCGCCGCTCGAGCGAGAAACGCGCCCAGCCTGCCGACAGGCTCTGGGTCGGTATGTCCCACAGCATCAGCACGCGCGGCGTCTTGACGATGCGCACGCTGTTCGCGCCGAGCGACGTGCCTGCATCGACCCAGGCGGTGTCGATGGGGACAATGTCGAGGACGTGCCTCGATCCAATCTTCTGCAGGGCGGCCGCAAGGTGCGGCGGATTCTCCTCGTTGCGGAGAATCACCGTGCCGATGCCGAACTGGCGGCCACCGAGTGTGAATCCGGCTCCCGTGGCCCGGAGCGTGAAACCAGCGCCGCGCAGGTCAGCCATGGCCGCGGCCGTGCCGGTTCCCCAGGGAATCAGATATCCGACCTTCGCCGCCGGCACCCGCAGGGGCACGCTCGGATCAACGCGCCGATCCAGCGCTCCTGTTGGCCGCTCGCTGACGACGAGTTCGATGTCGTACAGCAAGGGCAGGCTCCACGACGTGATGTCATAAATCTGATCCGGCAGACGCAGCTTGCGACGCCGGTCCTGTTCGGCGATGAACTCATCTCCCATGGAGACGTGCGGGTCGAGCAGCGTCCTGACCAGACGGCCCATCGGCTGCGCAAGCGGGACAATGAAGGAGCCGGCGGGAATATCGCGCGTCCCGGCTTTGCCCGGTTCTGCGGTCCGATGCACTTCGAGACCGTTCCTGATCAGCACTTGTGCCAGACGGCTCGCGCGGCTCGCGTCATTCCCCGCGAGCAGCACATACTCCGTCGTTCCACCCTCCGCAACGGCCGTGCGGTGATACGCGATGAAATCGCGCAGCATCCTGTCGCGATTCGCCGCGGCAGTCGCTGCTGTCTGGATCGCCGCCGTGAAATGACGGACGACGCCGTCGCGATAGGTGAGCAGCGTGCCGTCGCTGCGGCGGTACGCCAGGCCGCGCGTGCCGGCCATCTCGAACGTCTTGCCGAGCGAACCGATGAAAAATGGCCACGACGCGCCGTAGCCCGGGTAGAACGAGTCGTAGGTTTCGCGGATGAAATAATGGAAGCCGCGATCGTCGAAGCGGGCGGCGTTGGCCTTGCCGAACGTCACCATCCAGTCGCGCTGCGCCTGCGTGGTGTTCGGGGTGTTCGGCGACGCCGCCGGCGGGAAGTAGTACTGACTCTCGCCGCCCATCTCATGGAGATCCACGGTGACCTGCGGCAGCCATTCGAGCAGAAACCGAACCTTGCCCTGCGACTCGGGATGGTTCTGCGCAAACCAGTCGCGGTTCAGATCGAACAGGTAGTGATTCGTCCGTCCGCCCGGCCAACCTTCGTCATGCTCGGCGGCCGCGGGATCCTCGTCCGCCTGCACGGCCTGCGCCTGCGTGTTCGATGCAACGAACCGCGCGCGGCCGTCCGGATTCTGCATCGGGTCGATCAGGACAAGCGACTCGCGCATGATCAGGTCGACCGTCGGATCGCCAACGGCGGCAAGCAGGTGATACGCCTCCGCAAGCGCCGCGTCGACGCCCGAGTTTTCGTTGCCGTGCACGCTGTGGAGCAGCGCGGTGACGACGGGTTGCGTTTGCACCAGGCGATCCGCCTCGGCGCCCGTCGCCCTTGTCAGCTGCCGCCGTGAGGTCCGGATGTCGTCGATGCGCGCCATGCGTTCGCGGTTGCCGATGACCAGCAGCCAGAGCGGGCGATCCTGCCAGCTGCGGGCGTACTCGCCGAGGCGCGTGCGATCCGGCGCCGCTGCGGTGAGGGCGCGCAGATACTTCTCGACGTTCTCCGGCGTGGTGATGCGCTCGCCGTGCCCATAGCCGAGCACCTGCTCGATGGTGGGAATCTTCGGGTCGTACTTCGTGCCGGGAGAGAGGACGGGAAGAGGGCCGGTGTCCTGCGCCCCGGAAGAGGCCGGTACGAACAACAGAGCCAGCACGAACGGGGCACACCATCGCAGCATCAACCGGCCTCCAGCGGATCATGCTACCGTGAATTTCGCATCCTGCCGCGTGATCTCCCGCGGCATGCCCAGGAGACACGACGATGACGCCGGTTCCGTTGAGGATGACATCGGCAGGAGCTCGCACACGCGTCGTCGGCCTGAGTGCGCTGTTCCTGCTGTCTGGATTCAGCGCGCTCGTCTACCAGGTCGCATGGCTGCGATTGCTTACGCTCGTGTTCGGCGTCACGGTCTATGCAGCCAGCGCCGTGCTTTCGAGTTTCATGGGCGGGCTCGCGCTCGGGTCATGGCTCGGCGGCCGGCTGGCCGACCGGACCGGGCGGCCACTGCGCGCGTTCGGCCTGGTTGAACTCGCGATAGGCGCGAGCGCTGTTGCGGTGCCAGGGCTCCTGATTCTGGCAGAGCCCATCTACGCATCGCTGCACGCGACCGCCCTCGACGGCTTGCCGTTTCTCACCGCGGCAAGACTTGCCTGCGCCGCTCTGGTGTTGATTATCCCCACCACCCTCATGGGCGCGAGCCTGCCGCTGCTGGCCCGGCACGTCGCGTCGCTCGGCGGCGGCGCCGCAGGCCGCATCGGCCTGCTCTATGCCGCGAACACGACCGGCGCCGTGGCGGGCACGCTGCTGGCCGGCTACGTGCTGATCGCGGCCCTCGGCATCACGGCGACCACGCATCTCGCGGTGGCGGTCAACGCCATCGTGGGGCTGACCGCGCTGGGGCTCGGCCGCGCCTCGCGGGAGATACCGGACGAGACAGGCGAACGCGTGCCCGCTGTGCCAGCCGCATCACGCGGAGCCGTGCCGGCCGTGATGGCCACTGCCGGTTTCCTCGGCCTCGCCCTGGAAGTGGTCTGGTTCCGACTGCTGCTGATGTTCCTGCCGGCGACGACGTACGCCTTCACCGCCATGCTGAGCACCGTGCTGCTCGGCATCGCCTTGGGGTCGGCCGTGGCGTCGCTGCGCGTGCGGCGTTCGGCGGATCCCGTTCGCGCTCTCGCGCGCCTGCAGATAGCGACAGGCCTGGCGGTTGTCGTCTCGATGGCGACGCTCAGCACGACCTACGCCATGGGATGGCGGACCGGCGCGCTGGTGCAGGCGTCCGTGCTCGCGATCCTGCCGTCCGCGACATTGATGGGTGCGGCGTTTCCGTTCGCACTTGCCGCGTGGCTGCGCGAAGGGAAGGATGCGGGGCGCGGCGTGGGTCTGCTGTACGCCGTCAACGTTTCGGGAGCCGTAGTGGGGGCGTTGGCCGGCGGTTTCATCGTACTGCCGCTGCTGGGTGCTCAGACAGGCCTGGTAACGCTTGCCGGCGCCTACGTCGTCGCCGGCGTCTGTCTGACCGCAGTGCATGACGGCCGGTCGCGAGGGCTCCGCGCCGCTGTCGCCGGCAGTGTGATGTTCGGGATCGCGGCCCTGCTGTTGCCCGACGTGCATGCGTCGGTCATCGCGCGCAAGCACGGCGCCGGCGAGCGTGTCCTCTTCCGGCATGAAGGCGCGCAGACAACCACCGCCGTGCATCAGCGTTTCGATGGCGCCCGCGTGTTGTACCTCGACGGCCTGCACCAGGCGAACGACACCGACGACATGGTGCGCCTCCACAGTGCCATCGGACACCTGCCCATGGCGCTGCACCCCGCCCCGGCGCGGACGCTGGTCGTCGGCCTTGGCGGCGGCGTGACCGCTGGCGCCGTCGCGGCATACGGTGTTCCGACCGAGATCGTCGAACTCGCAGGCGGCGTGATTGCCGCGGCGCCGTTCTTCGAGCACGTCAACGGACGCGTGCTGACGCAGCCGCACGTGCGTCTCAGGGTCGACGATGGCCGCAATCATCTGACCTTCACGGGCGAGCGTTACGACGTCGTCACCGCCGATATCATCCAGCCGTTCCATGCCGGCGCGGGCAATCTCTATTCGCTCGAGTATTTCCGGCTGGCGCGAGGCGTCCTGCGCGACGGGGGTGTGATGCTGCAGTGGATCGGCCATCGCGAAACGACGCACTACAAACTGATCATGCGTACGTTCCTCGAGGCCTTCCCCGACGCGACGTTGTGGGCCGGCGGCACCCTGCTCGCGGGCGGCACAGGCCGACTAAGCCTGAGCCGGGAGGTCTACGCGCGGAAGCTGGCCAACCCCGTGGCGGCCGCCGCGCTGGCGAGCGCCGGCCTCGACAGCTTCGACGCGCTGCTCGGATGGTACACGGCCGACGCCGCCGACATGCGCCGCTTCGTCGGCGAAGGCCCGATACTGACGGACGATCGGCCTCTGCTCGAGTTCCACCGTTCGATTCGCCCCAGCCCCCCCATCGATGTCGCCACGTTTCGCGGCGATGTGCGGCGCCACATCGTCGAGGGCCCTCGAGGTGCGGCACCGCCCACACGCTGATGCGTCAGGGTTGAGTGCGTATCTTCTGCTCGATGGCGTCGACGACGAGATCCACGCTCTCGCCACTGGTGTCGACGACCACCTCCGCGCGGGCATACAGCGCCTCGCGCCTCGCGTGGAGCGCGCGCAAGGCGTCCATCGCCTGCGGCTGATCTTCCATCGGGCGCCGGTCCCCCTGATTGACGACGCGGTTCCAGTGGTCTTCGACGTCCGCGCGCAGCCACACGGTCCGCGCATGGCGGTCGAGCAGCAGCATCGATTCGGGCGACGTCACGATGCCGCCTCCCGCCGCGACCACCATCGGCGACCCCTGTTGCACGAGCTGCCCGAGCGCGTCGCGCTCGAGACGGCGGTAATAGTCTTCGCCGTGCAGCGAGAATATTTCGCGGAGCGCGAGACCGGCCGCGGTCTCGATCCGGCTGTCGAGCTCGACGAAGGGCACGCGCATCTTCTTCGCGAGCTTGCGCCCGACCGTCGTCTTGCCGGCGCCGCGCAGACCGAGCAGCGCGATCAGCGGACGGCCCGGTTGTTCTTCGGCGAGCAGGGCAGAGGCAGACGTGCCCAGCGACGCCGCAAGCTCGGCAAGGCGCCGCACGGACACATTGGCGCGCCCCGTTTCAATCTGCAGCAGGAAGCGCAGCGACACGCCTGAGCGCTCTGCCAGCTCACGCAGCGTCAGCCCCTGATCGAGGCGCAGCCTGCGCGTGCGCTCACCGAGCTTGACTAGGAGATCCGCTTGCGGCATTTCGAAGTGCAATATAACACACTAAAACAACGCGGCATCAGCACTATATTGCCTTGACACGCCGCCCGCCGGGTCGTTACGCTGACCGGGTATGGCCACATCGACCACCGCGCACCCCATCGTCACGTTCGAGACGCACCCCGACCGCTATCAGCACTGGAAGCTGGCCTTCGACGGTCCGGTCGCCACGCTCTCGATGGACGTTAAAGAAGATGCGGGCCTGTCGCCCGACTACAAACTCAAGTTGAATTCGTACGATCTCGGAGTCGACATCGAGCTGGCCGACGCCATTCAGCGCCTCCGCTTCGAGCACCCCGAAGTGCGCAGCGTCATCGTCACGAGTTTGAAAGAGCGGATCTTCTGCGCGGGCGCGAACATCTTCATGCTGCGCGGCTCGACGCATTCGTGGAAAGTGAACTTCTGCAAGTTCACCAACGAGACCCGCCTCGGCATGGAGGACGCGAGCGAGAACTCCGGCATCAAGTTCCTCGCGGCCCTCAACGGGATTTGCGCCGGCGGCGGATACGAGCTGGCTCTGGCCTGCGACGAGATCGTGCTCGTCGATGACAGTAATTCCGCCGTGAGCCTGCCGGAAACGCCGCTGCTGGCCGTGCTGCCCGGCACGGGGGGCCTCACGCGCCTGGTCGACAAGCGTATGGTGCGGCGCGACCTGGCCGACTTCTTCAGCACGCTCGTCGAGGGCGTGAAAGGCAAGCGCGCGGTCGACTGGAACTTCGTCGACGCCGTGTATCCCACCTCGCGTTTCAGGGCGGCGGTCAAAGAGCACGCTGACAAGCTCGCCGCGACATCCGATCGCCCTGAAGGCGCGAAAGGCATCACGCTCAATCCGCTCAACCCGAAGGTCTCCGAGGGGGGCATCGAGTACTCATCCGTGTCGCTCGCGATCGACCGCGTGCGGCGCGTCGCGACCCTGACCGTCAGGGCGCCCGAGGGGGATCTGCCGAGTACGCCGGAAGCGATTCACGCCGCGGGCGATCAGTTCTGGCCGCTCCGCGCGTTCCGCGAGATCGACGACGCGATTCTGCGGCTGCGACAGAACGAGCCCGAGGTCGGCGTCGTGGTGTTGAAGGCGACGGGCGATCCCGCCAGAGTGCTCGAGTCCGATCGCATCCTGCTCGAGCACAAGGGCGACTGGCTCGCGCGCGAGATCGTGAACTTCATGAAGCGCACGCTCAAGCGTCTCGACCTCACCGCGCGCAGCCTGTTCGCGATCATCGAGCCCGGTAACGCGTTCGCCGGCTCGCTGCTCGAGCTCGCGTTCGCGGCCGATCGCCAGTACATGCTCGACGATCCGGATCAGCCCAACACCATTCAGCTCTCGCCGATGAACGGGGGGCCGCTGCCCATGGGCAACGGGCTCACGCGCCTGCAGGTGCGCTTCCTCGGCGCTCCCGGGAAGACGGACGAAGCCCTCGCGATGGGCGAACCGCTCGATCCCGAAGCGGCGATGGACGCCCAGCTCGTGTCCTTTGCCCCGGACGAACTCGACTGGGACGATGAAGTGCGGCTCGCGATCGAAGGGCGCGCGGCGCTCTCGCCCGATGCGCTCACCGGAATGGAGGCCAACCTGCGCTTCGCCGGCCCCGAAACGATGGAGACGAAGATCTTCGGGCGGCTGTCGGCGTGGCAGAACTGGATCTTCATCCGGCCCAATGCCGTCGGCCCGAAGGGCGCGCTGACGACCTACGGCTCGAACGAACGCGCCGAGTTCGACTACGGGAGAACCTAACGAATGATTTCAGCGGAAAAGATCCCGAACAACGTCAATCTCGGCGACAACAAGCGGCTGCAGCGCGCGCTCGAGCACTGGCAGCCGGCGTACATCCAGTGGTGGAAGGACATGGGCCCGCAGGGCTTCCAGGACTATCACCAGGTGTACGTGCGCACCGCGATCAGTGTCGACCCGTCAGGCTGGGCGCACTTCGAGTACGTGAAGCTGCCGGAGTACCGCTGGGGCATCTTTCTCGCCGATCCGGTCAAGGACCGCACGATCGGCTTCGGCGACTTCTTCGGGCAGCCGGTCTGGCAGGAAGTCCCCGGAGAGTTCCGCAACCAGTTGCGCCGCCTGATCGTCACGCAGGGGGACACGGAGCCCGCGTCGGTCGAGCAGCAGCGCTGGCTCGGCCATCGCTGCCCGAGTCTCTACGACCTCCGCAACCTGTTCCAGGTCAACGTCGAGGAAGGCCGCCATCTCTGGGCGATGGTCTATCTGCTGCACTCGTACTTCGGCCGCGACGGCCGCGACGAGGCCGAGGATCTGCTCGCGCGGCAGAGCGGCAATCGCGACAAGCCCCGCATCCTCGACGCGTTCAACGAGCCGATCGACACGTGGCTCGACTTCTTCATGTTCACGATGTTCACCGACCGTGACGGCAAATCGCAACTGCTCTCGCTCTCGGAGAGCTCGCTCGATCCGCTGTCGCGCACGACGCGCTTCATGCTGACCGAGGAAGCGCACCACATGTTCGTCGGGGAGACGGGCATCGGCCGCATCATCGAGCGCACGTGCCAGCTCATGAAAGACGAGCACGCGGGCGAGTCGTCCGACGTGCGCCGCGTCGGCGGCATCGATCTCGAGATGATCCAGCGGTTCATCAACCTCTGGTTCTCGCTGAGCCTCGATCTGCACGGCAACGAGATCTCGACCAACGCCGCGGCCTATTTCGCCAACGGCCTCAAGGGGCGCGCCGAGGAAGCGAAGTGGACCGACCACCGCGTGATCGAGTCGACCTACACGCTCGACGTCGTCGAAGACGATCGGGTCGTGCCGCGCGAAGTGCCGATGCGCAACGCGATGAACGAAGTGCTGCGCGACTGGTATGAAGGGGACTGCCAGGCCGGCGTGAACCGCTGGAACAAGATCCTCGAGCGCCACGGCATGGGCTACAGATTCCGTCTGCCGAATCGCAAGTTCAATCGCGGTATCGGCCAGTTCTCCGGCCATCACTTCGATCCCGACGGCTCGCCGTTGTCGAAGGACAACTGGGCGCGGCTGAAGTACCAGTGGCTGCCGGCGCCGGCCGACAAGGCGTATCTGATGTCGATCATGAACAAGTCGATTTACGAGCCCGGCCTGTTCGCGAACTACATTGCCGCCCCCGCGCGCGGCATCAAGGGCGCGCCGGTCAACTTCGAATACGTGCGCACGGAAGCATGAAGATCGAATCGAAGGTCCGGGACGGCGTCGCGGTGCTCACGCTGAACGATCCACCGGCCCATACCTACAGCTACGAGATGATGCGCGAGCTCGACGCCGCCATTCTCGACGCGCGCATGAATCGCGACGTGCATGTGATCGTGCTGATCGGGTCGGGAGAGAAGTTCTTCTGCGCCGGCGCGAACATCAACATGCTCAAGGACGCCGATCCGGAGTTCAAGTACTACTTCTGCCTGCACGCCAACGAGACGCTCGGCCGTCTCGAGCAGACGCCGAAGCTCGTGATCGCGGCGCTCAACGGCCACACGGTCGGCGGGGGCCTCGAGGTCGCGCTCGCGGCCGATCTGCGCATCGCGAAGAAGGACGCCGGCAAGATCGGCCTGCCCGAGGTCGCGCTCGGCGTGCTGCCGGGCACCGGCGGCACGCAGCGGCTCGCCCGCCTGGTGGGAAAGTCGCGCGCGATCGAGCTGATGGCTACCGGGCGGCTCATGTCGATGGACGAAGCACTCACGCTCGGCATCGTCACCGACGTGTGGGACGACGAGAAGCTGGCCGGCAGGACGTTCGCGGAAGCCGTGATGGCGTACGCGGCCCAGTTCGCGCCGCCCCACAAGGCCAGCCGCGCGGTCGGGCGCATGAAGCGCGCCGTGCAGTCGGGCGCCGAAGCCGGCTTCGCGGAAGGCCTCGCGATCGAGCGCGAGCTGCAGCAGCTCCTCTTCCAGAGCGACGATGCGAAGGAAGGCATCGCCGCAAACCTGGAGAAGCGGAAAGCGGTTTTCAAGGGCCAATAGTGATCACACACAACTACATCAACGGCGAGTTCCGTCCCTCCTCCAACGGCAAGACGATCGACGTCATCAACCCCGCGACCGAGGAAGTCATCGCGCAGGTGCCGGCCTCCACCAAAGAGGATGTCGACGCGGCGGTGCAGGCCGCGCGAGCGGCGTTCGAGGGACCGTGGGCGAAGCTGTCGCCGCGCGAGCGCGGACGCCTGATCTACAAGCTCGGCGAGCGGCTGCTCGAGCGCGCCGACGAGATGGCCAATCTCGAGACGCTCCACAACGGCAAGCCGATCTTCGAGTCGCGCCACGTCGAAATTCCGGCGGCGGCCGAGTGCCTGCAGTACTTCGCCGGGTGGGCCGACAAGATTCACGGCGAGACGCTGCCCGTCAAAGGCAACTACCTCACCTATACGCTGCGAGAGCCGATTGGCGTGTGCGCGGCGATCGTGCCGTGGAACTTTCCGCTGTTGCTGGCGATCTGGAAGGTCGCGCCGGCGCTGGCGATGGGCAACACGATGGTGCTCAAACCCGCGAGCCAGACACCGCTGACGGCCCTGGCCTTCGGCGACATCTGCCGCGAGGTCGGACTCCCTGCGGGCGTGCTCAACATCATCACCGGGAGCGGCGGCAGCGTCGGTCAGGCGATCGTCGAGCATCCCGGCATCGACAAGATTGCCTTCACAGGCGACACGGCGACGGGCAAGGGGATCATGAAGACGGCCGCCGACACGCTCAAGCACATCACGCTGGAGCTCGGCGGCAAGTCGGCGAACATCGTGCTCGCCGATGCCGACATGGAGTCGGCGCTGCGCGGCGCGACCATGGGCATCTTCTACGGCAAGGGTGAAGTCTGCGCGGCCGGCTCGCGCCTGCTCGTCGACAAGGCGATCAAGAACGAGTTCATCGACAAGCTCGCGGCGCGCACGAAGAAGATGGTGCCCGGCGATCCGCTCGATCCGAAGACGCGCCTCGGCGCGCTCGCGTCGAAGGGTCAGATGGAGCGCGTGCTGAAATACGTCGCGACCGCGAAGAAGGAAGGCGGCACGCTCGTCGCCGGCGGCGAGCGCGTGGACATCGGCACGGGCAAGGGCTACTTCATGCAGCCGACGGTCTTTGCCGACATCGATCCGTCGATGACCATCGCGCGCGAAGAGATCTTCGGACCGGTGCTCGCTGCCATCGACTTCGTCGACATCGACGAAGCGATCGCGCGCGCCAACGCCTCCGAGTACGGCCTCGCGGCCGCGGTCTGGACGAAGGACATCAAGAAGGCGCACTACGTCGCGCGCAAGCTCCAGGCCGGCACGGTCTGGATCAACACCTACAACATCTACGACACGGCTGCGCCGTTCGGCGGCTACAAGCAGAGCGGCTTCGGCCGCGAGATGAGCATGCACGCCCTCCAGCACTACACGCAGGTCAAGAGCGTGTGGGTGGATCTGAATATGTGAAGGCCGGGCCCAGGGATCCGGGCCCAGGGCCCACGGCCTTGCGATTGCATCGGCGAAGTCGAATGAAGGCCCTCGCCACCCGCGCCCGCGCGTTGCTCATCGTCCTGCCGGCGGCGCTCCTTCTGGCCGGCTGCCTCGGCGGAGTTCGCCTGGCAGAGACAGCGTCCTCGCGGCCATTCCTGCCGGAAGAGTTTTTCGCCGGCACGACTCAGGGAGAAGGGACGCTCGAGAAGCGTTTCGGCGCCGACCGGACTTTTCGCGTGACGGGCAACGGCCGGCAGGAGAGCGGCGGCACGTTCGTGCTCGATCAAACAATCGTCTACGCGGACGGCGCCATCGAGCACCGTTCGTTCCGCCTGCGCCGCGTGAATGCCTCCGAATACACAGGAACACTGACAGGCGCTTCCGGAGCTGTCTCGGGGCGCCTCGACGGGCATGCGTTCCGCGTGCGCTACAAAATGAAGCGGGGCATGACGCTGGAGCAGCGGATTGACTTGCAGGCGGATGGCCGCACCGCCCTCAACCGCGCGACCGTGACGTGGTTCCGCGTGCCGGTTGCGCGTGTATCCGAAACGATGACGCGCTAGCGTCGCACCGGCCAGCGACTTCCAGCAGCACGATGATCGAGACCGAACGCCTGCTGATTCGCCCGCTGACACGCGCGGATGCCCCCTTCATCCTGTCGCTCGTCACGCAGGCGTCATGGCTGCGTTTCATCGGCGACAAGGGCGTGCATGACGTCGAAAGCGCGGAGCGTTATCTCCTCGAAGGGCCGCTCGCCATGGAAGCCCGCCACGGCTTCGCGCTGCGCCTGGTTCAGTTGAAAGGCCCCGGCACGCCCATCGGCCTCTGCGGGATCCTGAAGCGCGACTCACTTTCCGATCCCGATCTCGGCTTCGCGCTTCTCGACGGCTACGCGGGGCAGGGGTACGCGTTCGAGGCCGCGTCGGCGACGATGACCCACGCGAGGGAGGCACTCGGCCCTGTGCGCCTTCTCGCGATCGCCATGCCAAACAACGTGCGATCGCTCGTGCTCCTCGAGCGGCTCGGTTTCAGGGCCGCCGGCGCCATCGACAATGGAGCGCTGTGGCTGTTCACGACATGACGCGGCGAAAGAGGACGGTTGGGTCGCGGCGTGCGTAGGGGACGCTTTTTGCAATGGCTGGCCGCTCATGTTGACACCTGCTACCGATACGGATAGATTTGCGCCGCCCCCCAGCACCGCGGATGCGTTGACTATAGGAACACGCCACTACCATTCCATACTGCTCCTGGTCCTTCTACTGAGCTGCGCGGCCTGCGGAAGGGCCGACGACGCCGCGACGGGAACTGCTTCGACACCATCGGGTGGAGGCGTCGCCGTCGTCCGCGATCCGTGCGTGCTGTTGACGGCCGAGGATGCCCGTACGGCCCTCGGCGTCGAGGCGAAGCGTACCAATCCCGACAACATGAGCGGCATGTCGATGTGCCAGTACATGGTGGGTGAGACCAGCGAAAGTGTGACGCTGCAGTTCCGGCCGGCCGCCCCGGCCGACTTCGATCGATACATCAAGCAGTCGGTCGAGGCGTTCAGCGTCACGGCGACGCCCATCGACGGCGTTGGCGAACGCGCCGTGCTCGCCGGCGAGCAGTTCGTCTTCCTGAGCAAGGGACATATGTATGTGCTGATGCTCGGCAAGCACTTGCCGGTCGCCGACAAGACAGAACGTCTGCGGCGCCTCGCGTCGGTTGTGCTCAGCCGTGCATGAGGTGACTGCGCGCGCGACGCTGCGCTCTACGGCGGCCGCCGTCGTGCTCGTTCTGCTGAGTGCTGCGGCGTGTGCGCCGGCGCCGGAAGAAACGCGGGCGCAACCCGCGGGCGCCACCGCTCAGCCGTCTGCGTCCGCGGCGCCCGCGCGAGTCCCGTCGCCTCCGGAGCCCGGCTTCGCGCCGAATGAGCAGCTCGCGACGGCGGTCACCATTCCTCTCCGCGATGATCTGACCATCGTTACGGCCGTCAACTCGGCGCCAGGCGACTACGAATCGATCAAGCGCGTCGAGTCGGTCTCGGCGTCGGGCATCCGTTTCACGTATTCGGCGGAGCATCCGTCGTCCGACGGCTCCACCACGGAAACGCGGACGCGCCGCGTCGTCAAGGGAGACGACCTGGCGAACGCCCGCGTCTATCGCCAGGGCTTCAGCAACAACGACGAGGATGTGTATCCGGGCTCGACCGCGCTCGGCGTGTCAGCACTGATTCTCACCGAGCTGAAAACCAAAGGCTCCGCAGACGTCAAGGTGATGCCCGCGGGTATCGAGGGCATGCTCGGCGGCGCCATCGGCGCGTTTCTCGGCGCGGGAGACGACGACGCGTCGCTCGTGAGCGGAACGCTGAGCCGCGTCGGACCTGTGAGCGTGCCGGTGGTCGTCAACGACGAGCCGATGCTGCTGCCCGGGATCCAGGCGCGTGGACGCTTCGCGGCTGAGGAAGCGGAGTTCGTGTTTCTCGACGACCCCAGGAACCCCATCGCGCTGAGATGGCGCCTTGCCGGCGAAGCGCTGCAGGTGATCAAGATTTCGTTTCCGGCCGAGAGACCCGCCGCGCAGGTGATGGCGGAGGAGCTGCGCACCGAGGGACGCACGGAGGTGCATGGCATCTACTTCGATCTCGGGAGTGCCGTGCTGCGCTCCGAATCGGAAGCGGCGCTGCGGCAGATCGCCGACGCGCTTGGCGCGAATCGTGAATGGCGTGTGCGGCTCGAAGGCCACACCGACGGCATCGGCACGGCGGAGCGCAATCAGGCGCTGTCAGAGGAGAGGGCCGCGGCCGTGAAGGCCGCGCTCGTCTCGCGCTTCGACGTCGCTGCCGATCGATTGTCGACGGCAGGACATGGCGCCACCAAACCAAAGGCGCCGAACGACACGCTCGTGGGACGAGCCAGAAACCGCCGAGTGGAACTCGTGCGTGAAGGAGCGACGGAATGAAGGTACGTGCGGGACGGATGGCGCAGGTTGCGGCTACGGCTCTTCTCATCGCGGGATGTTCGTCGAGTGAGGCGCCTCCGAGCGAGACGGCCGCGACGCCCGCGGCAGCGCAGGCGCGCGACGCCTGCACTCTGATCACGGCCGAAGAGGCCAGTGCGATTCTGAAAAGCCGCGTGACCGCCACGCCTCGTACGACGTCGACGACCCGGTCGACATGCGATTACGCGCCGGCCGGCGGATCGGGGGCGACGTCGTTCCAGAGCTTCACGCTCAACGCCTCCTGGAGCGGGGCCGAGGAGGAGATCCAGATCGCCCGGCGCGCGGCCAGCATGGCGACCGGCCAGGCCGGCGGACGGCAGGATGAGGTCGTCGCGAGCGTGATGGGGCTGACGAAGGTCGACGGGCTTGGCGACGAGGCCTATTTCGCCCGCCGCACGATGTCGTACGTGCGCAAAGGGAGCATGCTCCTCGAGTTCGAGACCGCCGGCCTCGACGAACCCGCGCGCGAGAATTGGGAGGCGCTCGCACGCGTCGCCCTCGCGCGCATGTAAGGATTCATGATGATGCCAGGCTACCCACGACTATTCGTCGCCGCGGTGATGGCCGCGTGCGCTGTGCCGCTCGTTCCGCTGGAGGTTCGCGCGCAGGACGCGCAGCAAACGCAGGTGCACGAGCTGACACTTGAAAAACACCGCGACATTGCCAACGGCCGCATCGCCATGGTCGAGGGGGAGGCGGATGCAAAAGGGGTGAGGCTGGTCGTCAGCAAGTTGTCCCTGCTGCAGCCGGCTGCCGTCACGCTCGTCGCGCTCGACGGCGGTGCTGACTTGCAGCTCTCGCTCTGGAAGTACGCGGAGGATGACGTGCAGCGCCAGGGCTCGACGCGCGGCAGCGGCATCGTGTCGTTCCAGTTTCGTACCGAAGACGACCTGCAGATTCGCGTCGTCTCTCCGGACGGTCCGAGAAAGTACCGGCTCGCCGTGTGGGCGGGCGACGAAGCCGAACTGCCTGTGCCATCGCCGTTCGTATCGCAGGCGGGTTTCACCGGCGCCGGGGGCACCCCGGCGATTCTCTATGTCCTCACGGCCGGTGTGCTGGCGATCGCGGCATTCCTGGGCGTGATGGTCGTGCGCAGGAGGAAAGCGTGAGCGGCATCTCGACGCGGTGCGTGGCCCTCATTCCCGCCATCCTTTTGCTCGCGCTTCCCGGCATCCTGCGAGGGGACACGCCGCCTTCGCCGGTGTCAGAGACGGGTTGGCTGATCGACGCGGCGAAAGCCGGCGCAACGGCCGGCAAGGGTTTGCCCGGTGCGGTGGGGCAGACGTCCGGATGGATCGCGGATGCGCTCGGCAAGGGCGGGAAGGCCGGCGCCGAGGCACTCGGGGCGTACGATCCGCTGACGAAGGGGGACCAGGCCCTCGATCCGAACTATCGCCCCCAGGGGTCGCCAAGCGTGCCGTCGCACTGCACGGCCCCCGATGGAAAAAGCAGCGAGGGCTGCAACGACTGCTACGCCGCCGCGTACCGCAAGCTGACGGCCGTGCGGACGGCATTCGAGAAACTTCGCCGCGTGGGAACGACCACGCGAGCGTTCACCGCGAAGAGCATCGCCTTTGGCGATTCTGTTTCGGGCGTGCACGGCGTGGCCGGACTTGGCTGGCAGCCCGAGCGGGCGAAGATCGAGCAGTCGCTCAGAGACTTCGAGAAGGCGTACGACTCGAAGCACACGGAGTTGAGCGGGCTCCTCGAAGTCGCGCTGAAGGACATCGGGCAGTGCGAACGGACACACTTCAACATGCCGGACTGGTACGACCGGTACGGCTTCATGTACTACACGTTCATGTCCGACCGGTACCGCGGGCAGTAGGAGACTCGATGCTGGCGTTGGTGACGCTGCTCGTCGTGAGCCAAATCGCTTCTGTCAGCCCGGCGCGGCTGATTTCCGAAAAGGGCGTCGGGCCGATCCGTCCGGGGATGACGCTTGGTGAGGCGCGGAAGGCCGCGCCCGGCGCGGCGTTCGCGCGCGTGGGAGACGGCGACGGCGCCGCGCTGGTGCAGGTGACGTTCGCGAAGGGCGTCACGCTGCAGGTGTGGGCAGATGAGGACGACCCGGAGAAGCCGATCGACTGGCGCAAGAAGATCCGCACCATCGAGACGTTCAGTCCGGCGTTCCGCACCGCCGAGGGGGCGCATCCGGGTATGAAGGTCAGCGACCTGCACCGTCTCTACGGCGCCACCAGGTCGATCGAAACGACGGAGATCGAATCGCGGCAGTTCATCACGTTCGAAAAGCATCCGTCCGGACTTCTGTTCCGGCTCGACGAAACGGGGCGCGCGATTCTTTCGATTGCCGTGTCGTCCCGCTGAGCAGTACGCGCATGAAGGTCGTGCAACAGACCGCGACGACGCTCGTCATGCAGGACAAGCCGTGGTTCGTGTGGCTCGTCGGCGCGCTCTTCGTTGCCGGAGGACTGGTTGCGTTCCTCTCTGGTGAGACAAAGTTCGGCGGCGGATTCGTGATCGCTGGCGTGGGTCTCATCCTCGCGTTTGCCAACACGGTCACCTCGACCTTCGATCGCGGCACTGGCCGGTTCCGACGGTCGCTCACCGGCCTTCTCCGCCACAGCGAGCTTGCCCATGCTCTCGACGACATCGCTGGCGTCAGCGTCGAGGCGAGCGCGTCGGGGCATCCGTCGAGGTCGTATCGCGTCGCGCTCGAGCTGACGTCGCGCACGCGCGTGCCCCTGACGCCCACGTACAGCAGCGGGAAGGCTGACAAGGAGGCCCTTGCGACGGCGATCCGGGAGTTCCTGAAGCTGCCGGCGCCGCCGCCGCCCCTCCCTGGCTTCACCGACATGGTGAAGGTGATGCTCGACCCGAACGCGGTCGAGCGTCTTGGCGAGATGCTTGGCAGCGGTCCGGAAGCGAGAGCGCACCTCGAACAGGCGCGCGGCCTTGCGAGGAGCCAGGGGAACGCGGCGCTCGCCGGGCAACTCGATCTCGCGCTGCGAAAACTGGACGCCGCGGCGTCCGGCCCGCAGCAGCCGGCAGGTGGAGGCGGGATAGAATTGCGGCGTGAGTCGTGAGCCGTTGGCCGATCCTCTTCTCAGCTGGCGCAGCCACTTTCCCATCCTCGACACCTGCACGTACCTCGTCAGTCATTCGCTCGGCGCCATGCCGGCGGCGGTGGCCGATGAACTGAAGCTCTTCGCCGACACCTGGGCCGCGCGCGGCGTGCGGGCGTGGCACGAGGGCTGGTGGGAAATGGCGCAGGAGACCGCGAATCTCCTGGCGCCCATCCTCGGCGTG
>JALYRV010000013.1:0-7411 GCA_030855205.1 Acidobacteriota bacterium | reverse complement strand
GGGCACGCTGACGATGCACCAGAACGTCACGGTCGCGCAGTCGGTCATCGCGTCGTGCTTCGACTTCGCCGGCACGCGCAACCGCATCGTGCTGCAGGACCTCGATTTCCCCAGCAACCACTATCTGTTCGAGGGCTTCCGGAAGTACGGCGCGGAGATCGTCTACGTCAGGTCGGACGGCCCGGTCTCTGCGCCCATCGATCGACTGGTCGATGCCATCGACGAGCGGACGCTGCTGGTGCCGATCTCGGTCGTGCTGTTCCGCAGCGCCTGCCTGCAGGACGTGCGCCCCGTGATCGAGAAGGCGCACAAGGTCGGCGCGCGCGTGATCCTCGACGTGTATCAGGCGGCCGGCACCGTGCCGCTCGACGTCGGCGGGCTCGGCGCCGACTTCGCGGTGGGCGGGTCGGTGAAGTGGCTGTGCGGCGGCCCGGGCGCCGGCTACATGTATGTGCGCGAGGATCTGATTCACACGCTGGCCCCCGCGGTGTCCGGATGGGCGGGACACGCGACACCGTTTGCCTTTGCCACCGGCGCCAGCGCGCGCGCAAGCGGGATCGAGCGCTTCCAGAGCGGCACGCCCAACGTGCCCGTCTATTACATGGCCCGCGCCGGCTACCGCATCGTCAACGATGTCGGCGTCGCTGCCATTCGCGAAAAGTCGCTCAGGCTCACGCGGATCATGATGGACGTGGCACAGGCGCAAGGCTGGCGGCTCAACACGCCCGCACGCGATGACGAGCGCGGCGGGTCGATCGTGCTCGACGTGCCGGACGGCGAGCGCAAGGCCGCGGCGCTCATTGCCGCAGGCATCATCGTCGACTACCGGCCGAACGCGGGCATCCGCATGGCGCCGCATTTCTACAACTCGGAAGAAGAAGTGCGCTCGGCGCTCGACGCGCTCGCGGTGCTCTGAAGAACAGGGAATATGAAGCGACGCGAGTTTCTCAAGACGACTGCGGGCACGGTGGCGGCGGCAGGCATGGCGGGTCCGCTGGATGCGGTCAGCGCATCGGGCACCGCGGCGCAGCGCCCCACGCCCATGTTCTCTGCGAGTCCCATCCCTCTCGTGCGGATTGGCTACGTCGGCATCGGCGGCATGGGATCCGCGCACGTCAACAATCTGCTCAAGATTCCCGGCTGCCGCATCGAGGCCGTCTGCGATATCGATCCGTCGCGCACGGCCTGGGCGGTGCAGGCCATTACGGCCGCGGGACATCCGGCGCCGACGGTGTATGCCCGCGGCGCCCGGGATTTCGAGCGCATGTGCGCGGAGCAGGATCTCGACCTGGTCTACAACGCGACGCCGTGGGAATGGCACGTGCCGATTTGTCTGGCGGCGATGCGCCACGGCAAGCATGCCGCCGTCGAAGTGCCCGTGGCCATGACGATTGACGACTGCTGGGCGCTGGTGGAGTCGGCCGAGCGGTACCGCAAGCACTGCGTGATGATGGAGAACTGCAACTACGGCCGCATGGAGATGCTGGCGTTCCATCTCACACGGCTCGGCATGCTTGGCGAGATCGTGCACGCGGAAGGGGGCTACCTGCACGATCTGCGTGAGATCAAATTCTCCTCGTCTGGGGAAGGGCGCTGGCGGCGCGCGTGGTCGCAGAAGCTGAACGGCAATCTCTATCCCACCCACGGGCTCGGCCCGGTGGCCAATTGCATGGATATCAATCGCGGAGACCGCTTCGACTACGTCGTGTCGATGAGCGGACCGTCGCGAGGGCTGCAGAACTGGGCGGCCGAGCATTTCCCTGCCGACGCGCCCCAGCGCCGCGAGCGGTTCGCGCTGGGCGACGTCAATGTGTCGCTCATCAAGACCGCCAACGGCCGCACGATCTACGTGAGTCACGACACGAACCTGCCGCGCCCATACAGCCGCATTCATCTCGTGCAGGGGACGAAGGGGATCTTTCAGGGATATCCGGATCGCGTCCATATCGAGGGGCGAAGCACGGGGCATCAGTGGCAGGACGCGAAGGCATACCTCGATGAATTCGATCATCCGCTCTGGCGTGATATCGCCAGGCTCGCGGCCGGCGCCGGCCACGGAGGCATGGACTATATGGAGGATTACCGGCTCATCAAGTGCCTGCGCGAGGGGTTGCCGACCGACATGAACGTCTACGACGCCGCCGCGTTGAGCAGCCTGGTTGGCGCGACCGTGAACTCCGTGGAGCGGCACAGCAGGCCTGTCTCGATACCCGACTTCACGCGCGGCAGATGGCAGTCGAACCCGAAGCTCGACATCGTGCGGGCATAACGGAGCGTAGTTCATACGTTGCGCTGTTCAAGAGCGGTGATACTGGCGGCCGGACGCGGCACGCGCATGCGCGAGGCACGGCACGTGGCCGCGCTCGACGCGGCGCAGGCCGCAGCCGCGGATGACGGCCGGAAGGGCATGATTCCATTCGGACGGCCGTTCCTCGATCACGTGCTGCACGCTCTCGCTGATGCGGGATTCTGCGAAGTGGCCCTCGTCATCGCGCCCGACCATGCCGATGTGCGGCGTTATTACGGCAGTCTCCCGCTCACGCGCCTCGAGGTCTCCTGCGTGACGCAGGCTGAACCGCGCGGCACGGCCGATGCCCTGCTCGCGGCCGAAGCGTGGACGGAGGGCGGCCCCTTCATCACGCTCAACAGCGACAATCTTTATCCTGTCGATGTGCTCGCGGCGCTCGCGTGCGCGGAGGGGCCGGCGGTGCCCGGTTTTCGCGTGACGTCGCTTGGGCTCTCGATCGAACGCGCCGGTGCGTTTGCGCTGATGGAGTGCGACGCGCGCGGATGCCTGTCGCGCATCTCCGAGAAACCCGGCGCGGCCGCCATCGAGGCGGCCGGCGCTGACGCCATGATCAGCATGAATATCTGGCGCTTCGACAGCCGGATCTTCGATGCGTGCCGCGACGTGCCCGTGTCGTCGCGCGGCGAGAAGGAACTGCCGCAGGCTGCCGGCCTCGCGGCGTCGCGCGGCACGTGCTTCGACGTGCTGCCGGCGCTCGGCCCCGTGCTCGACCTCTCGCGCCGCGAGGATGTCGCGGCCGTGGCGCGCGCGCTCGAGGGAGCGCGCGTCGCGCTGTGAACGTGCGCCGCTTCTTCGTGCCCGGGCGGCTCGAGGTCTTCGGCAAGCACACCGACTATGCCGGCGGACACACGCTCGTCGCCGCCGTGCCGCGAGGATTCACTGTCCACGTGACCGGGACGGCCGATGGTGTCGTCCGCGTGACGGACACGGTGTCGGGGGAGCAGCAGGGCTATCCTTCAGAGGGACACGCGCAGGCTCATGTCGGCTGGCGCCGGTATCCCGCCTCTGTCGTCAAGCGCCTCGCGGCGAACTTTCCGGGTACGCCGCTGTCGGCGCGCATCGACATCTCGAGCGATCTGCCACGCGCATCCGGCATCAGCAGCTCCAGCGCCTTCGTCGTGTCCATCGCAGAGGCGCTGGTGTCGCGAGCTCGCATCGATGAAACGGACGCGTGGCGGCGCGCCGTGCTCAACACCGAGGATCGGGCGTCGTACTACGCGTGCATCGAAAACGGTGCGACGTTCAGGGAGCTGGCCGGGGACGCCGGGGTGGGCACGCATGGCGGCAGCGAAGACCACGCCGCGATTCTCGGCAGCCGCGCGGGGCATCTCACGCAGTATCGCTTTTCACCGCTGCGTCGCGAGCAGGATGTCGCCATGCCGGCCGGCTGGACCTTCGTCATCGCGACGACCGGTGTGCGCGCGCGCAAGGCGGGTGCGGCGCGCGAGGCATACAACCGCGCGGCCGCAAGCGCCGCGGCGGTGCATGCGGCCTGGCGCGCACGCCATCCCGGGGACCCTCGCAGCCTCGGCGACCTCGTCCATGAAGAGGCGCTGCGCTCGATGGAGCTGTCCGCCGTCCTGCGGGCGCGCCTGGAGCACTTCCTTGCCGAAGACGCGCGGGTCGTCCTCGCCGCCGGCGCCTTTGCCCGCGCCGACGCCGCAATGCTCGGCGACCTCGCCGCAGACTCTCAGCGCGACGCCGACGTGCTGCTCGCCAACCAGGTGCCCGAGACGCGGGCCCTCGTCGATCTTGCCCGCGACAATGGCGCGCATGCCGCATCGGGCTTCGGCGCGGGCTGGGGCGGCAGCGTCTGGGCGCTCGTCTCAGGCGGCGGAGCGGAGGGGTTCCTGGACGCATGGCTCGCGTCGTACCGCGCGGCGCATCCGCATCTGCCTTCGACCGGCTTTCTGGCGCCCCCCGCGGACGGCCTCCGCGCACTGTAGAATCTCACCCGATGAACATCAGGCGGGTTGCGGTTCTCGGTGCGGGGACGATGGGGCACGGCATCGCGCATGCGGCGGCGGCCGCAGGCTTCGAGACGGCGATGTACGACGTGACGCGTGCGGCCGTGGAGAAGGGGCGCGAGCGGATTGACGCGATCCTTCGCAAGGGAGTCGAACTCGGCAAAGGCACGGCGGCCGACGCGGACGCCGCGATGGCCCGCCTGAGCATCAGCGAGCAGCTCGAAGACGTCCTTGCCGGCGCCGACTTCGTCATCGAAGCGGCCCCCGAGAAGATGGATCTCAAGCTGCAGCTGATGGCCGCGATCGACGCGCACGCTCCCGCGCACGCCGTCGTGACCACCAACACGTCGGCGTTGAGCATCACCGAGATGGCCGGCGCCTCGAAGAACCCTGGCCGCGTCGCGGGCATGCACTTCTTCAATCCCGTGCATCGCATGAAGCTGATCGAAATCGTGCGCGCGCTCGAGAGCACGCCCGCCACCCTCGCGGCCGTCGAGGCCGTGTCGAGGCAGATGGGCAAAGAGACCGTCGTCGTGCGTGAGTCGCCTGGCTTCATCACGACGCGCGTCAACGCGAGCATCGGCAACGAAGCGTTCTACATGCTCATGGAAGGCGTGGCCTCGCCGCGCGACATCGACAAGGCGCTCAAGCTCGGGCTCAACCATCCGATGGGCCCGTTCGAGCTCGGCGATCTGGTCGGGCTCGACACGCGCCTGAGCATCCTCGAGTATCTCCATCGGAGCATGGGCGAGAAATACCGTCCGTGCCCGCTGCTCACGCAATATGTGAAAGCGGGCCGGCTCGGCAAGAAGGTCGGCCGCGGGGTGTATGACTACTAAGGAGCCTGCGTGCAGCTGACGACACTCGACTGGACGATCGTCCTTCTCTCGATCGTGATCTCGTTCGCGCCGGCTGTCTGGATGATGCGGCGGGCCGGGTCGAGCACCACCGAGTTCTTCACGTCCGGGCGCGCCGCGCCGTGGTGGCTCATCGGCGTGTCGATGGTCGCGACCACGTTCAGCACCGATACGCCCAACCTGGTGGCGAACCTGGTGCGCGACGGGGGCGTGGCTACGAACTGGGCGTGGTGGGCGTTCCTGCTCACGGGCATGGCCACCGTGTTCTTCTACGCCCGTCTCTGGCGCCGCTCCGGCGTGCTGACCGATCTCGAGTTCTACGAGATCCGCTACAGCGGACGCCCCGCGGCATGGGTGCGGGGCTTCCGCGCGGTGTATCTGGGTCTCTTCTTCAACCTGGTGATCATGGCGTCGGTCAATCTGGCCGCCGCGAAGATTGCGAACGTGCTCCTCGGCTGGCCGATGTGGCAGACGCTGCTCGTGTGTGCCGTCCTCAACGCGTCCTTCGCGGCTGTGGCCGGACTGTGGGGCGTGCTCGTCACGGACTTGGTGCAGTTCGGGATCGCGATGACGGGGTCGTTCGCCGCGGCGTATTACGCGCTGAAGCAGCCGGAGGTCGGGGGGCTGTCAGGTCTGATCGCGCAGATGGACCCCGCGACGCTGCGGCTCCTGCCTGACTTCGGCGACTGGACGGTGGCGCTGAGCATCTTCATCATTCCCATCACCGTGCAGTGGTGGTCGGTCTGGTATCCGGGCTCGGAGCCCGGCGGCGGCAGCTACATCGCGCAGCGCATGCTCGCCGCCAGGAGCGAGCGCGACGCCACCTGGGGCTCGCTCTTGTTCAACTGCGCGCACTACGCGCTGCGGCCGTGGCCGTGGATCATCGTCGCGCTGTGTTCGATGGTCGTGTATCCGCAGCTGAGCGACATCTCCGCGGCGCTCCCGCACGTCGATCCATCGATGGTCGGCCACGACATGGCCTATCCGGCCATGCTGCGCTTCCTGCCGTCGGGGATGCTCGGATTGATGGTCGCCGGCCTGCTCGCCGCGTACGTGTCGACCATCTCCACGCACCTGAACTGGGGCACGTCGTATCTGGTCCACGACCTCTATCGACGGTTCCTCAAGCCCGGAGCCTCCGAGCGGCACTATGTCGCGATCGGCCGCCTCGTCACGGCGTTGCTGATGGTGCTCTCGGCGCTGCTGACGTTCGTGCTCGACACGGCGCGTGAGAGCTTCGAGTTGCTGCTGTCGATCGGCGCGGGCACCGGCCTGCTGTATCTGCTGCGCTGGTTCTGGTGGCGCATCAACGCGTGGAGCGAGATCGCCGCGATGGTGACGTCGTTCCTGCTCGCCGCGTTCTTCTTCATCTCGGGCAAGCAGGGGGGCGGGGTGCCGTCGCACATCGCCCTGTTGATTACCGTTGGCGTGACAACCGCCGTCTGGATTGCCGTCGCCTACCTGGCGCCGCAGACCGATCGAGCCACGCTCGTGAATTTCTATCGCCTCGTGCGCCCGGCCGGCAGGGGATGGGAGTCCGTGCGCGAGGAGGCGGGCGTCGGCCCGTCGCCGGACAGCCTCCCGCAGGCGATGCTCGGATGGATGCTCGGATGTCTGTTCGTCTATTCCGCGCTGTTCGGTACGGGCGCTTACATCTACGGCAACACGACGCTCGCGCTCGCGTGGCTGGTCGCGCTCGTGATCTCAGGCGCCGGCACCGCGAAGATCCTCGCGAGCCAGGTCAGCGAATCGTAATCGTCCCGGTCAGGAGCGGGTCGTTGGGAAACAGGTGATCGTGGAAGCCGCAGACGCGGGCTGTGACCAGGTTGCCCGTCTCGCGCAGCGTGCCGGGCGCGAGGGATCCCGCATTGAGCTCGGGGCAGCGGTCGTGCTCGGGGTGCGGGTCGGACGACATTTCGTGAACGCGATTGTCGTTGTTGACCCAGCGGATGCGCGTGCCCAGATCGACGGTGAGCGTCCTCGGACTCGCGCCGGCCGACGTGATCGTGATGATCGTCGTCGAGCCGCCCGGGGTCGGCGTGGTCGGCGGCTGGCTGCTGCCGCTCCCGCCGCAGCCGGCCGCGATTGCGGCAATGATCAGAGCTTTCGTGTAACGCACGTCAGTAGAACTTTCTCGAAATATTGAATCCGATGTGCCACGCGCCCGCGCCGTAGCTGCGCGCGATCTGGCCCAGGGTGGTCGCGAAGGAATTCGACACGTTGATCTGAAACGAGTGGCCGCCCTTGCGGCTCTCGATCGCCACGCTGGCGTGCGGATC
>JALYRV010000331.1 GCA_030855205.1 Acidobacteriota bacterium | reverse complement strand
GCGGGAGGCGGACCGGCTGCGCGCCGAGGCGGACGCCGCGCGCGCCGCGCTCGACCGATCCATCTCTCGCCAGCAGCGGCGTATCGCGGCCATCGGCGCCGAGCGCGGCCTCAACGCCGCGCTGACAGCCGAGCTCAACACCGCGGCGGCAGGACTGTCGTCCACTGTCGACACACTTCCGGGCACGGCCCCAGCGGGCACAGCGCCAATCGCGGCCTTCCGGCGCGCGCTGCCCTGGCCGGTGAGCGGGAAGGTCGTGCGCGCGTTCCGCGCGGGCGCGCAGGCGGCGCTGCCTTTCAATGGCGTGGAGATCGCCGCGGGCGACGACGCGCCGGTGTCTGCTGTGCATGCAGGAGAGGTCGCGTTCGCGGGACCGTTCACCGGATTCGGCTACCTCATCATCCTGCAGCACGGGCCCGAGACGTTTTCGCTCTACGGCCACCTGAGCGCCGGCGGCGTCGGAAAAGGAGAGCGTGTCGCGGCGGGACAAGTCATCGGCAGAGCCGGACGGCCCCCTGCCGCGCGCGACACCCGGCTGTACTTCGAGCTTCGCGTCGACGGTCAGCCGGTGAACCCCTTACAATGGTTGCGGCAACAATGAAACGTTTCCGGCTGCTCATCCTCGCGCTCTCCACTCCGCTCGTGCTCGTCGTTGTCCTTGGCGGCCTGTACGGGTCGACGGCGGCCGGACAGGGCGCGTTCCCGCACCTGCGCGTCTTCGAAGACGTGATTTCGTTGATCCTCAGCAGCTACGTCGAGGAAGTGCAGGTTGACGAAGTCATGGAGGGCGCACTGCGCGGCCTGGCCGACGGTCTCGACGGCGACAGCGCGTATCTGACGGCGGCCGAAGCGAAGCTGGTCGCCTCGAACGCGGCCGCGGAGCCCGGAGAAGTCGGCGTGGTGCTCAGCCGTCAGTATTACCTGCGCGTGATCGCGGCGCGCGAGCATTCGCCGGCGCACAAGGCCGGCATCCGGTCGGGCGACTACATCCGCGGCATCGACGGCCAGCCGACGCGCGAGATGTCGATCATCGAAGGCGCGCGGCGCCTGCGCGGCGCGCCCGGCACGAGCGTGAAGGTCACGGTCATCAGAGGCAACACCGCCGACCCGCGCGAGTTCACGCTCGTACGTGAGGCGGCGCCCACCTCTGTGGTCACGTCGCGCAAGCTGGCGCAGGGCCCCGGCTATATTCGCGTGACGTCATTCGGCGGCGATGCCCCCGCGGCGCTCAAAGCGGCGGCGCTGCGCCTGCAGTCGGAGGGCGTGCCGTCGATCATCATCGACGTGCGCAACACGGCCGAAGGCCCGATTGCGGCCGGCGTCGACGCCGCGCGCGCCTTCGTCGCCACGGGCGCGCTCGCGATACGCGGCACGCGCGGCGACACGCGCGAAACCATCGAGGCCAAGGCGGGCGACGCCGTCATCACGGTGCCGATCGTCGTGCTCGTGTCCAACGGCACGGCGCGGGCTGCGGAGGTGTTTGCCGCCGCGATCGACGGATCAGGCCATGGCGAGATCGTGGGCGAGCAGACGCAGGGGAGCGCCGGGGACCAGCGGCTCGTCAAGCTCCCCCAGGACCGCGGGCTGTGGCTCACCTGGGCTCGCTACCTCACGAAAGACGGCGAACCGATCCATGAGAAGGGGCTCACGCCCGACCTGGTCGTCGAAGAGCCGAACGTCGAGTTCGACGAGATTCCTCCAGCCGGTGACACCATGCTCGATAAGGCGATCGAGCGTGCGATGGGCAAGAAAGCCGCATAACGGGTTATAATCACCGTTTCCTAGGCGCGTAGCTCAGCTGGTTAGAGCGCCTGCTTGACATGCAGGAGGTGGCGGTTCGAGTCCGCCCGTGCCTACCAACATCCCGTCCCAGTTCCATGGCCGACGTCACTGTCACGCTGCCGGACGGTTCCAGCCGCGTTGTGCCTCACGGCACGACCTCGGCTGACATCGCTGGCAGTATTTCGCCCGGACTCCTGAAAGCGGCCCTTGCCGCCGTGGTCGGCGACCGTCTCGTCGACCTCACGATGCCGATCGAGCGTGACGCGACCGTGCGTATCGTCACCGACAAGAGTCCCGAGGCGCTTGCGATCTATCGCCACAGCACCGCCCACCTGCTGGCCGCCGCGGTCACCAGTCTGTTTCCCGGCACCCAGTGCGGCATCGGCCCGGCCACCGACGAGGGCTTCTTCTACGATTTCGTTGTCCAGCGCCCGTTCGTGCCGGAAGACCTCGAGACGATCGAGAAGAAGATGCAGGAGCTCGCCTCCTCGGACTTCGTCTACGAGCGTCAGCTGTGGCCCCGCGACGAGGCCATTGCCTTCTTCACGAAGCGTGGTGAGCCGCTCAAGGTCCAGCTCATTCAGGAAAAGACCGAGGGGCAGAAAGAGGTCTCGGTCTACACCATCAAGGACCGCGACACCTTCGTCGACTTCTGCGTCGGCCCGCACGTGCCGTCGACCAGCCGTCTCAAGGCGTTCAAGCTGACGACCACGTCGAACGCCTACTGGAAGGGTGATGCCCAGAACCAGCCGATGCAGCGCGTCTACGGCACGTCGTTCTTCAAGGACGCCGACCTCAAGGCGCATCTTGAGCGCATCGAGGAAGCGAAGAAGCGCGACCACCGCAAGATCGGCAAGGAGCTGGGTCTCTTCACGTTCCACCCATGGGCACCCGGCGCGGCGTTCTGGATGGCCAAGGGCACGACGCTCTACAACGAGCTCGCGAACTACATGCGCACCGTGCTGTTCCCCAACGGCTACGTCGAGGTCAAGACGCCCCTGATCTACAACAAGGATCTCTGGGAGACGTCGGGCCACTGGGCGCATTACCGCGAGAACATGTTCCTCGTCGAAAGCCGCGACGAGCAGGCCATGGGCGT
>JALYRV010000135.1 GCA_030855205.1 Acidobacteriota bacterium | reverse complement strand
GCGGTATGCGGGGCGCCTCAAGCTGAGCCCGTGGAAGGTCAAGGTCGACGGCCTGGTGGGGAAGCCGGCCGACTACAACCTCGACGACGTCATCAAGACGGCGCAACTCGAGGAGCGCGTCTATCGGCTGCGCTGCGTCGAGGCCTGGTCGATGGTGATTCCGTGGGTCGGCATTCCCCTCGCGTCGTTCCTCAAGCGCGTGGAGCCGCAGGGCAAAGCGAAGTTCGTGGAGTTCACGACGCTCAGCCGCCCGTCAGAGATGCCGGGCCTCGGCTCGCGCGCGCTCGACTGGCCGTACACCGAGGGGCTGCGCCTCGATGAAGCGATGCACCCGCTCGCGATACTCGCGGTCGGGTTGTACGGCAAGGCGCTGCTCGGGCAGAATGGCGCGCCGATCCGGCTGGTGGTGCCGTGGAAGTACGGCTTCAAGAGCATCAAGTCGATCGTCCGCATGCGCCTGACCGAGTCGCAGCCGCAGACGGCCTGGAACAAGTCGGCCCCTGGCGAGTACGGGTTCTACTCGAACGTGAACCCGACGGTCGACCATCCGCGCTGGAGCCAGGCGCGTGAGCGCCGCATCGGCGAGCTGTTCAAGAACAAGCAGACGCTGATGTTCAACGGCTATGGCGATCAGGTCGCGTCGCTCTATGCCGGCATGGATCTGCGAAAGAACTACTAGGCGATGGCTCGCCTGCTGAAGCTGCTCGTCTTCCTCGTCTGCCTCGCGCCGGCGGGGTGGCTGACGTATCGCGCGTTCGGCACCGGCGACCTCGGGGTCAACCCCATCGAGACCCTCACGCACGAAACGGGGCAGTGGGCGCTGCGCCTGCTGCTCGCGTCGCTCGCCATCACGCCCATCCGCCGCCTCACCGGATGGAACCGCATCATCAGCTACCGGCGCATGCTCGGCCTGTTCGCGTTCTTCTATTCGATCCTGCATCTCTCCATCTGGGTCGTCTTCGATCACTACTTCGATCTGGCGACGATGCTGAGCGATGTGGCGAAGCGGCCGTTCATCACGATGGGAACCGTGGCGCTGCTCCTGATGGTGCCGCTCGCGCTGACGAGCACGAAGTGGGCGATTCGCAAGATGGGCCGGCGCTGGCAGCAGCTGCATCGCCTCGTCTACGTCAGCGCGATCGCCGCGGTGCTGCACTTCATCTGGAAGGAGAAGGTCATCATCAACGAGACGCTCGTCTACGCCGCGATCCTGGCTGCGCTCCTCGCGATCCGCGTTGTCTTCGCACTTCGCAAGCGGGCGGCGCGCTGAAGTGTCCTCCCGCCGGCGTCGCATCTGGAAGCGCGTCCGCATCATCTGGGTAGTGCTGGGCGTGGCCAGTCCGCTCATCCTGATCTACGGGATGAGCGCGGCGGGTCTGCCGCCGGGCACGCTGACGAGCGACGATCGCGTCGAGATCGTTCGCGGCGCCAAGTCGATCGACTTCCGTCCGCGCCCCGATGACCCATCGCGCGCGGGCCTCATCTTCTTCCCCGGCGGTCTCGTCGACCCCGAGGCCTACGCGCCGATGGCGCGGCGGCTCGCCGAAGCCGGACACCACGTCGTCATCGTGCGGCTTCCGTTCCGGCTCGCGCCCACGCACACGTATCACGAGATGGTCTTCGAGACGGTGCGCGGCACGCTGCAGGCGCCGCCAAGGCCGTGGGTGATTGGCGGACATTCGCGGGGCGGCAAGCTGGCGTCGGAATTCGTCGCCGAGCGCCGCGGACGTGTGGCGGGCCTGGTGCTCGTGGCCACGACGCACCCGCGCGAGGTCGACCTGTCGCAGATCCCGCCCTGCGTGCCCGTGCTCAGGATTGCAGGATCGCGTGACGGCGTGGCGAGCGTCACCGGCATGGCGGAATCCCGCGGGAAGCTTCCGCCGCATGCCGGTTATCTCGAGATCGAGGGGGCCAACCACTCGCAGTTCGGCTATTACCGGTTCCAGTTGCTCGACGGCCGCGCCGGGATCGACCGCGAGGCGCAGCAGCAGCGTCTTGTCGAGGCTCTCCTCGGCGTGCTGCGGCCGCTGCCGGCCGCCGGATGCGGCCAGTGAGCGCGTTGAAGGCCAGTTCACCCCCCGTGAAGGCCTTTTCGCTGTAAGCCACAGCGAAAAGGCCGGTTGTGCACTAAAATGAAGAGGTATGCACAAGCCGATCAAGTACGTTGAGAAGGGGCTCACCTATGCCGCCAAGGGCGCGTGGGTGGTTTTCGACAAGCTCAACAGCATCAATCAGAATCCCTCGTTCACCCCGAAGTGGTCCGACAAGCCGCTGCTCAAGTCGCACCAGAAGGTGAAGCCGCCGCTCGGATGGCCGCGCGAGACCGACTCGCTCTGCCCGACCTGCGTCCGCGAAGCGCGTCAGGAGATTCTCGACGGCAAGCGCGACTACAAGATCCTGCTCACCGAAAAGATCGGCGAGATCAAGGCGACGATCCTCGAGCGCGACGGCAAGATCATGATGGTCAAGGATTGCCCCATCCACGGGCACTTCGAAGACGTCATGGCGATCGACACCGCGTTCTTCAAGCACCTCGAAGACGCGTTCCCGGGCAGCGACATCCAGTCGCACAACGACGCGAAGCTCCACAACCACGGCTCGTCGACGATCAAGTACGGCCGCGGCGCGGTGCTGACGATCGACCTGACGAACCGCTGCAACATGATGTGCGACCCGTGCTTCATGGACGCGAACCAGGTCGGGTTCGTGCACGAGCTGTCGTGGGAAGACATCAAGACGCTGCTCGACAACGCGATCTCGCTCAAGCCGCGCCGGCAGATGTCGGTGCAGTTCTCGGGCGGCGAGCCGACGCTGTCGCCGTACTTCCTCGACGCGGTGCGGTACGCGGTCAAGGTTGGCTACAACTCGGTGCAGGCGGCGACCAATGGCATCGAGTTCGCGAAGAACCCCGAGTTCGCGAAGCAGGCGGCCGAAGCCGGCCTCCGCTACGCGTACCTGCAGTTCGACGGGATCGGGAACGCGGCCAACTCGCACCGCCTCGTTGGCAACCTGTTCGACGTCAAGCTGCGCGCGATTGAAAACCTGCACAGCGCCGGCGTCGACCTCGTGCCCGTGACGACGATCGTCAACGGCGTCAACAACGAGCAGGTCGGCCGCATCATCCAGTTCGCGATCGACAACCCGAAGAAGATCAACTTCCTGTCGTTCCAGCCCGTGTCGTTCACGGGCCGCGACGAGGAGATCACCGACGAGCGCCGCGCCGCGCAGCGCTACACGCTGTCGCACCTCGCGCACGACGTGAAGAAGCAGACCGGGCTCGGCGAGCCGGTGCGTGACTGGTTCCCGATCTCGTTCGTCGGCACGTTCAGCGACTGGTCGGATCTGATTCACGGCGCGCAGCAGGACTGGGGATCGCTCACGTGCGGCTGCCACCCGAACTGCGGCATCGGCATGGCGCTGATGATCGACAAGGAAACGAAGGAGACGGTGCCGGTCACCGCCTTCATCGACGCGCAGGGCATCGCCAACGACCTCAAACGGGTCAACGACGCGGCGCGCGGCAAGTTCCTCTCGATGGTGGGCATGGGGCTCGCCGTCGCGCGCAACTACGACCCGTTCAAGTCGCCGACGCACTTCAAGATGAGCGATCTGCTCAAGAAGCTCGACAAGACCTACGGCGCCACCGGCAAGGACTACGGCAAGGTCGGCGAAGGCCGCACGGCCGACGACGTCGCGAAGCGCCGCGCCGATCGCTGGAACTTCCTGTTCATCGCCGGCATGTGGTTCCAGGATCTGTTCAACTACGACTTCCGCCGCACCGAGCGCTGCATCATCCCCTATGCGACGCAGGAGGGGGAGATCAGCTTCTGCGCCTACAACACGGGCATCGGCTGGCGGAACATCATCGAGAAGATGCACATGACGGCCACGCTCACCAAGTGGTACGAAGAGCACGGCCGCCACGAGATCTTCGCCGGTGGCAAGAAGGTCGGCCTGACCTCGAGCGATCACAGCCTCGTCCTCGACGCCGACGCCGTCGCGAAGGGGATCCAGCACGACCTCGACGATGCCGGCATCGCGAAGACCGCGCGCCAGGAAAAGCTGCAGGCGCGCGATCGCGCCAAGGAGCTCGAGAACCAGCGCATGGCTACCCTCTACCGTCAGCACGTACTGAAGGAAGAGGCCCCGAAGGATCTCGCGACCGGCCTCCAGATTCAGGGGCTCGGCGGCGTGAAGAAGGCGAAGACCGACGTGCAGGACGTGCTGCACAAGCCGCAGTCGTAACGGCGTTCACCGCAGCAAAGGCGTGCCGCACTCCCTTGCCGCCCTGGCCGCCGCGCGTGCCCGGATCGCTGTCGCCCTGACCGCGGCGATGATGGCGCTGTACTTCGGCTTCATCCTGCTCGTCGCGTTCAACAAGCCGCTGCTCGGGCGGCAGATCGTCCCGGGTCTCAGCGTCGGCATTTCGGCCGGCATCGTGGTGATTGCCGCCGCGTGGGTCCTGGTGTGGATCTACGTGCGGTGGGCGAACGCGCACTACGACGGGGCGGTCGCGCGGCTGCGGCAGCCGTAATGGACACGTCACTCGGCGCGGCCAATCCGGTCGCCATCGCCGGCTTCTTCCTCTTCATCGCGCTCTCGCTCGGCATCACGGCCTGGGCCGCGCGCCGCACGCGAAGCGCCGAGCAGTTCTATGCGGCCGGCCGGTCCGTGACGGCGCTGCAGAACGGACTCGCGCTCGCCGGTGACTACATGAGTGCGGCGAGCTTCCTGGGTATCGCCGGCCTCGTGGCCCTCTCGGGATTCGACGGGCTCATCTACTCGATCGGCTTCCTCGTCGGCTGGCCCGTCGTCATGTTCCTCATCGCCGAGCCGCTGCGCAATCTCGGCAAATACACCTTCACCGACGTCGTCGCCTACCGGCTCCGGCAGCGCCCCATCCGCGTCGCGGCCGCGAGCGGCTCACTCGCGGTGGTGCTGTTCTATCTCATCGCCCAGATGGTTGGCGCGGGCAACCTGATCCGGCTCCTGTTCGGCCTCAGCTACGAGGTCTCGGTCGTCATTGTCGGCGTGGTCATGCTGGCGTACGTGCTCTTCGGCGGCATGATCGCGACGACGTGGGTGCAGATCGTCAAGGCCGTGCTGCTGCTGGCGGGGGCGTTCCTGCTCGCGATGGCGGTGCTCGCGAAGTTCTCGTTCAATCCGCTGGCGCTGTTCGACGAGGCGGCGCGCATGTACGGCGCGGGCGTGCTCGGGCCGGGGCGGCTGGTGTCGAACCCGCTCGAAGCGATCTCGCTCGGGCTGGCGCTGATGCTTGGCACCGCGGGGCTGCCGCACATCCTGATGCGGTTTTACACCGTTCCGGACGCGCGCACGGCGCGCGGGTCGGTGAGCTATGCGATCACGTTCATCGGGTTCTTCTATCTGCTGACGTTCATCCTCGGTTTCGGCGCGATGGTGATCGTGGGGCAGTCCGGCATCCGCGCGATCGACGCCGGCGGCAACATGGCGGCGCCGCTGCTGGCCGAAGCCCTTGGCGGTCCGGCGTTCCTCGGATTCATTTCGGCCGTGGCCTTCGCCACGATTCTTGCGGTCGTCGCCGGCCTCACGCTCGCGGGCGCGGCCGCGCTGTCGCACGACCTCTGGGTCAACGTCGTGCGCCAGGGGGAGGTCAGCGATCAGGAGCAGGTGCGGGTCGCGCGGATCGCGACCGTGGTCCTCGGCGCGCTCTCGATCGTGCTCGGCATCGCGTTCAAATCGCAGAACGTCGCCTACATGGTCGGCCTCGCGTTCGCGATCGCGGCCAGCGCCAACTTTCCCGCGCTGCTCCTCGCCATGTTCTGGAAGCCGCTGACCACCCGCGGCGCGCAGGCGAGCATGCTGGCGGGCACGGCCGTCTCACTCCTGCTGATTGGGCTGTCGCCGACGATTCAGGTCGATCTCCTCAAAGGCCAGGACGCCTGGTTCCCGCTCCGGAACCCGGGCATCGTCTCCATCCCGTTCGCCTTTGCCGTGGCGTTGCTCGTCTCGCTCGCCAGGCCGGAGCCCGCCGCCGCGGCCGCGTTCGACGCGATGGAGCGCCGCATCCACCTCGGACCGGAGGCGGGCTAGCGGCGCTCCGCCGCGCTAGCCGCCGAAGTCCGCCTTCGACAGCGCGGGGTTCACGGCGATCTCGCTCAGCTTCAGCTCCTCGAGCGGCATCCCGTCGAGCGTGGTCGTGATGGTGTGCGGCAGCATGAGCGCTCCGATCTTGCGGCGATCGCCGAAGGCAATCGAGATCTTCCGCCGGTTCGCTTCGTACTCCACGCGCAGCGGCATGCCGCTCGCGTCGTAGAAGATGCGCGCGGCGAAGCCGTCTTTGGCCGACGCCTCGAGAATCCTGAAGCCCGTGCTGTTGGTGGTCGACCCTGTCTCGAACGCGCTGCCGACTTCGACCGCGCCAGGCGGCTGGCGCAAGGTCAGCCACACGTCCGGCGTCGACAGCGACGCCACGCCGAGCAGCATGCGCGCGAGCCTTCCTTTTTCGGCGCGCAGCAGCGGCGTCGCGGCCTGTGCGGGTGGCTTGTCGATCGTGGCGCCGTTCCTGATTTCTGTCAGCAGTGTGTTGCCGCTGAACCCGGTCCGCTTGACCCAGCCTCCCGCCGTCTCGATCCGCAGGTACTGATCGGGGAAGAGGAACCGGATCTCCACGGCCCGCTCAGGTGGGCCATCGTCCCCCGCCGACACGCGAGAGACACCCTTCATCACCAGAGACGTGACGCTCATCACAGCGCCTTCGCCTCCGAGGGTGTTGCGGCTCTGGCGCAGCAGCTTCTCGGCCACTTCGCCCTGGATGGTGAGGTAGTTCTGTGCGGATGGAACCGCGCACAGCAGTCCGATAGTCAAAGAGAGGAGAGCGAATCGCTTCATAGGGCCTCGCGTGGATTCTAGCTCGTCTTCCAGTAAGCTGAATGGGCCTGTCAGTCGTCCTTAGTTGATACAGATGCTCGAAAGCACCGCACCGCCCGCAGGAGCCACGCCAGGACGCCCAGCCGAGCAGACCGAGGTCGGGTCGTACTTCGTCGCGAACTATCCGCCGTTCTCCGTGTGGACGCGCGAGGCGGTGACGACCGACGCGCGGGACGCACTCAACCGCGAGTCCGCGCCTGGCACGCCGCTCGGCCTCTACCTGCACATTCCGTTCTGCCGGAAGCGCTGCCACTTCTGCTATTTCCGCGTCTATACCGACAAGAATGCCCGCGAGGTGCAGCAGTACCTCGACCTGCTCGTGCAGGAGTGGGCGCTCTACGCGCAGACGCCGGCCATCCGCGGGCGCAAGACGAACTTCGTCTACTTCGGCGGCGGCACACCGTCGTTCCTCTCGACGACGCAGCTCGGCGGGCTCGTCGATCGCCTCAAGGCGATTCAGTCGTGGGACGATGCCGAGGAGATCACGTTCGAGTGCGAGCCGGGCACGCTGACGGAAGCCAAGCTGCGCGCGATTCGCGGCATGGGCGTCACGCGCCTCAGTCTCGGGGTCGAGAATTTCAACGGTCGCCTGCTCGAGATCAACGGCCGCGCGCATCGCGCGCCCGAGATTTACAAGGCCTATGAGTTCGCGCGCAAGCTCGCCTTCCCGCAGATCAACATCGACCTGATCGCCGGCATGCTCGGCGAGACCGAAGACAACTGGCAGTGGAACATCGAGCAGACGCTCGCGCTCGATCCCGACAGCGTGACCGTCTACCAGATGGAGCTGCCGTTCAACACGACCATCAGCAGCGACATCCTGAAGGGTAGCGGCCAGTTCGCCGACACGGTCGCGAACTGGGAGACCAAGCGCCGGTGGGTGCGGGAGGCGTTTGCCGCGCTCGAGGCCAGGGGCTACACGATCGGCAGCGCCTACACTGCCGTCAGGAATCCGCAGAAGACGACGTTCGTCTATCGCGACCGGCTGTGGCAGGGCTCGGATCTCGCGGCGCTCGGCGTGGCGTCGTTTGGCCACATCAACGGCGTGCACCTGCAGAACCTCGACAAGTGGGAAGACTACAGCGCGGCGATCGAGTCGGGGGACATTCCGCTCGGGCGCGCGTACCGTCCGACGCACGAGGAGCGCATGATTCGTGAGTTCGTGCTGCAGCTCAAGAAGGGGGCGGTGGCCCCCTCGTACTTCCGCGAGAAGTACGGCGCGAACCCGCTCGAGCGCTTCCGCGAGGGTCTCGACTCGCTTCGCGCGGACGGCTACCTCGCGTCGGCCGACGAGTCGCGCATCGCGCTCACGCGCGACGCGCTGATGCGCGTCGACACGCTGCTGCCGCGTTTCTTCCTGCCCGAACACACGGGCATCAGATACACGTAACCATGATTCGGCTTTCGTCTTTCGGCTTCCCGCGGGAGCCGGACGGGACCACGCCCGTCCGGCTGCCGGTTCAGGCCGCGAGCCGGCGGCCGTGAGCCGACACTCTGCCATGATCCAGTCCTCCTACGACGTCATCGTCATCGGCGGAGGCCCCGCGGGGTCGACCGTCAGCACCATCCTCGCGGACAGCGGCGTCGGCGTCGGTCTGTTCGAGCGCGAGAAGTTTCCGCGCTTTCATATCGGCGAGTCGCTGATCCCCGAGACCTACTGGGTGCTCAAGCGAATCGGCATGCTCGAGAAGATGCAGCGGAGCGCGTTCGTCAAGAAGCACAGCGTCCAGTTCATCAACGCGAGCGGCAAGGAGTCGGCGCCGTTCTACTTCCACGACAACAAGCCGCACGAGTGCTCCCAGACGTGGCAAGTGATCCGCAGCGAATTCGACCAGATGCTGCTCGAGAACGCGCGCGAGCACGGCGTTGAGGCGTTCGAGCAGGCGCACGTCACCGAAGTCATGTTCGATGGCGATCGCGCGGTCGGCGTGAAGGTCAGGGGCAGCGACGGCGTGCGCCGCGAGGTCGGCGCGAAGGCCGTCGTCGACGCCAGTGGCCAGGCCGCCCTGCTGCAGAACAAGTTCAAGCTGCGGCTCTGGGATCCCGTCCTCAACAAGGGCGCGATCTGGTCGTACTTCGAGGGCGCCTACCGCGACACCGGCCGCGACGAGGGGGCGACCATGGTCGTGCAGACGCCCGATCGCCAGGGCTGGTT
>JALYRV010000330.1 GCA_030855205.1 Acidobacteriota bacterium | reverse complement strand
CCCGTCGCTCGTGTCGATGTCGTCGGGTTCCACGGGGCTGATGCCGGACCTGCGCGGGCTCGGCGCGCGCGAAGCCCTGCGCGTGCTCGGCAAGCTCGGCCTGTCGGCGCGCATGCAGGGATCCGGCGTGGTCATCTTGCAGCACCCGGAAGCGGGCGCTCCGCTCGAGCGCGGTGGCCTGAGCGTGCTCCGGCTCGGCCGCGACGTCGTGACGGCGCCGCCGGCGGGCGACGGCCAGAAACCCGAGGCGCGACGTTGACGTTTGGGGATCTGGTCCGCGCATCGCGCACGGTCGGCGTGCCCGGGCTGGCGAGCGCAGGCGCGCTGGCCGAGCGGCGCGTCGCGTCGATCGCCTACGACTCGCGGGAGGTCGTCGCGGGCTCGATCTTCGTCGCGCTCAAAGGCGCGAAGCTCGATGGCGGCCGCTTCGCTGCTGACGCGGCGCGCCGCGGCGCGATTGCCATTCTCGCGGAAGGGGAGCCGCCGGTCGACATGCCGGCCGGGCCGCTCTGGATCATCGTGTCGGACGCGCGCCTGGCGCTGGCCGAACTCGCCGCGATCTTTCACGGGCGGCCCAGCGAGCAGATGACGCTGGTCGGCGTGACGGGCACCAACGGCAAGACGACCACCACCTACCTGCTGGCCGCGATCTTCGAGGCGGCGGGCATACGCTGCGGCCGGATCGGCACCGTCAACCAGAAGATCGGCGACGAAGAACGCGACGCGTCGCGCACCACGCCGGAAGCCCCTGACGTGCAGCGCCTGCTGCGCGAGATGGTCGAGCGCGGGCTCGGCGCCTGCGCGATGGAGGTGTCGTCGCACGCGCTCGCGCTGCATCGCGTCGACGAGCTGCGCTTCGCCGCCGGCATTTTTTTTTATTTTTAGGGCGACCACCTAGATTTACACGGCGACATGGAGACGTACTTCGCAGCGAAGCGCCGCCTCTTCGAGATGCTGCCCGCGGGCGCGCCCGCCGTCATCAATCTCGATGACCCGCGCGGCGCCGAGCTCGCCGCGTCAGTGGGCCGTCCGGTCACCTACGCGATCGACCGTCCCGCCGACGTGTCTCCCGGTCACCTCAATTACTCGCTCGACGGTCTGATGTTCGACGTGCAGACGCCGCGCGGCAAGCTCCACATCAAGTCCGCACTCGTGGGGCGTCCGAACGCGTACAACATTCTCGCCGCGGCCTCGACGGCCGTCGCGCTCGATCTGCCGTTCGACGCCATCGAGCGCGGCCTCGCGGCGCTCACGGCCGTCCCGGGCCGCTTCGAAGTCGCCTCCACCGCGGACGATGACGTGCGCGTGGTCGTCGACTACGCGCACACCGACGACGCGCTGAAGAACCTGCTCGAGACCGCGCGGCCGCTGGCCACCGGACGCCTGATCTGCGTGTTCGGCTGCGGCGGCGATCGCGACGCCACCAAGCGGCCGCTGATGGGCGCCGTCGCCGCGCGTCTCAGCGATCTGGTAATCGTGACGTCCGACAATCCGCGGAGCGAGAATCCGGACCGCATCATTGCCGAGATTCGCCGCGGGATGGCGCGCGAGCTCGGCGACGTCGTGGAGATTTCCGATCGGCGCGCCGCCATCGAGCGCGCCGTCAGCGACGCGCGGCCGGGCGACCTCGTGCTGATTGCCGGCAAGGGGCACGAGAAATATCAAATCATCGGCGACCGGACCCTTCCGTTCGACGACGTGCAGGTTGCGGGCGACGCGCTGTCGCGCCGCCGCAGCCGGGCGAAAGTCTGATGGGCGCCGCATTTGATCTGCCGGCGGGCTGGATTGCCGAGGCCACAGGCGGGCGCCTCGTCGCGGGCGATGCCGCGCGCACGGTATCGGGGCTGTCGATCGACACGCGCACGCTCCAGCCGGGTGCGCTCTACGTCGCGATCCGCGGCGAGCGGCTCGACGGCCATGCCTTCATCGCCGACGCCGTCACGCGCGGCGCTGCCGGCGTCCTCGTGTCGGACGGCTCCACCGCTGGCCAGGCGCCGGGCGTGTTCGTTATCGTCGTCGCCGACACGCTCGTCGCCCTGCAGCAGCTCGGGCGCGAGATTCGACGCCGCGCCGCGTCGATTGTCGTCGCCATCACCGGCAGCGCCGGCAAGACGACGACGAAAGAAGTCACGGCGGTGTTGCTCGCGGGCAGGCACGAGGTGTTCCGCAACCGCGGCAACCTCAACAACCACATCGGACTGCCGCTCTCGCTCGCCGAGCTGACGAGCGGGCCGGACGTCGCGGTCGTCGAGCTCGGGATGAACCACAAAGGGGAGATTAGCGCCCTGATGGCCCTCGCGGAGCCCGAGATTCGCGTCTGGACGAACGTCGGTGACGCGCACATCGGCTTCTTCGTTTCGCGCGACGCGATCGCCGACGCGAAGGCGGAAATCCTCGAGCGCGCGCGTCCCTCGGATCGTCTCATCGTCAACGCGGACGACCCGCTGATTGCCTCGCGCGCCTCCGCGTTTCGCGGACGCGTCATCACCTTTGGTCTCGCCGAAGGCGCGACCGTGCGCGCGACGCGCATCGAGCCGCGCGGCATCGACGGCACCGACGCCACGATCGAGACGCCGAAAGGCGCCGTCGCGGTGACGGTGCCGCTGGTCGGCATGGGGAATCTGCTCAACGTACTGGCCGCCGTGGCCGTCGCGATCGAGCTCGACGTGCCGCTCGATGAGATCGCGGCGGGGATCGCGTCGCTGAAGCCCGCGGCGAAGCGCGGCGAGGTCATCCGGCGGTCCGACGGCATCACGCTCGTCGACGATTCGTACAACTCCAGTCCCGCCGCGCTCACGCAGTCGCTCGCCGCGCTTGCGGCAAGCGAGGCCGGGCGCCGCGCCGCGGTGCTCGGCGAGATGCTCGAGCTCGGCGATCACGCCGTCGTGCTGCACGAAGAGTGCGGGCG
>JALYRV010000329.1 GCA_030855205.1 Acidobacteriota bacterium | reverse complement strand
GGGGCAGGCCGCCGCGCCAGGCGCCGCGGACGCCGCGCGTCTCGATCCGGCAGCCGTTGCCGCGGCGGCGCGTCCAGCCGGGTCGTGGATCACGCGCATCGTCATCCGCGACGGCGCCGAGGTGCATGTGGTGCCGATCGACAAGGTCGACTACGTCGAGGCGCAGGACGACTACATCGCGGTGCACAGCGGCGAGCGGACGATGCTGAAAGATCAGCCGCTCGGCAGCCTCGAGTCACAGCTCGACCCGCGCCGCTTCGTGCGCGTGCATCGATCGTTTCTGATGAATCTCGATCGACTCGCGCGGCTCGAAACGGCGACGAAGGATACGAAGATGGCGGTGCTGCGTGACGGACGGCGCCTGCCGGTCAGCCGCAGCGGCTACGAGCGCCTGCAGCAGTTGTTGTAAAGGCCGGCACACGGCACACGGCTCACGGGGCGCGACGGACTATGCTTACGTCATGTCGCACAGAGTCTGGATCGGCACGTCCGGCTACAACTATCCCGAATGGCGCGGGACGTTCTATCCCGACAAAATGAAGCCCGCCGACATGCTGACGTTCTATGGGGCCGCGTTCGACTCGGTCGAGATCAACTACACGTTCTACCGCATGCCGAGCGCGAAGAACATCGAGAGCTGGGCGGGCGACACCCCCGAGGACTTCCGTTTCGTGCTGAAGGCGCCGAAGCGGATCACGCACGACAAGCGGCTCAGGGACTTCGGCGACACGCTCGCGGTGTTCGTGCGCCTGTCGGCAGGGCTCGAAGGGCGTCTCGGGCCGCTGCTGTTCCAGTTGCCGCCGAACCTCAAGAAGGATCTGCCGCGTCTCGAAGCGTTCCTCGACGAACTGCCTGACACGGCTCGGGCCGCGTTCGAATTCCGCCACGAGTCGTGGTTCGACGAGGATGTGTTCACGGCGCTGCGGTCGCGTGGCGCCGCGCTGTGCGCGGCCGACAGCGAAAAGATCTCCGCGCCGATTGTGCGCACCGCGGCGTTCTCGTACTTCCGTCTGCGCGACGAGGGCTATCAGGATGCCGACATCGCGGCGTGGACCGCGAAGGTGAGAGAGGCGTCGAAGTCGGGTGAGGTCTACGTGTTCTTCAAACACGAAGACTCGGGCAAAGGCCCTGCGTTCGCGCAGCAGATGAAGGGCCTGCTGCGGGACTACAGTTCCGACGCGAACGCAACGATCGCCGACTCCGCCCAGTAGCCGTCGTCATCGGCCTCCCGTGCGGCCACGAAGCCGCAGTGCCCCCCGTGCGGGAGGACTTCGACCTGCACGAGCGGGTTGGCGCGCACGTCGGGCTCGTCGAAGATCGACGCCGGCACGAACGGATCGTCCGCGGCCGCGATGATGAGCGCCGGCACCGCAATGCGGCTGATGACGCGCAGCGCGCTGGCCTGGTAATAGTAATTGGCCGCGTCGCCGAATCCGTTGTGCGGGGCCGTGTAGGTGTCGTCGAATCCCCGTATCGTGCGGAGACCGGCGAGCGGGGCGAGGTCGAAGATCGCCGGGAAGGCCCTCGCCTTGCGCAGCATGCGCGCGCGCAGGTTGCGCATGAAGTTCCACTGGTACACGTAGTTGCCGGGTTTCTCGATCGCCGCGACGCAGGCCGCGAGGTCGATGACCGGGCTGACCGCCGCCACCCCCTTCAGCGCCGCCGGCGCGTCGGCGCCCAGTTCTCCCGCGAGACGCAGCATCACGTTGCCGCCCATCGAATAGCCCGCCAGCACGATCGCCCGCAGCCCGTCGCGATCGATCAGCTCCTGCATCACCGCACGAGGATCGTCGGTGAGCCCCGAATGATAGAGCCCCGGTGTCAGGTGCTCGGTGTCGCCGCAATTGCGCTGATTGAGCCGCACCACGTTGAGGCCCGCGCGCCACGCCTTGTCCGCGACGCCGCGCATGTAGTGCGCGTCGCTCGACCCTTCGAGGCCGTGCATGACCACGATCGTCGTGCGCGCCTGGCGATCGCCATGCCAGTGGCAGGCCGCGACGACGGTCGTGTCGTCGGCCGTGCGGAACTGCCGCATCTCCGCGGGCGGCAGCGATCGCAGCGGGCGCCGCCGCGCCCACGTCGCAATCGTCATGACGTGGCCGTTCTGCAGCCACCACGGCGCGCGATACGGCTTAGCGCGCCAGCCGGTAGATGGTGAAGGTGGCATTGGCGTAGACCGGCGGAAGATCGATCCTCTGATCAGACACGAGATAGTCGAGATGGTACCGCGCGGCGAGCGCGAGCAGCTCGGCGGGCGTCTTGTCCGGAAAATTGTGCGTGAGCGCGCGGCGCTCGACGACGCGCATCGCAAGGTCGCGGTCATACATGGCGACGGCGGCGTCCTTGACGTCTTCGTGAAAAAGATCGCGCTCGGCCACCACGCGCACGCTCGACTCGTAGCGCCACGCGTGCCCAGGGTCGGCGAGCACGTGTACATCGACAGGCTGCGCCCGCAGCCACGCCATCGCCTGCCCCCAGTCGTCGCGCGTCACGTCAATCCGCACGAGCCTCGGTGCCTGCTCTTCGGCGAGCACCGCCGCTCCGCGGACGGCAGAGAGCGCGATCAGGCCGGCCGCCGCCATGCGCGCCGCACCCGGCCGCGACTGGCCAATCCATCGCGCGATCAGGATGAACGCGACCAGCTCGACGAGCCAGAACACACGCGGAATCTGCAGTTGGACGGCGAGCGCATAGCGCATCGTCACGAGAGGCAGCGTGGCGAGAAAGAACAGCGTCAGCACGAGCGCGCCGGCCATGAGCCCGCGCAGCTCGGGCGCCGCAGTTCGCGCGCGGATGAATGCCGCGGCGACGATCGCGGTGGGAAGGAAGTTGAAGAACCACGCGTACGCCGGCCACTCGTGGGGGAACAGATAGTCTTTCGTTTCAATCGCCGACAGCCACGCGGCGTCCATGATCAC
>JALYRV010000012.1 GCA_030855205.1 Acidobacteriota bacterium | reverse complement strand
CATCACGGGCGGCGGCACCGGGCTTGGCCTCGCCATCGCGCGCCGGCTTGGCGGCCTCGGCGCGCGCATCGTCATTGCAAGCCGCAACCCGGAGCATCTGGAGAGCGGGCTCGCGACGCTCGCGGGTGACGGGATAGACGCGGCGTCGGCGACGGCCGACATCCGTCATCCGGATCAGGTCGATGCGATGGTCGAGACGGCCGTCGCGCGGTTCGGGCGCGTCGACATCCTCGTCAACAACGCGGCCGGCAACTTCATCTGCCGCGCCGAGGACCTGTCGCCCAATGGGTGGAATGCCGTCATCGGCATCGTGCTCAACGGCAGCTTCTACTGCTCGAGGGCCTTTGGCCGTCATGCGATCGCGAGGGGAGGAGGGGGGTCGATTGTGTCGATTCTCGCCAACTACGCCTGGACTGGCAGCGCAGGAACCATCCATTCAGCCGCGGCGAAAGCGGGCGTGCTCTCGCTGACGCAGACGCTGGCGGTCGAGTGGGCGCCGCACGGGATTCGCGTGAATGCGGTCGCGCCGGGCCCCATCGAATCGCCAGGCGCAGCGAAGCAGTTGTGGAACAGCGCCAGCGCCGTCGAACGGATCACCGCGAGCGTGCCGCTCAAGCGGTGGGGACGGCCGGATGAAGTCGCGGATGCCGTCGCGTTCCTGGCGTCACCGCAATCCGCCTACATCACCGGCGATGTGCTGACCGTTGATGGGGGCCAGTGGCTCAACCGTGGCACGTTTGGATTTCTAGAATGAACGGAGACTTGTTCGTGGACGCCGGACGCGGAGGCAGCGGGCGCCTCCCCCAGATCAAGGAAATGGCCGCGCAGTCGTCAGGCTGGGGCTATTACCTCTGCTCGCGCAAGGAAGTGCGATCGGGGCGCAACGGCGGTGAGTTCATGATGATCGTGCTGCAGGACATCTCGGGCGAGATCGCCGGCAAGATTTTCCAGGACGTCGACGCGCTGCGCCACGAGTTCGAAGCGGGGGAGTTCGTCAAGATTCAGGGACGGGGCAGCGTCTACAACCAGCGGCTCGAAATGCTGGTCGACAAGATTCGCCGCGTGATGCCCGAGCGGGATCGGCTCGACGGCTTTCGCGAGGAGGACTGCATCCGCGCCGCGCCGCGATCGCCCGGCGAGATGTGGGACGAGCTCGAAGCACACGTGCGGAGCGTGCGCGACGATCACATCCGCGCGCTCATGACGCGCCTGCTGCAGGCGCACGAGGCCAAACTCAGGATCTGGCCCGCAGCCGTGACCGTCCATCACGCGTACCGCAGCGGGCTGCTCGAGCACGTCCTGAAACTGATCGAGACCACGACGGCGCTGGCCGCAGCGTACGGCGCGCGGCGCGACCTGCTGATTGCGGGCGTGATTCTGCACGACATCGGCAAGCTCCAGGAGCTCGACTACGACGCCGTGACGCAATACACAGTCGAGGGAAACCTGGTCGGCCACATCGCGCTCGGCGTGCAGATGCTGCGCGAAGCGGCCGACCCGGGTATGCCTGTGGAACTGCGCACGGAACTCGAACACCTGATCCTTTCGCACCACGGATCGCGCGAGTTCGGATCGCCGGTCGAGCCCATGACCATCGAGGCGTTCATCCTGGCGACGTGCGACGATCTCGATGCCAAGCTGCATCAAATCAACCGTCACATCGCCGAGGACGAAGGGGAAGGCCCCTTTACGCCATATCACCCGCGTTTGAAGCGGGCGTTCTTCAAAGGCGGCCGCGGCCGCCCATGAAGCGGACGAGCAGCAGGACGATGGCGACGACGAGCAGCACATAGATGAAGTTGCCCATCGTGTTGCCGCTCACGAGGCCGAGCAGCCACAGGATGATCAGGATGATGGCGATGGTCTCGAGCATGTCTTTTGTCATGGCCGCCAATTAGCGGCCTCTCCTGCACCCGACCTCTGCAACGGCAATGCCACGGCTCAGCGGTGGACCTTTCGTCCACCGTCATGTCCTGTCATGTGGCTACTTCGCAGAATTATATTCTGTAAATATTATGATACTCTGAATATAGAGCTGCTCTTGCGGAGACACACATGACTTTCGACGACATCGACTTCCAGATCATCGACGCGTTGCAGCGGAACGGCCGTATCACGCAGGTCGAAATTGCGCGCGAGGTGGGCCTTGCCCCCTCCGCGGTCCTCGAGCGCATGCGAAAGCTGGAATCGAAAGGGGCCATTCGGGGCTACACCGCCATCGTCAACCCCAGGGCGGCCGGGCTCGGCATGCTCGCATTCGTCGCGGTCAGGACGGCGGAGGTCGGAGGCGAGGACGGCGTGGGTCGCGACCTCGCCAACGTTCCCGAGGTCCTCGAAGTGCATCACGTCGCCGGCGACGACTGCTTCCTGGTGAAAGTGCGCGCGCGTGATGCCGAGCACCTCGGCGAGCTGCTCAAGACGCGCATCGGACGCGTGGCCGGTGTGCGTTCGACACGCACCACTATCGTGCTCAGCTCTCTCAAGGAATCGCTGCGGCTCCCGATGCCCGACGTCGAGGCCTCGTCGTGAGCCCCGCCACCCGCAAACGCGCGTACGGGGCCTTCGTCATCGTCTGTCTCGTCTGGGGCACCACGTATCTCGCGATCAAGATCGCACTCGATACCATTCCGCCGATGACGATGGGCGGCCTTCGGTACGTGTCGGCGGGCGTCATTCTCGCGTCGCTCCTTCGCCTGCGCGGCGTGGCGCTGCCTCCGCGGGCGATGTGGCCCTCTCTCGCTCTGGTCGGCCTGCTGATGCTGGCCGTCGGCAATGGCGGCGTCGTGGTTGGCGAGCAGTTCCTGCCGAGCGGGCTCGCCGCAGTGCTGATCGCAACGACGCCATTCTGGATGACGGGGCTCGAGAGCCTGCTGCCGCGCGGCGAGAAGCTGCGGCTCCGTCAGGTGGTGGGACTCGCCATCGGCTTCGCCGGCATCGTCGTCCTCGTGTGGCCCGATCTCGTGGCGTCGCTCCAGGGTGGATCGCGGTATGGCCTCGGCATCATCGCGATTCAGATCGCCTGCATCGGCTGGGCGTTCGGCTCGTCCTATTCGAAGCGATTCGCCCAGGGAGGCGACGTGCTGGCGTCCGCGGCCATGCAGATGCTGTTCGGCGGGGCATGGATGCTGCTGGCGGCGACCGCGCTCGGCGAGTGGCCGCGCCTGCACTTCACCGGCGCGACTGCCGCGGCACTGGTGTACCTGACGCTCGCCGGGTCGGTGGCCGCTTATGCCGCATACGCGTACGCGCTGAAGTACCTTCCGGTGTCGACGGTGTCGCTCTATGCGTACGTCAATCCGGTGATTGCCGTCGCGCTCGGCACGCTGCTGCTCGGCGAACCCTTCCACGCGCGCATGCTCGTGGCGGCCGCCATCATCGCCGCCGGGATCGTGGTCGTGCGCACGACGAGCCCGGTGCGCGTACCAGAGAGGAACGTGCGTGGGACCCGGTCAACGCCTGTGCGCCGCCCTTCTTAGCGTGGCGATGCTGCACCGTGCCCGGGCGAGTCTCGCGCGCAGGCCGGGCGGCACTCGGCGGCTAGTCGCGGTCTGGTGATTCCTCGGCCGACCCGAGCGCGAAGGTCATCGTGCCTTCAATCACCACGCGCCCGTTGACGCGCCCGGCGCCGGCGAGCACCCCCATGCGGTTGCGCAGGCGCTTGACGACAGCTTCGATCTCGACGACATCGCCGGGATGGACCGGGTGGCGGAAGCGCACGCGCTCGATGGCGCGGAAGTAGATCAGCTTGTCGCGGTTTTCGGGCTTGGAGAGGATCAGGATGGCGCCGACCTGCGCGACCGCCTCGGTGAGGATCGTCGGTGGCATTGCCGGCACCTCACCCTCGCGATGCGACAGATAGCGCTCGTTCAGCGACACGTTCTTCACGCCCACGATCCGCTTGTCCTGCTCGAACTCCGTGATGCGGTCCACGAGCAGGAACGGGTAGCGGTGGGGGAGGATGCGCTCGATGGCCTGGTAGTCGAGCGGCAGCGTCTGACCGGCACTGGAAGACATCGTGAACCAGTATAATTCCTCCATCCCGTCTGACATGGACCATGTGGCTACAGAATCCGCGACCGAGCACGAAGTTCTGCTCACATTGTTCGACCTCGGTCGGCGCGTCACGTCCGTGCTGGAGCTCAACGAGCTCCTCCCGAAAATTCCCGAGCTGATCGCGCGGCTGATCCCGTTCGACGCGTTCGGCGTCTACCTGTTCGACGAGCGCCGCGATAGTCTCAAGCTCGAGTACGCCGTCGGGTATCCCGACCGCGAAGCGGGGTTCCGTCTCAAGGCGGGTGAGGGGGTCGTCGGCCGCGCTGTCAAAGCGGCTCAGCCGATTGTTGTCGCGGACGCCTCGAACGACCCGCATTACATCGAGGTCGTGCCCGGCATGGTGTCCGACCTCGTCGTGCCGATCATTTACAAGTCGAAGCCGATCGGCGCGCTCAACGTCCTGAGCCACAACCGCGATCGGTACGGCGACCGCGATGTCGCCATCCTTCGCCAGTTCAGCGTGCATGTCGCGGTGGCGCTCGAAAACGCGAAGCTCTTCGAACAGGCGCGCCGCGACGCCGAGGCGTTCGAAACGCTGGCCGAAATCGGGAGGGAAGTCGCGGCGCTGCTCGATCTCGACCAGCTGATGCCTCGCATCGCGCAGCTCGCGAAGCGGCTGGTCGACTACCGCACGTTCGGCATCCTGCTGCTCAACGAGGACACGCGCATGCTCGAGATGCGCGTGGCGGTGCAGTACGGCGAGAAGGTTTCGCTTCCGCACGTGCCGGTCGGCGAAGGGCTCGTGGGCTATGCGGCGCTGCACAAGGAGCCGGTCAACGTGCCGGACGTCCACAACGATCCGCGCTACATCAAGGTCGTCGAAGACGTGCGATCGGAGCTGGCGGTGCCGCTGCTGCTGAAGGATCGCTGCATCGGCGTCTTCGATCTCGAGAGCCCTGAGCTCGACGCGTTTTCCAAGCGCGACATCGAGATCCTCACGCTGCTCGCCAGCCAGGCGGCGGTCGCCATCGAGAACGCGCGACTCTACGAGGCGCTTTCGACGACGGAAACGCGTCTGGAAAAGGAGCTGCGATTCGCGCAGCGCGTGCAGGCGGCGCTGCTGCCGACGGAGCTGCCGAAGCGCATCAAGGGGGTCGACGTCGCGGCCGCGTTCAAGGCCGCGCGCGAGCTGGGCGGCGACTTCCACGACTTCCTCGCGCCGGAATCCAACACACTGGTCGTCGCGCTGGGCGACGTGTCGGGTAAGGGCGTGCCTGCGGCGCTCTACAGCGTGTTTGCGGGGGAGCTCGTGCGCGGGCGGACCTTCAGGCGCCGGTATCTGCCGGAGCGGTCGACACCCTCAGGCGTGTTGACGTCGATCAATACGATCCTGCACCAGCGTCAGCTCGAGGAGTATTACTGCACGCTGATCTACGCCGTGTTCGATTTCAAACGCCGCAGCGTGACGCTCGCCAACTCCGGCGTGCCGTATCCGTTGCACGGTACGGGGGATCGCTGCTATCAAATCGAGCTGCCAGGCGTACCGCTTGGATCGTTCTTCGGTACGACGTACGACGAGGCCACGATTCCGATCGGGGCCAATGACGTCTTCGTCTTCTGCAGTGACGGGGTGTATGAGGCGATGAACTCGCGCGGCGATGAATTCACCGCCGCGCGGCTGATCGACGTGGTGCAGGCGTCGCGCGGCCAGACGGCTCGCGAGATCGTTCAGGCCATCGATGATGCCGTCGAGGTCTGGCGCGACGGCGCCCCGCCCAACGACGACATGACGATCGTGGCCCTCAAGATCAATATTCCCGACCGTCCTTGAAGTCCAGATCGCCCTGCTGCAGGTGCAGGCCGAGCGACTGCCCGCCGAATGTCGCGACTTCCTTCAGCTTGCCTCTGACCCTGACGCGTGCGCCTTTGCCAGGCACGCGGCTGTCGTTCGACACCACAGTCATCTCTCCCGTACCGTCGTCGATCTTGTAGAGCTTGTAGGGCACCAGCGGGATGCTCCAGGAGCTCGTGACGACGCCTTCGATGGCGACGTTGCGGTCGACGTACTTGCCCGGGTTGTATTTCACTTCGGCGATGTTGGGCGAGCTGGTCGCCAGCGCACACCCCGAGACTGCCAGCGCGAGCGCCAGAGTCAGAGCGGCGAGCTTCGAGTGTGATCCACGCATGAAAGTGCCTCCGCTGCTCGACTAGCAAATGCCAATCCAGCTGAAATAGAAAAGGCCGCGGGAGAGAATCGTTAGCAAAACAACCCGGAGAGCGGCGATGCCAGCGCCTGCCTGAGGTTACGCTCCCCGGTGATTCTTCCGCGGCCCGCACTCCACTAGTCCAATCGGCGTGCCGAGGCTGAACTGTCGAATTTGCTGAGCGAAAACGCGATTCGATTCATCATGCGGTCTGCGTTTGTCCTGCTTGATGGACGCGGGCTGACCTCCGCGAGTGACGCGAGGACAACCTTTTGGAAAAGAGGCGCGTCCCATCAGCACGACACAACATTCGTGGAGGTTCGAGTCATGCGTTTTAGGAAAGTCAGCGGCGTTGCCACCCTCGCACTGGGATCGGCCGCCGTCATCTCGATGGCCGTCATGCCCGCGCACGGCCAGGTCAGAGCGGTGGCTCCGTCGCAGCGCGCGCCGTATGTCGTTTCGATGGCTGGGGGCGGCCGCATTGGCGTCACCATCGATGACGTCGATGCCGGCGTGCGGATCGAGGAGGTCGAAGAATCGGCCCCTGCCGCAAAGGCCGGGCTCAAGAAGGGCGATGTCTTCGTCGAGTTCGACGGCGAGAAGGTCCGCAGCGTGCGGCAGCTCACCAGGCTGATCCAGGAAACGCCGGAAGGACGCAAGGTTCCGGCGGTCGTGACACGCGGCGGTCAGCGCGTGACCGTAACGCTCGAGCCGGAGTCGAGGAGTTTCGAGGCGTCCATCGCGACTTCGGAGCGTGAGTTCCTGCGCACCCCGGAGCTCTACATGCGCACGATCCCTGCTCCACGGGCGCCTCGCGCTCCTCGTGCGCCGCAGGCGCTGCGCGCTCCCACGGCCCCGATGCCGCCGCAGATCGAAATCTTCCGCGACGGCTTCGCTTACAGCTTCGGCGGCGGACGTCTCGGCGTCACCACCGAAGGGCTCAGCGCGCAGCTCGCGAAGCACTTCGGTGTCGACGGCGGCGTGCTCGTCAGCAGCGTGTCGGAGGACTCGGCCGCGTCAAAGGCGGGTATCCGCGCCGGCGACGTGATTACGAAGGTCAACAGCGCAGCGATTGACGACGCCGCGGATCTGATTCGCGAGCTCGGAAGGGCAAACGGTGAAGTTGCGATCGAGATCGTCCGCGACAGGAAGACGCAGACCGTGAAAGCCACGCTCGAGGACACCACGCGTCCGCGCGGCGTGCGCCGGATTCTCTAGGCGTCGAGTCTCAGGCTTCGGCGGCGCGGCGGCCTTCGCCGCCCGCCGGAGTCACAATCGCCGCGAGCTGCGCGGCGAGGATGCGCGCGAGTGACTGCACGTCGCTGGCGCGCTCTCTTCCTTCCTTGAGTTCAACCGCCAGCACGCCTACACAACCCTCTCCCGTGAGAAGCGGTACGGCAAGCGCGCCCGTGACGACCTGTGCGCTCTGCGCCCGCCAGGCCGCCGCCGTCGCATTGTCGGAGTCGATGGGCAGGCTGCCGAGCCGCGCGACCAGGGCCGCGGGGTAGCCGTGCGTGAGCGCGGGGGACAACGCGAACCCCTCGGAGTCGGCCGACCACACGATCAATCCGTCTGCGCCGAGCACGTCGGCCGTGCGTGCGAGCACCGCCTGCAGATCGCGGCCGTCCAGCAGGCGAGCGAGATCGACGCACACGTCGGCGGCCCCTTCGAGATTGACCGAGCGCACCGGGAGTACGGCCGCGGTGAAGGCCGGCATGCCAGCAGGGGCGCTGGAAGCGTGCGACGGCTCCACTGGCGCGAACTCAGGGAGGCCATCGAGGTTCGCGTCGAGCGCGGTGCCGATGTTGTCGTCGCCGGCCTGCATGCTGGCGCGCGTCGCGACCGGGACGGACACGCCGGCGTCGAGTCCGGTGTCGTGAGAAGTCTCGAGCAACGTGACCACCGGCCCGGCCGTGCGCGGACCGCGCATCAGGAGGATGGCCGCAAGCAGGGCGCATGCGGCAAGCGCGCCGATCGACGCGAGCTGCACCTGGCGATCGCGGTTCGCCGGCACGCCAGCCGCCGTGTGTTCGGCCGACGCCGCGGCAGCGGCATCGGCGCGCGCGGCGCCCAGTATTTCGTAGCCGTCGGCGAAGATGAGGTCGGATGCCATCCCGCGCTGGCCGTTGCCCGCGTAGTCGACCGCGCGCGCGTCCATGGCGGCGAAATCTTCGAGGCGCGAGGCGGCGGAATCGAGGTGCGCGAGGGCTGCGGCGTCCGACGTGAGTAGGCGAAGGCCTGCCAGCGCCGACTTGCCGGCGGCCAGGGATTCGCTCACCTTGCCGGCCCAGAAATCGATACCCTGCCCGGGCGCGACATAGCCGCGCTCGGCGGCGGCGATCTCGTTCATCGCGGCGTCGGCGCGCATGTGCGCGGCGTCGACGGCCGCCGCGTGTGCACGTGAGGCGTCGAGTGCGCGGCCGCGAGTGAGGGCCTGATGCGTGGCGGCTCCGGCAATGGCCGCGAACACCAGCACGGCAATCCACTGCACTGCTCGTCGCTTCATTCCCGCTTACTATACAGCGCGAGTGCGCGCGTCGATCATCATCAATCCCGTTTCCGGCAGGGGACAGCAAGGCTCAGCCGAGTCCAAAGCTTCGCTCGCGCGCGCGGTCGCGGCGGAACTTGGTCACGACCTGGACGTGGCCTTCACGACGCGCGCGGGCCACGGCCGTGAGCTCGCGCTCGCGGCCCTTGCCGACGGTGTCGATACGATCGTTGCGTGGGGCGGCGACGGCACCATCAATGAAGTGGCCGGCGCCGTGGCGGGCTCCGAGGCCGCGTTCGGCATCGTGCCCGCCGGCTCGGGCGACGGGTTCGCGACGACTCTCAGCGTCGAGCGCGATCCCCGCGCGGCGTTACGCGCGGCGCTCGACGGGCGCATCCGCGCGCTCGATGTGGGCGACGCCAACGGCGTGCCCTTTCTGAATCTGGCAGGCATCGGCTTCGACGCGCGCGTCGCGAAGCGCTTCAACCTGCTGACGCGCCGCGGCGGCCTGCCGTACCTGCTGATCGGAATGCACGAGGGACTCACGTACCGCGGCCAGCGGTACACGGTGCATCTCGACGGCGAGCCCTACGACCTCCGGGCCTTTCTGATCGTCTTCGCCAACGGTCAGCAGTACGGCAACGGGGCAATCATCGCGCCTGGCGCCCTCTTCGACGACGGCCTGCTCGATGCGCTGATTGTCGATGCGCGGCCCTTCGTTCCGCAGTTGTGGAGAGCGCGCCGGCTGTTCATGGGCCGGGAGAAGGCGGTGGCCGGCGTCACACGCCGCGCCGTGCGCCACGCGGTCGTCGAGTCCGACGCGCCGATCGAGATCCACCTCGACGGCGAGTGCGGCTCGGCCGGCCTCAGGCTCGAGATCGGCGTGCGTCCGGGTGCGCTCAAACTTCGAAAGTGAGTGGTTAGGGAGGCGCCCAGCGCGCGTACTTCAGCGTCGCCGAGATCGCCTTGAAGGCGTCCTTCATGCCGATCTTCTTGCCTTCGCCGTACGTCCTGCCCTGATACCCGATCGGCATCTCGCGCAGGCGCACCTTCATGCGGGCGACCTTGCACGTGATCTCCGGCTCCATCGCGAAGTCGCGCGACTGCAGATCGAGACGCTTCGCGACATCGCGGCGGAACATCTTGTAACAGGTCTCCATGTCGGTCAGGCCGAGCCCCGTGAACGCGTTGGAGAACGACGTCAGCACCGCGTTGCCGAACCAGTGCCAGCGGCGCAACGCTCCACGGCCGCCGTCGCGCCGCATGAACCGCGATCCGTAGACGACATCCGCTTCGTCCTTCGCGATCGGCGCGATCAGCTGCCGGAAATCATTCGGGTCGTACTCGAGGTCGGCGTCCTGGATGACGATGACGTCCCCCTGCGCTTCGCGGATGCCGCGCGCGACAGCCGCTCCCTTGCCGCCATTCTGTGGCTGATAGAAGACCTGCACGCCAGGTGTCTGCTCGTACTCGCGCAGGATGTCGCGCGTGCCGTCCTTCGAGCCGTCTTCGACAATCACCAGCTCCAGCGTGTGCGGAGCCAGATCGACCGCCCTGACGCGGTCGATGATCTCGCGGATCGTTCCGGCCTCGTTGTAGGCCGGCATGATGACGGACAGCAGCATCGGCTCAGTAAACCGGCAGGTACGGCTGAAGGATGCGCGTGATGATCGTGAAGCGCCCCGTGAAAATCAGCACGCCCAGGATAATCATCATCACCCCCGCCGTGAGCTCGATGGCGCGATAGTACCGGCGGATGCGGCCGGATGCCGTGAAGAACCTGTCGATAGCCAGCGACGTCAGGAAGAACGGCACACCCAGTCCCGCCGAATAGACGGCCAGCAGCAGTACGCCCTCGCCGACGGTGCTCTTCGAGCCGGCGATGGTGAGAATCGCCGAGAGAATGGGACCGATGCAGGGCGTCCACCCGAACGCGAACGCGGTGCCGACCACGAGCGCGCCGAGCGGCGTGGCGGGCTTGCGCGACGTCTGCATGCGCGTGTCCTTGTCGAGCCACTTGATCCGGAACAGCCCGGCCAGGTGCAGGCCGAAGATCACGAGCACAGCGCCCGCGACTTTCGAGACGGCGCGCCGGTGCTCCAGCAGCAGTGCGCCGATCGCGCTCGCCGACGCACCCATGGCCATGAAGACGAGAGAGAAGCCGAGGATGAAGGCGAGGGTCGCCGTCATGAGGCGCCGGCGCGCGCTCGCGTCGGCCGTGCGCATCTCGTCGAGCGACATGCCCGAGATGTACGAGATGTAGCCCGGAATCAGCGGGAGCACGCACGGCGAGATGAACGACAGGAAGCCGGCGCCGAACGCAGCGAAGAGGGAGACGTCAGGCACGCGGGATAGGACGCCCGGCGGGGGCCGGGCGTCTCCGGGAGGGTGCCGTCACTTGACCTCGCGTAGCGGAATCACGTCCGCGCGCGGCATCGGGCCGTACTCGACGCCGAACTTCACGGGCGGGAGGTCCTGGAACATGAAGTCCCACTTCCAGCGCTCCGACGGGTTCGAGGTCTGCAGCCAGCTGCGTTGCGAGATCGGGCGCGAGAACACCATCACCCCAAGCTTGTCGTACCCCGGAACCGTCGTGAGGCCAGCCGCAATCGCTTCGCGAATGCCGCGCGACTCGGTGAAAGCCGGCGGCGTGCCGAGCAGCGCGCCCAGTTTCGAGAAGATGCGCCAGTCTTCCTGTGCCTCTCCGGGAGGCGTGATCGCCTGCGCCGTGGCCTGCACGCGCCCCTGCCAGTTCGTGTAGGTCGCGTCTTTCTCGGCGAAGCACGCGCCTGGAAGCACGATGTCCGCTTCGGCGGCAAGGGCGGTCAGCAGCACGCCCTGGTAGATCAGCACCGGCAGGCGGCCCGATCGGCGCGCGTCGAGAATCCAGGAGACGTCGCCCATCGAGCCGTCCGGGCCGGGATCGAAGACGAACAGCGCGCGCACCGCGCCGGATTCGATCTGCGCACGGAATGCCGTGAGATCTGCCGGGCCGCTCTCGGCGGGTACCGCGAAGCCGAGATCGCGCGCGCCGCGCAGATTCGGTGCGTCGACGGGCGGCACGACGAACTTGGTGTCGGCCGGCTGCGCCTTCGGCTGGTATCGCCAGCTGAGCGCGACGTTGCGCGCGCCTCCGCCGAGCGACGAGAGCAAGTGGAGTTCTTCGAGTGACGCGTGCGCCGACGCAAGGAAGCGCACCGCCTGCGCGCCGCCGGCTTCCTCGATCTTCGCGCCCACGGCCGCCATCGCCGTGTCCCAGTTCGCGGGCTCGGCGATGTCGCCGCGCTTGATGAGCGGGCGGCGCAGGCGCTGTTCGCCCTCGATCCAGTCGAGCTCGAAGCGGCCGATGTCGCACATCCAGTAATCGTTGACGTCGGGGTTGTAGCGCGGCGTGGCGCGAATGACCTGCGCCCCCTTCGCCCATTCGGGCTTCGCCTTGATCCAGAGCGTGGTGTTGCAGCCGCGCTCGCACTGCGTGCAGATCGTATCGACGGCCATCGGGTTGTCCCACGGCCGCGACTTGAAGCGGTAGTCGCGCGTGGTGATCGCGCCGACCGGGCAGACGTCCATCAGGTTGCCGGAGAGCAGCGAATGCACCCCCTCCTCCTTGAACGTCGCGATCTCGCTGCCGTACCCGCGGTTGATGATGCTGATCTGCGCGTCGGTGTCGATCTCGCGCATGAAGCGCACGCAGCGCGTGCAGAGGATGCAGCGGTTGCGATTGAGCATCAGCGTCGGGCCGAAGTCGACGTCCGCCCGCACGCCTTCGCCGTCGAACACACGGCGCGGAAACTCCATGCGGCTGCGCCCGGGCCCGTAGGTGTACGAGAAATCCTGCAGCGGGCACTCGCCACCCTTGTCGCAGACCGGGCAATCGAGTGGGTGGTTGATCAGCAGGAACTCGAACACGCTGGCGCGGGCGGCTTCGACATCCGGCGTATTGGTGATGACGGTCATGCCATCGGCGCACGGCGTCGAGCAGGACGTCTGCAACTTCGGCATCTTCTCGATCTTGACGATGCAGACGCGGCAGGAGCCGTCGATGCCGAGGCCCGGGTGATAGCAGTAATAGGGAACCTGGACCCCCGACTGAATCGCGGCCTGCAGGACGGTCGTTCCCGTGGGAACCGTGATTTGCTTGCCGTCGATGCTGAGCGTGACACTGTCCATAACCTGCAAATCTTACCCGGATTTCGAAACTTCGGGGCGCGAACTCCCGTCTAACCCCACCGTCGCTAAGGTCGCATTATGCAGTCACCCCGACTTCCCCGTCTCACGCACCTGCAGTTCCTGGTGCTCGGCCTGCTCCGCGACAGCGAGCAGGCAGGTCGCCTCCTCCGTACGACCCTCGCCACCCACGGCGTGCGCAGCACCGCGCCTGCCTTCTATCAACTGATGGCACGGCTCGAGCGCGACGGGCTCGTCGAGGGGCGGTACGAACAGGTCAGGGCCGGCGACCAGGCCGTGACCGAGCGCCGCTACAGGCTCCTGCCCGCCGGCGCGACGGTCTGGACCGAGGCGCGCGACTTCTATGCGGCCATCGCCGCCGGCGTGCCGCGCGAACGGTTGTCGGATGCGTAGGGCGCGCCCCGGCCGCCTGATCGGGCGGCTGCTGCCGTCACGAACGCGGCGCGACCTCTTCGAGCCGTCGGCCGCCGATCTCGCCGCCGACCGCGCGCGCGCCAGCCGTCCCGCCCCGCGTTTCGCGCTCGTCCTGCTCCTGCTCGATTGCTGGCGTCTGGCGCCGGCTGAGGTGCTCGGTATGTTCTTCAACGACCTTCGCCACGCGTTCCGCCTCCTGCGCCGCGACGTCCTCTTCACCGCCACCATCGTCCTGACGCTCACACTCGGCGCACTGCCGGGTGTGCAGTCGGTCGGGACCGCGGCCGTGATGCCGCTGACCGGCAACGTCTGGTCCGTGCCGTTCGATCGCGCCGACAGGCCGGTGCCGGCCGGTGAGCGCGCGCCCGGCGTCGGCTGGCAGGCCGCGACGGAGGGCTACTTCACGGCGCTCGGCATTCCGCTGATTGAAGGCCGGCTCTTCTCGCGTGCCACAGACACGGCCGGCTCGCCTGGCGTCGTGATCATCAGCGAGGCGGTTCGCGACCGCTTCTTCGAGGGCCAGTCCGCCGTCGGGCGGCGCGTGCGGCTAGCGCGTGAATCGCGCCAGCGCGGCGCCGTCGCTGTCGACGTGCACGCGGCGCAGGCGGCCTGACAGCGGCAGCCGCAGCTCGCTGGTCGCCTCCGACATCACGAGCACCGCCCGGGTCACGACACCGTTGTCCATCTCGACGGACAGCGCGATCGGAAGGTCGTACACGGGCCCCGTCTGCTGGCCGGTGACGATGAGCGTCGCGGGCCCGCCCGGCTGCTGCTCGACGCGGTGCGTGACCTTCACGGAAGGCACGCCGAAGCCGTAGACCCATCGCTCGAAGAAGCGCTCGAGATTCTGCCCGCCTGCTGCTTCCATGACGCGCCGGAAGTCGTTCGTGCCTGCCTTCGCGAAGCGGAACTCTTCATAGAAGCGGCGCACGCCCGCGAAGAACTTGTCGTCGCCCAGCAGCCGCCGCAGCATGTGCAGCACGATCGCGGACTTGTTGTAGACCACGGCGCGGAACACGCGGCTGTCGCTGCGAATGTGGCCAAGGCGATACCCCAGATAGATCGGCCCTTCGCCAGATTTTTCCAGCGCCCATCGGCGCATCTGCCGCATCAGCTGCGCGAAGGCCGCGGGCCCGCGCTCCTCGCCGGCATAGAGCGCGGCGAAGTACTGCGCGAAGCCTTCGCTGATCCACTGCTCGTGATAGTTCTTCCAGCCGACGGCCTGGCCCCACCACTGGTGCGCGACTTCGTGCGCCAGGAAGAACGCCGGAAAATTATCGAAGCTCACCGGGTCGGTGCGATACGTGAGCGCGGACCCGGGCATGGTCTGGTTGAGGAGCACGAAATACGCGGGGCTGTGGCCGCCAGGCAGCTCGCTTTCGCTGATCGCGACGGTCAGCTGCGGATAAGGCGCGCTGCCAAGCAGCCCGCGGTAGAAGCCGAAGATTGCCTCGGCCTGTTCGCCGGTGCTCCTGGCGCGCGCGGTCTGCCGCGGGCTCGCGATCACATTGAGCGTCGAGGGGACGCCCGCGTCGTCCGGCGCCATGGCACGCGAGATCACGGGCACGAACTTCGACACGACGCAGGTCAGGTAGCGTGCCGGCGTGCCCGACTCGAACACCCACGTGCGCGCCGCCGCGCCGCCCGGAACCGCTGCCGCGGGGCCCGACGTCTGCACGCCGGTGGCGACGACGTCGAAGGGCTGCGGCACCGTGATGCGCACCCGCGAGGTTGCATAGTCGTTGATCGTCGATTGCGGGTACCAGTAGCTGCGGTTGCTGTAGATCCACCTCGGCTCGGGGGCCACCACGGGCGGCTCGAGATCCTGATCGGCCTCCACGTCCACCGCTTCCCGATCGAGCAGCTGCGGCGGCAGCCGCCCCGCGTAGCGCACTTCGAGCTCGAGCTCGTCGCCGCCTGCCGCGGGCGACGGCAGCGTGACGAGCAGGTTGTGCTGTCCGATGACGCGCAGGTGCATGAGCCTGCCGTGTGTTTTCGACACGACCGATCGCACCACGAGCGGCTCGGCCAGGCGGAGTGTCATGGTCGACATCGCATGTGAGCGCACGCGCGCGCGGATCACCGCCGTGCCGTCGATCCAGTCGCGCGCGGGGGTGAGCCGCACGTCCAGATCGAGATCGTGGATGTCGTAGTCGCTGCGCTCGTCTTCGCTGTAGAAGCGGCCGCGCTGCGCCAGTTGCGAGGCGGACGCGTAGACCGAGATGTTGCGGCGCGTGTCGCGCTGAAACAGGCTTACGTCCTCCGCCTCGCCTCCCGCCAGCGCATACGTGAGTGTGCCGTACCGGTTCGTGCGCACTTCGGCGACGAAATCGCCGCCGGCCGGCACCAGCGACCACCGCTCGCGTGAGAGGTCCTGCAGATCGAGCGTGTAGGTCTTGGTGACGAAGCTGTCGAACACCGCGACGGCCTTGCGCCGCTCGTCGCTCGTGACGGCGCCCGCGCGCGCGACGAGCGCGCCTGTGCCCGCGCGGCTCTCGAACTCGCCAGGATTGAGCCGCACGAACGCCTCCTCGAACGGCACGCGCAGGGCGTTCTGTCCAGAGAAGAGCGACACCTGTGCGCGCTCCGCATCGTCAGGCGGCGTGAAGACCAGCTCTCCCTTCCCGCGCAGTACGATCCCCGTGATGCCGCCGTCGGCGTCGGCCGTGAAGGCCGTGCCCGACTTCATGTGCAGCGTGAAGTCGGTGGCCTCGAGCGTCAAGCCGCGCACGTCGAACGCCTGTTCCCCGAGTGCGAGTTTGTACAGGCCGTCGACCGAAGACAGCTGCGTGAACGAGGTGAAGTGCCAGGCGGCTCCCGCGGCAGCGCTCGCCGTCGCGCGCCACGTGGCGATCTGGCCGCTCGCGCCGCGCTCGACGAAGGTGTCGAGCAGCAGCTCGACCGTGCCGGCGGGCGAGTCGAGCGCGTTGCGGTCGCGCTCGCGCACGGCCGCGCCGATCCGCGCGCCACGGACGAGCACTTCGAAGCGCGTGACATCAGCCGCGGCCATGCCTGGCGCGATCAGCGCGCGAAAGCGCCCAATACTGCCGGAGCGCAGCGCGTCTTCGAGCTGGAGCACGAGTGCCGTGAGCCCGTCGGCCCCCTGGGCGCGCGCCGGCGTCCTCGCCGGGACCAGGAGCGCCACCGTCAGCACGATCGGCCAGATTCGCAGGGGCACGGGTGTTTAGACGCCTGACGCGTCAGGATGGCGGCGCACCAGTGTGAGCACCGTCAGATCGTCGGCAAGCCTGGCGTCGCCGGCATACGTTTCAACCGCCAGGAGCAGCGCGCGCCCGAGTGACGCGGGGTCCTCGACCCCGTGACGCGAGATCACCGCCTCGACCCCCGCATCCTCGAACGGCACGCCTCGCGCGTCTTCGGCTTCGGTCAGGCCGTCGCTGTACAGCACGATGGCGTCTCCGGGGTCGAGCGTCGCGGCGCCCGACTCGTACTCCGCCTCTTCGAACATCCCGAGGGCGAGGCTGCCCCCCGCGCGAAAGACATCGCGGTCGATCGCGCCGCTAGCGCGGCGGATCATCGGGGGCAGGTGGCCGGCGTTGACCCATTCGAGCCGGCCGGTGGCCGGGTCGTAGGCGCCGAAGAAGATCGTGATGAAGCGCGAGCGCGGGCTGTGGCGGAAAATCTGTACGTTGAGCCGCCGCATCAGCGCTGCCGGCTCGAGCCCCTCGTCCGCCAGCGTGCGCATCATCGCGAGCAGCAGCGCCATCAGCAACGCGGCCGGGCTGCCCTTGCCGGCCACGTCGCCCAGCGCGATCAGCAGCCGCCCGTCGCCGAGCGGCAGGATGTCGTAGAAATCTCCGCCGACGGTGTTGGCCGGACGCGTGATGCCCGCGGCCGCCGCGCGCCCGTCCGACCAGGTGCCGGCCGGCAGCATGGCCAGCTGGATGTCGCGCGCGATCTCCAGCTCGTTCTTGAGCGACAGGCGGTCGGCGACCTCCATCATCACGAGAAGGTTGAGCAGGAGGAAGGCCATGAGCAACCAGCCTGTGCCGTCTGCCCATGCCGGTGTGACGAAACCCACTTCGAAGGGGCCGACCAGCGCGCGGGCGATGCCGGCGCCGCGAAACAACTCAATCGCCCCGATGACCGCCGCGGCTACCGCGACGCCGTACAGCGCGCGGCGCGCGGGGGACAGGCGCATCGCGAACGCCATGAAGAACTGCTTCGCGAATCGCGGCCACCGGCGGTACCACGGCAGCGCCGCAAGGGCGCCGTGATCGAGCTCGCGCGCGAAATAGTGATACGCCTCGGGTGTCTCGCGCGTCAGCAGGCGCTCGAGATCCGCGCGCGTGATCTCACGGGTGTAGCGGTTGAAGCTCTCGCGCACGCACGGCCTAGGTGATGATGCCCAGCTCGCGGCCGACCTTCGCGAACGTGTCGAGCGCAAACTGCAGCTCGTCGCGCGTGTGGGTCGCGGTGACGATCGTGCGCACGCGCGCCTTGTCGCGCGCGACGGTCGGGAAGGCGATGCTCTGCGCGAACACCCCCTCCTCGAAGAGGCGATCCGACAGCGTCATCGCCAGCGCGCTCTCACCCGCGATGACCGGCGTGATGGGGCTCTCGCTCAGGCCGGTGTTGAACCCGAGCGCGGCGAGCCCCGCCTTGAAGAAGCGCGTGTTGTCCCAGAGCTGCTCGATGAGCTGAGGCTCCTGCTCGAGAATGTCGAGGGCCGCCAGACACGCGGCGGCGACCGCGGGCGGGTGCGAGGTCGAGAAAAGGAACGGCCGCGCGCGGTGATAGAGGAACTCGATCAGGTTGCGCGATCCCGCGACGTACCCGCCCAGTGCGCCCATCGCCTTCGACAGCGTGCCCACCTGGATGTCGACGCGGCCGTGCGCGCCGAAGTGATCGATCGTCCCGCGCCCGTTGGCGCCGAACACGCCGCTCGCATGCGCATCGTCGACCATCATGATTGCGCCGTACTCTTCCGCGAGCGCGGCCAGCTCCGCGACCGGGCCGAGATCGCCGTCCATGCTGAAGACGCCGTCGGTGATGAGAAGCTTCTTCTGCGTGGCCGGCAGGTCCTGCAGGATCTTCCGTGCCGCGTCGACATCCTTGTGCGGAAAGACCTTGATGGATGCGCGGCTCAGGCGCGCGCCGTCGATGATGCTCGCGTGATTCAGCTCGTCCGAAACGATGACGTCGTCGCGTCCGAGAATCGCCGAGACCGTGCCCGCATTGGCGGCGAAGCCGCTCTGGAAGACGACGACGGCCTCGGTCTTCTTGAAGGCCGCGAGCCGGCGCTCGAGATCCATGTGGATGGCCATCGTGCCGGCAATCGTGCGGACCGATCCCGATCCCGCGCCGTAGCGCTCGACGGCTTCGATCGCCCTCTGCCGCAGCAGCGGATGCGTGGTCAGCCCGAGGTAGTTGTTCGATGAGAGATTGACGACCGAGCGGCCGTCGAATCGCGCGGTGGCCTGCTGCTCGTCGTCGAGAACCCGCAGACGGCGATAGAGATTCTGGTCCTTCAGCGACTGCAGCTCGACGCCGAGAAACGCGAGAGGATCCGTGCGCATGCCCGCAAGTATACGAAGTTCGAACAGTGAACCTCGAACTTCGAACTCAGAACTGGGAACTCAGAAGAGGACCATGGTCCAGGGGATGAGGGCGGCTCCGATATACACGAGGGTCAGCACGGCGAGAAGGCGGTCGACCGCGAGGACATAGAGGGCGATGCCGCAGCCGGCAGCCACTATCTTCGCGCCCGCAAGCGCAATCAACTCACCGTACGACGACATGAGCCATGCGAGCAGCGGGTTGCCTTCGGCCGCGATGCCGAACGCCGACACGCCGGCGTAGGTGAAGACGCCGTCGAGCACCTGCGTGAGCAGGAAGGCCATGAAGATCAACTGATGGCCCAGCATGCGGGGGTGCAGCTGGAAGCCGGCCGTGAGTGCGTGCGCCTGGACTCGAGGTGCCACTTCGTTTCACTTCCTGGCGAATGGAAGGGCAACGCACGTGCCACGCGGTGGACCTCAGCGGTGGAGGATGCCTCCCGGCAGGCGGAACAGAGTGTCGTGGTCGGTTGCCGCGAGCTCGACCGCGCCATTGTCGCGGAGCCACTGTGACACCCGCTCCCCACGTTCGATGGAAAGGAATGCCCATTCGTGGACGATGACGTGCGAGGCGCCGGACCGCTCGAGTCCCCACCATGCCCGGTCTGGTGAATCGAACACATTGAGCACTGTCGAGGTGCGCATGTAGCTGGCGGGGAAGTGTCCACTGTAGCCGTTGACCAGCGGCCACCCGTGGCGGCGTTGCGCGAGCATGTACTGCAGGTCCCAGCCCGTCGTGCCCCAGGGAAACTCGAGCAGCACGCCAGGCTCGGTGCGCGCCAGATGTTGATACAGCGGCTCCGCGAAACCCAGTCGATGGCGGATGGCGAGCTGCGCGTATCCTTCGACATAGCTTTCGCCGTCGAGATCGAATCGGTACGGCCGCGACTCCCAGACCGCGGCGCCCGCGGCGAGGATCACCGCGGCCGTGCCCAGCCGTCCCCGCCGCGCGATCCACGCGGCGGCATATGCGCCGGCGATCGACAGGAACAGCACGACCAGCATCGCGAAACGCGCGGGCACGCGCAGGCCGTCGATGCCCGGAAGCACCTTCATCAAGATGGCGTACGGACCGTGGCCGATGAATTCGTTCATCGACTCCGTGCGCGGCCCGAGAGAGAGCAGGAAGGCGGCGGCCGCCGCGATGAGCGCGGGACCCGCGAGCGATCCACGCTCGCCGGCGAAACCGTCGCGAATGCGTTTTGACGCCATCGCGGCCAGCAGAGAGAAAGCCATCGCGACTGACAGGATCCGCGAGAGATTGCGCACGCGCACCTCCAGGCCCTGGATCTGCAGAATGCGGCCGCCCGTGAGCGCAATCCAGATCGCGACGCCGAGCGACAATACGGCTGCAATGAGCAGAGCGACGCCGAGCGCATCGCGACGCCAGGCGCCGCGCGCCGCAGCGCGCCACCGCTTCACGGCCGCGGCGCCGAGCAACGCCCCCGCCGCCGCTGCGAAGAGCAGCAGGAACAGCCCGGGGAACAGACCGTTCTCGGCGTAACGAAACGCGTCGAGCACATTGCGCCACCAGCCGTTGTAGGCCGAGGCCGTCGCGTAGCCGTAGATGTCGGCGGAGAACTCGCGGACTGCAGCATACGACCGCCCGCCGACCGACTCGCGCGCCGCGAGATACGGCACGAGAAACGGGACGGTCAGCACCGCCGTGCCCGTGCCGGCGGCGGCGATATCCCGCCACACATCGCGCCGCGTGAGGTATCCGCGGCTCCACATCTCACCGATGACGTACGCGACGATGAACGGGAGTCCGTAATAGAGGTAGTAGCCACTCGACAGGTTCTGGGCGACGATCGCCAGACTCGCCCACACCAGCGGACGCGCGCGCAGTGTCACGAAGTACCGTCGCAGTCCGAAGAGCGCGAACGGAAGCCACTGACTCGAGAGCACCTGCAGGTGCGACAGCTGATCGACGCGGTACAGCGAGAACCCGTACAGTGCGCCCGCGAGGAGCGAGGCCGCCGCGCTGCCTGTCAGCTCGCGCGCGAGCAGGAACACGCCAAGCGCGGACAACACGAATGTCATCAGCAGCGCGGCGTTGTACGAGAGGATCACGTTGCCGGTGGCCGCGTGCACGGGCCACACCAGCAGCGCTTGTGGAATGAAGTGCTCGGAGTACGCGAGCGTCAGCGGCTGCGGGTGGAAGATGGGAGCGTCCCACATCGCGAGGAACCGGCCGGCGTCGCCGCGGAGCAGCGCGCTCACGCTGTCGTTGACCCACCCCATGATCCACGCGACGAGCAGGGGGTCGCCCAGATCCCAGGCGATCCGGGATCCCATCAGTGACACGAGCGGCCACGTCCACCAGCAGGCGGCCGCGGCGTACAACGCCGACGCCGTCCAGGCGTTCAGCGGCTCACGAATCGTCACGCCGCCGCTCCAGCTCCTGGAAAATCACCTGGAAGATCGCCGCCGTGGGGACGGCGAGGATCGCCCCCATGACGCCGAGCAGGGATCCGCCAATGAGGAGCGCGACGATGACCATTGCGGGACTGATGCCGACCTGCCGCTCCATGATCTTCGGAACGAGCACGTGGTTTTCGATCTGCTGCTGCACGATGAAGAAGACTGCGACGAGCAGCGCCTGCTGACCTGACACGCTGCTGGCGACTGCCAGCGCCGGGATGGCCGCGAGGATCGGCCCGACGACCGGAATCATCTCACCGATGCCCGCGAGGAGCGCCAGCACATAGAAGTAAGGCACGCCGATCAGCCACAGGCCGATCGCAGCCGTCGTCCCGATGATCGTGGCCAGCAGCAGCTGCCCGCTGAGCCACGCGCTGACTTTCACGGTGACTTCGCTGGCGGCGTTTGCCGCCTGCGCGCGGCGTCCGCGCGGCACGAGCCTCAGAAACGATGCGCGGATCGAATCGGCGTCGACCAGCAGATAAAAGGTGAGAATCAGAATTGTGAGCAGGCCGAAGATGCCGCCGAAGAATCCCCACGCGGCGCTGACCACCTTCCCGACCGTATCGCTGCCGCCCCCGGGCGCGCGCTGGAGCAGCTCCTCGATCGACATCTGGCGCTGCAGGAGCCCGCGATCCATGAGGAACTGCTGACCGCGTGCGAGCAACTGCGGCATCTGATCCCAGAACGCGCGCGCCTGTTCGATCAGCGGCGGAAACGCCAGTGCGCACACGCCCGCGATCGCGCCGAGGATCACGACATAGAGAATGAGGATCGCCAGCCAGCGCGGGATGCGCTTGAGTCTGCCCATGCGCTGGCGTTCGATCCAGCGCACGAGCGGGCTGAAGCCAATGGCGAAGATGCCGCTGATGTAGAGCAGCAGCAGGACGTCACGGACCAGATAGACCGCATAGAGCAGCACGACGCCAAGCAAGGCCATCGCGATCGCCCAGATGATGAGCGAGCGCTGCTCGCGTTCTGAGGTCGCCATCAGCGTGCGCCCACGCCAGGCGCCTGACGGCCCGCGGCCGCCTTCGCGAGGAAACGGGGAGTGAACGCGGCGATCAGATCGTAAATTTCGTGCAGCTCTTTCGGTGACGCGAGGAAGACGACGCGGAAGAAGCCGTCTTCGGCGGGCAGGCCGAAGCCCGAGCCGTACACGCAGAGCACGCCGGTCTCGCGAAGCAGCGCCACGACATAGTCCTCGTCGGTCACGCCCGGAGGCAGCGCAACCTTCGGCATCGCGTAGAAGGCCGACTGCGGCGTCACGCACGTGATGCCGTCAATCGCGCCCAGGCGCTCGACCGAGATGGCCGCGCGCGCTTTCAGGTCGTCGATGAACGTCCGCTGGTGCGATCGATCGCCGCGAAGCGCCGCGGAGATCGCGTGCTGCATCGGCCCCGGACTGCAGAGACGGCCGTCGGCCAGCTTGCGAATCGCGCCGAGCACGTCGTCCATGCGGTGACTCGAGCCGACCGCGAGCCACCCCGCGCGCCAGCCGGGTGCGAGATAGGCCTTCGACAGCGACGAGAACGAAATGACGGGCGCATCCGTGTCGAAGCTGGCCAGCGGCGGCACGGCGCCGTGATAGCCGAGCTCGCCATAGACCTCGTCGGCGAGCACGGGCACGTTGTGCTCACTCGCGATGGCGAGCAGCGCGCGCCGCGTGGCTTCGGGATACACCGCGCCCGTCGGGTTGTTGGGATCGATGACGACCAGCGCGCGCGTCGCGCGCGAGATGCGCCTGCGGATGTCGTCGAGATCGGGATGCCAGCCGTTGGCGGGGTCGAGCCGGTAGTGCACCGCGCGCGCGCCGAGCTTGGCAAGGACCGCCGTGTAGAGCGGGTAGGTGGGGACGGGGACGAGGACTTCGTCCCCGTCATCGGCCAGCGCTCCGAGCGCGAGCTCGATGCCCTCGGACGTGCCCGACGTGAGCACGACGTGATCCGGCGAAACCGGCATGCCGCGCCTGGTGTAGTCCTCAGCCACCGCCTCGCGCGCATCGAGGATGCCGATCGACTGCGTGTAGCCGTTGTGGCCGTCACGCATCGCGCGCGACACCGCTTCGATGAGGTGCGGCGGGGTCGCGAATCCGAATGCGATTGGGTCGCCGATGTTCAGATAGCGCACCCGCGTGCCGCCCGCCTCGACTCTGCGTGCTTCGGCGACGATGTTGCGGATGGCGTAGACGAAGCCGCTGATGCGGCTCGAAACCCTGACGGGGGCCGGTGCGGTGGGCGCAGGCATTCCGCGCATGTTAGCAAGGAAAGGCCGCGCACTTCTTACACCCGGACGATCGCGGGATTCCTACACCATGGGGTAAAAACTTCATCAATCACCGTCCCTTCAGAGCCTCGGCCGTAGGGGACCATGGTCGCATAAACCTTTCTTTTACAAAGACTTGTCAGAGATGGCAGATGCCGTGCTCTAACGGGATGCGTGCGACGAGTACCCTGCGACCGGCTGGCTGTGCTGGCTTTCGTGACCCTCCTGATGACGCCGTCATTGGCGTTGCCCCAGGACGCGACCGCGAAGTCTCCGCAGGCCACCTTCAGATCGTCGGTTGATCTGGTGCAGGTGCGCGCAGTCGTGCGCGATCGCCGGGGCCGCTTCGTGGGCGGCCTCGAGCGCAAGGATTTCGAAGTGCTCGACGGCGGTCAGTACCGTCCGCTCGTCGATCTGCAGTTCGACACGAACGCGCCGCTGCGTGTCGCGATGTTGTTCGACGTCAGCGGCAGCATGAGCGTGTCGTCGAAGCTCGACGACGCCGCGCGCGCCGCGCGTCAGATACTGAGCGGCCTGCAGCCCGGAGACGAGGCAGCGGTTTTCGCATTCGATACGGGGCTCCGCGAACTGCAGCCGTTCACGTCGGACCTCGCCGCCATCGAGCGCGCGTTCAGCGGACTGCGCGCCTACGGCCAGACCTCGATTTACGACGCGGTCGCCGAGACGGCCTCACGCATCACGGCCGACCGCTCGCGCCGCCAGGCCATCGTCATCGTCACTGACGGTGTGGATACGCGTAGCCGGATGACGGCGGAGGAAGTCTCCGCCATCGCGAGCGCGATCGACGTGCCCATCTATGTCTTCGCCGTCGTGGCGCCAGTCGATCACGCCGGCGCGTCGGATGCGCTGCGCGAGCTCACGGCGCGCGACATCGACACGCCGCTGGGCCGCCTCGCCTACTGGACGGGCGGCTCCACGCACATCACGAGCACCCCCGCGCACGCGAGTCTCGCTGCCCGCGAGATTCTCGGCGAGCTCCGCCACCAGTACCTCCTTGCGTTCGAGCCGGGCCCGTCGGGGTGGCGGCCACTCGTCGTGAGGGCAACCGATCGGGACTATTCGGTGCGCGCGCGCACCGGCTACCGGTCGGGTCATTCGTAAGCCACGGAGAAGGAGAGAGAGATGCGCAGAATCGTTCTGGCAGTACCGGTGATGGCGCTCGTGATCGCGGGTTCGACCGCGTGCGCGACCAAGAAGTTCGTCAACACACGCGTCGAAGGCGTCAACACCAAGGTCGACTCGCTCGGCCGCACGGTGGAAGAGAACCAGGAGCGGACGCGCGCCAACGAAGGCCGCATCGGCGAAGTCGATCAGAAGGCGTCCGCCGCCGGCATGACGGCCGATGAAGCCAGGAACGCGGCCAACGCGGCCGGCACGCGCGTCGAGGCGCTCGATGCGGCGTCCAAGCGCCTGGTCTATTCCGTCACGCTCAGCGAGGACAAGGGGAACTTCAAGCTCGGACGCGTCGAGATTCCTGAGGCGGCGAAGCCCGAGATCGACAACCTCGTGAACCAGCTGAAGGCGAACCCGAACGGCGCGTACATCGAGATCGAGGGCCACACCGACACGACGGGCGGCAAGGCCTACAACATGACGCTCGGAGAGCAGCGCGCCGAGCAGGTCAAGCGGTACCTCTACGAGCAGCACCAGGTGCCGCTGCACAAGATGAACGTGATCAGCTTCGGTGAAGAGAAGCCGGTCTCCGACAACAAGACCCGCGACGGCCGCGCGCAGAACCGCCGCGTCGTGATCAAGGTACTGACGTAGGAAGTCGGGGACAGGTCTCCCAGGAGACCTGTCCCCGACCTGCGATTCGCAGGTTCATTCGGGAGCGGGAGGTTAAAGCCGCGCGCTGTTCTGGGGAGCGCAGTGTGCGGCCCGTCGCTCGTCGCAGGGTAGCGCCTCCTGCTTCCGATTGAGCCCGCAAGTCACCGCCAGTCTTCGTTTGCTCGCCTCCGCGGACGGCCATACACTGCCATCTTGCCGTCCGACATGAAGACCCTCTCCATCATCATGCCCGCGTACAACGAGCGGGCGACTATCCGCGAGATCGTGACCCGCGTGCTTGCCGTGGATCTGCCCGGCATCACCCGCGAGCTCGTCATCGTCGACGATGGATCGACCGATGGGACGCGCGCGCGGATCGAGGCGCTCGCCGGCCTGGAGGGCGTGCGCGCCGTGTTTCAGCCGCGCAACCTGGGAAAAGGGGCGGCGATCGCGCGCGGCATCGCCGAGAGCACCGGCGACATCGTCCTGATTCAGGACGCCGATCTCGAGTACGACCCGGCGGAGTATCCAACGCTGCTGCGGCCGATCCTCCTCGGCGAGGCGGACGTGGTCTACGGGTCGCGCTTCCTCGGCACGCCGGCGGGCCGGCGCGTGCTGTATTTCTGGCACGCCGTCGCGAACCGCATGTTGACCGCCGTGTCGAACGCCGTCACGCAGCTCAATCTCACGGACATGGAGACTGGGTACAAGGTGTTCACGCGGGCGATTGCGTCGCGGCTGGACCTGCGATCGCGCGACTTCCGCGTCGAGCCCGAGATCACCTGCAAGATCGCGCAGTTGCGCGCGCGGGTGTGGGAGGTACCGATCTCCTACCGCGGGCGCACGTACGAGCAGGGCAAGAAGATCCGCGGCCGCGACGCGGTCAAGGCCGTCTTCGCACTGCTGCGCTTCGCGCGATGGACGCCGCCAGAGCTGGGCGAGGCGACGCTACGCCGCATGGCGCGCATCTCGCCCTACAACTACTGGCTCCACCAGTGGTTCGACCATCACGTGGGCGAGCGCGTGCTCGAGGTCGGCTCCGGCATCGGCAACCAGACGCAGTACATGCTCGACCGCGATCGCGTCATCGCGTCGGACGTCGAGACCGATTATCTTCGTGAGCTCTCGGACGCGTTCGGCAAGCGATCCAACCTTCGCATTGCGTCGTTCAAGTTTCCGCTCTCGGAGTCCGATCACGCCGACCTCCGCGCCGAGCGCGTGCAGTCGATCGTCTGCATGAACGTGCTCGAGCACATCGACGATCACGCGTCGACGCTACGCGACTTCGCCGCGGTACTCGAACCCGGCGGCACGCTGGTACTGCTCGTGCCCGCGCATCCGGCGCTGTTCGGATCGCTCGATGTCGGCCTGGATCACTTCCGGCGTTACACGCGCCCCGCGCTCGAGGCGCTCGTACGCGCGTCGGGTTTCGAGATCGAGAAGACCCGCTTCCTCAACATGCTTGCGGTGCCAGGCTGGTGGTTCAACTCGCGCGTGCTGCGCCGCAAGTTGCTCCCTGGCAATCAGCTCCGCGCATTCCGGTGGCTGATGCCGCTTCTGCGGATCGAGCAGTCGATCGAGCCTCCCTTCGGCTTGTCGCTGCTGGTGCTGGCCCGCAAGCCGATTGCTAAAGTGTGAAGGCTGGCAGCCCGATAGTCCCGGCGGAGACTTTTCCATGAACATCCGGTTTCGACTGCTGGCGGCGGCCGCGCTCGCCACCGCGCTGGTGCCCGTGACCGTCGCGGCGCAGACGCTCAGCATCGGGCCGCGCATGAGTTTCGTGCGCGCCGATCAAACGCCCGGCTCGCCGAGCGACCGGTACACGGGCGGCGCGCTGCGCATGAAGCTGTCGCCGCGCACCGCCCTTGAACTAGCCGTCGACTTCCGCTCGACGACCAGCGAAGACGCGACCGTGCGCATCCGCGACTATCCCTTCCAGGGCTCGCTGCTGCTCTATCCCGTGCGCGCGGGAATCTCCCCGTTCCTGCTCGGCGGTGTCGGCTGGTACTCCCAGCGCATGCAGGCGCTGTCAGGGGGCGCGGTGGTGTCGGAGGAAACGGTCCGGCGAATGGGCTATCACGGCGGCCTCGGCGGCGAACTCCGGCTCGGCTCGCGGATGACGCTGCACGCCGACTACCGCTACACGTTCCTCGGCTTCGGCGACGATGACGGCGCGGCGGGCGCCGGGGGAGGCGCCGGGATTCCCGGCATCGGCTCGGTGATGGATTACTTCCGCGTCTCGCACGAGGGATCGATGTGGTCCGGCGGGATTACGTTTGGTTTCTGAAACGTAAATCGTAAAACGCAAATAGCATCGATCATCGAGCTATCGCACGTTCGGCGTGGCGCTCACGCGCGCGCGAGCGCCTTCATCGCGCCCACGAACGTGTCGATCTCGTCGATCGTCGTGTAGACGTTCGGCGTGATGCGCGCGCCTTCGTATTCCGGATGTCCGATGGGCGTCGCGATGATCCGCCACTTCTCCCACAGCTTGCCGGTGACCTCGCCGGTCTTCATGCCCGTGATCTGCACCGTGCCGATCGCGCCTGATTCGCCGTCGCGCAGGCTCGTATGCACGCGGATGCGGGGCTCGCTCTTCAACTGATCGATCCAGCGGTTGCGCAGGTACAGCATCCGCGCGATGCGGCGCTCGATGCCGATGCCCTGATGGAACGCGAGCGCTTCGGCGATGGCGTTGTGGTTGGCGGCCGGGTGCGTGCCGATCTCCTCGAACTTGCGGATGTTGCCGGTGCGCGACTCGGCGGCCGGCTGCAGCGGCCAGGTGCCCGCGATGCGGTCGGCGCGCACGTACAGGAAGCCCGTGCCGATCGGCGCGAGCAGCCACTTGTGCAGGCTCGTGCCGTAGTAGTCGCAGTGCAGATCGCGCAGCGCGAACGGGAAGTGCGCGAACGCATGCGCGCCGTCGACGATCGTGATCACGCCGCGCGCGCGCGCCATGTCGCAGATCTGCCGGACGGGGAAGATGTGACCGGTGAGGTTCGTGATGTGCGAAAAGTGCAGGACCCTGGTGCGCGGCGTGATCGCCTTCTCGAACCGCTCGACGAGATCGCGCTGGCTCGGCGGAGGCACGGGAAACGAAATCTTGTTGAGCACGATGCGGTCGCGGCGCACGCGCTGCTCCCACGTGTCGAGCATCCGTCCGTAGTCCTGGTTCGTCGTCAGGACTTCATCGCCCGGCTCGAGGTCGATGCCGAGCTGCGCGATCTGCAGCGCCTCGCTCGCGTTGCGCGTGATCGCCATCTCCTCGATGTCGCAGCCGGCTTCCTTCGCGAGCCCCCGGCGCACCGACTCGATGTTCGGCTCGAGCACCTGCCACATGTGATACACGGGCGACTGGTTGGAGATGTCGAGATAGCGCTTCAGCGCCTCGTGGACGACGCGCGGGCTCGGACAGCAGCCGCCGTTGTTGAGGTTGATGATGGTGCGGTCGAGGGTGAAAGCGCTCTGAATCTCGCGCCAGTACGTTTCGTCGAAGGCAAGATCCGCCGCGCCGGTGCCTTCCGCGGCACGCCCCGCGGCGAGGACCCGGCTCAATCCGTCGCTGGAGAACGCCGCGATGGCGCCTGCCGCGCCTGCCTGCCGTAGGAAATGCCGTCTGTCCATGACGCCCTCGCTGTGCAGAACTGAGAACTCGAACTGGAACTGGACGTGAGTCTAGCGCACAATGTCGGCTATGGCTGGCTGGGGTCTCACCGTCCTTCGGATCGCCCTCGGTCTCGTGTTCATGGCACACGGGGCCCAGAAGCTGTTCGGCCTGTTCGGCGGCGGCGGTCTCTCCGGCACCTCCAGCTATTTCGCATCGCTCGGCCTCACACCCGCCTACCCCCTCGCGATTCTCGCGGGCGCCCTCGAATTCGGCGGCGGCGTGCTGCTGTTTCTCGGCGCGTGGACGCGCTGGGTCAGCATTCCGCTCGCGCTCGCCATGACCGTCGCAATCTGGACCGCGCATGCGGCCAACGGCTTCTTCATCAACTGGGCGCTGGCGTCTGGCACCGGCCACGGGTACGAGTTTCATCTCATGCTGATCGCCGCGTGCGTATGCCTGTCGCTCGAAGGCGGCGGTGAGCTGTCGGT
>JALYRV010000134.1 GCA_030855205.1 Acidobacteriota bacterium | reverse complement strand
CCGCCGCCGATCACGCGCAGCGTGACGCTGGCCGAAGGCATGACCGTGAAGGACCTCGCCGAGAAGCTCGACGTGAAGGTGAAGGACGTGATGCTCAAGCTCATGCAGCGCCGCATGATGATGACCATCAACACGACGCTCGACACCGACACGGCGCAGATGATCGCGCGCGAGTTCGGCGCCGATGTCGAGATGCGCACGTTCGAAGAGGAGCTCACCGAGGAGGCGCAGGAAGCGTCGAACCCGGAGAATGTCGTCACCCGCGCGCCCGTCGTGACCGTCATGGGCCACGTCGACCACGGCAAGACGACGCTGCTCGACGCCATCCGCGAGACGACGGTCGCCGAGCGCGAAGCCGGCGGCATCACGCAGCACATCGGCGCGTATGCCGTGCAGGTGAAAGCGCCCGCGGGGCTCGACGGGGTGCGCGGCGACCGCAAGGTCGTGTTCCTCGACACGCCGGGTCACGAAGCGTTCACGATGATGCGCGCGCGCGGCGCCCGCGTCACCGACGTCGTCATCCTCGTGGTGGCGGCCGACGACGGCGTGATGCCGCAGACGCGTGAAGCCATCGACCACGCCAAAGCGGCCGGCGTGCCGATGATCGTGGCGATCAACAAGATCGACAAGCCCGGCGCCAACACCGAACGCGTCAAGCGCGAGCTGACCGACCTCGGACACATGCCCGAGGAATGGGGCGGCCAGACCGTCATGGTCGAAGTGTCGGCCAAGAAGAAGCAGAACCTCGAGCAGCTGCTCGAGATGGTGCTGCTGGTCACCGACATCGGCGAGCTCAAGGCGGATCCGTCGCGTTACGCGACGGGCACGGTGCTCGAGTCGAAGGTCGATCGCGGCCGCGGCCCGGTGGCCACGGTGCTCGTACAGAACGGCACGCTGAAAGTCGGCGACGACTTCCTCGCGGGTCCGGTGGTCGGACGCGTGCGCGCGATGATCGACGACCGCGGGCGCCAGGTGAAACAGGCCCCGCCGTCGACACCGGTCGAAGTGCTCGGCCTCACGAGCCTGCCGTCCCCCGGCGATACGTTCCAGGCGGTCGAAGACACGGCCAAGGCGCGGCAGATCGCGCAGTTCCGCCAGTCGCAGGCCAAGGACAAGGCGCTCGGCGCCAAGGGTGGCCGTCTCACGCTCGAGAGCCTGCAGGCGCAGATGGCCGAAGGCGGCATGAAAGAGCTGCCGGTCATCATCAAGGCCGACGTGCAGGGCTCCTCGGAAGTGCTCGCGCAGTCGCTCACGAAGCTGTCGGACGAGCGCGTCAAGATCAAGATCATCCACACCGGCGTGGGCGCGATCAACGAATCGGACGTGCTGCTGGCCTCGGCGTCGAACGCGATCATCATCGGCTTCAACGTGAAGCCGGATCGCAACGCGGCCGACGTCGCCGACCGCGAGGAAGTCGACGTGCGCTATCACACGGTCATCTACAACGTGACCGATGAGATGAAGAAGGCCATGACGGGCCTTCTCGAGCCCACGCTCAAGGAAGCGCGTCTCGGCATCGCGGAAGTGCGTCAGGTATTCAAGGCGCCGAAGATCGGCACGATCGCCGGCTGCATGGTCACCGACGGAAGGATCATCCGCTCGGGCGACGCGCAGGCGCGTCTGCTGCGTGGCGGCACGGTCGTGTGGACGGGCAAGATCGCCTCGCTCAAGCGCTTCAAGGACGATGTCTCGGAAGTCACGAAGGGCTTCGAGTGCGGCATCGCGCTGGCGAAATTCGACGATCTGAAGGCGGGGGACGTCATCGAGGCGTTCTCGGTCGAGCGGATCGCCGGCAGCCTGTAGGGCGACTTTGGCTCTCAACTCACGCCCTGAGCGCGTCGCCGATTCGATCCGCGAGGAGATCACGACGCTGCTCACCCGCTCGGTGCAGGATCCGGGAATCGGGTTCATCACCATCACGCGGGTGAAGGTCACGGCCGACCTGCAGCACGCGCGCGTGTTCTACACGACCATCGGCGACGAGAAGGCGAAGAAGGAAACCGGCAAGGCGCTCGAGCGCGTCAAGCCGTTCCTGCGCCGCCAGATCAGCCAGCGCATCCAGCTGCGCCGCGCGCCGGAACTCGAGTTCTTCTTCGACGAGACGATAGGCCAGCAGCAGCGCATCGAGGAGCTGCTGCTCGAGGTACAAGCCGAGCGTCGCGAGTACGAGCTCGCCAATCCGCCCGAGCCGGAAGCGCCCGCCGTCGAAGCCCCCGGCGACGCCGGCCCCACACGTGACGACGAATAACCCCGGAGGGCTGGAGGCCGCGCGCGACGCGATTGTCGGGCGCCAGCGGTTCCTCATCACCTCGCACGCGCGCCCCGACGGCGACTCGATCGGCTCTCAGCTCGCCATGGCGTTCGCGCTCGACGCGCTCGGCAAGACGTCGCGCATCGTCAACGCGGATCCGGCCCCGGCGCACTACGCGAGCTTCCCCGGCATGGATCGCATCGAGATTGCGTCATCGGTCGAAGGCGACTACGACGCGCTGATCGTCATGGAGTGCGGCGATCTGAGACGGCCCGGCGTGGCCGGCCTCGACGGATATTTCACCATCAACATCGACCACCATCTCGGCAACACCGGGTACGGCGACGTCAACTGGTTCGACGAGACGGCCGCGGCGTGCACCGAGCTGGTGTTCCCGCTCATCGAGAGTCTTGGCGTCACCCCGGGCGAGGCGATTGGGACGCACGTCTACCTCGGCATCCTCACCGACACCGGATCGTTCCATCACGGGTTCATGACCGAGCGCACGTTCGCCATCTCGCGCGCGTGCGTGGCGGCGGGGGTCGATGCCGCGGCGATGGCGCGCCAGGTGTTCGACAGCAGCAGCATCGGCAAGCTGCGGCTGATCGGCTCGATCCTCGAAGGCATGCAGCTCGAGGCGGGCGGGCGCGTGGCGGTGCTGCGACTCACGCCGGAGATGCTCCAGAGCACGGGCTCGACGACCGACGATACCGAAGGCCTCATCAATCTGCCGCTCACGGCGAAGGAGATCGAGGCGGTGATCATGTTCAAGTCGGGCGAGCGCGAGGCGGGCGAAGCGGCCGGCGCGGATACGCGCGTCAGTCTGCGGTCGAAGGGGACCGTCGACGTGCGCGGCGTGGCGACGCACTACGGCGGCGGCGGCCACAAGAACGCCGCGGGCCTCACGCTCACGCCCCCGAGCGACGCGGCCGAGCGCGACGTCATCGCGCGCGTCGTCGCGGCCGTCCAGCACGCCGACACCCGGTGAGCGGCGCGCTTCTCGTCGACAAACCGTCAGGTCCGACATCGCACGATGTCGTCGCGCGGGCGCGGCGGCTGCTCGGCGAAAAATCCATCGGCCACACCGGCACGCTCGATCCACTTGCCAGCGGACTGCTGCTCCTCCTCTGCGGGCGCGCCACGCGCCTGGCCTCGCTGCTGAGCGGTGCCGTCAAGACGTACGAGGCGACAGTACGCCTCGGCGTCGAAACCGATACCTATGACTCGGCCGGCTCCCCGAGGATCACCGGCGGCGCGACCGCGCCTGCGCTGATTGACGACGGCGCGGTGGACGGCGCGGTAGAGGCGATCCGGCAGCAGCGCGAGCAGATGCCTCCGGCGTACTCGGCGAAGAAGATCGGCGGCGAGCGCGCGTACAAGATCGCGCGGCGCAATGAAACGCCGGAGTTGAAGGCCGTCGGCGTGTGCGTGCATGCGCTCGCGTGGTCGCGGCCCGAGGCCGATGTGCTCCAGGTCACCCTCACATGCAGCGCGGGCTACTACGTGCGGGCGATGGCGCACGAGATCGGGCAGGCGCTCGGCTGCGGGGCGCACCTCGAGGCGCTTCGGCGCACGCATGTCGGCCGCTTCTCGGTCGGGGATGCCGCCGCGCTGGGCGCGCTCGAGCGCGACGGCTCCGACGCTGCCGCGGCGCGGATGCTCCCGATGGACGCGCTGCTCCCCTCGCTGCCGTCGGTGCGGCTGACCGAGCCGGGCGAAGTGCGGGCGCGACACGGGAATCTCCTGCGCCTGACGGACGTCGCGCGCTGGGAAGCGGCGGCGGGCGACGGGCCGCAGGCGCCGGGGCCTGTCCGTCATCGCGTGCACGGCACTGACGGCAGCCTGATCGCGATCGCCGAAGCGACACCCGCCGGACTCCAACCCAAGATCGTCCTGGTCTAGCCATCGCCGGGCTGGAGCGGCCTGTCCGGCTTGGGGCGAGGGCCTCCCGTGAGGTATCCTATCGAGTCCACTCATGGACGCTGGCCCCGACATGGGGCTGTACGGCGACCCGGTATGCGGCGGGACAGGCAGGACGGCCTGGCCGGCACTCTGGGGCGCGCGTGAAGGAGCATAGTGTTTACCAAGGAACGCAAGACAGAAGTCATCGGCACGTACCGCACGCACGGTTCGGACACCGGATCCCCCGAAGTGCAGGTCGCGCTCCTCAGCGAGCGCATCAACTACCTCACGGAACACTTCAAGACCCACGCAAAGGACCATCACTCGCGCCGCGGCCTGCTCAAGCTGGTCGGTCAGCGCCGCCGCCTGCTGGATTACCTGAAGCGCAAGGACTCGCCGAAGTACTCGGATCTGATCAAGAAGCTCGGCATCCGCAAGTAAGGTCTCACTTCCGCCGACCGCGCGTTGCGGGGGCGGGCTCGGGCGGCGCATAGGGCGTCGCGATCGGGCAGAACAGAGGACAGATGAATATTCAGCGACGAGAAGTCCAGGTCGGGCGCCACAGCGTATCGATCGAAACGGGCAAGCTCGCCAAGCAGGCCGATGGCTCCGTCATCGTGCGTGCCGGCGACACCATGGTGCTGGTCACCGCCTGCAAGGCCGCGAATCCGCGCGAAGGAATCGACTTCCTCCCCCTCACGGTCGATTACAAGGAATACACCTACGCGTCGGGACGCATCCCCGGCGGCTTCTTCAAGCGCGAAGGCAAGCCCACCGAGAAGGAAGTGCTCACGAGCCGCCTGATCGATCGGCCGATCCGCCCGCTCTTCCCGAACGGCTGGCGTCACGAGACGCAGATCATCGCGCTGGTGATCTCGGCCGACACCGAGCACGACTCGGATGTGCTCGCGATCACGGGCGCGTCGGCCGCGCTCGCGCTCTCGAACATCCCCTTCCAGAAGACCATCGCGGGCGTGCGTGTCGGCCTCGTGAACGGCGAGTTCGTGGTCAACCCGACGTTCGCCGAGCGCAAGGAGAGCAAGCTCGATCTGATCGTCGCCGGCACCGCCGAGGCGATCGTCATGGTCGAAGCCGGCGCGCAGGAAGTCGACGAGGAGCAGGTCATCGGCGCTCTCGACGCGGCGCATGCGGCCATCAAGCAGATCGTCGCGACCATCGACGAGATCGCGAAGGCGGTCGGCAAGTCGAAGTTCGCGCACAGCTACAAGGCTGTCGACGCGGCGTTTGCCAAGAGCGTCGAGGAGAAGGCCTACGAGCCGCTCGCGGCGGCCATGCGCATCAAGGACAAGCTCGAGAACTACGGCGCGGTCGATGCCGCGATGGCCGCCCTCGTGGCGAGCTATCCCGATGACGCGCTCGAGCAGAAGTCGGACGCCAAGAAGGTCTTCAAGGGCCTGAAGGAAAAGATCACGCGCGACGAGATCCTCGAGCGCGGCCAGCGTCTCGACGGCCGCAAGTTCGACGAGATCCGCGACATCTGGATCGAGACGACGGTGCTTCCGCGCGTTCATGGATCGTGCGTGTTCACGCGCGGCGAGACGCAGGCGCTCGTCAGCTGCACGCTCGGCACGTCCGACGACCAGCAGAAAATCGAGACGGTCGAGGGAGAGACCTACCGCCGCTTCATGCTGCATTACAACTTCCCGCCGTTCTCAGTGGGTGAGACCGGCCGCTTCACCGGACCGGGCCGCCGCGAAATCGGCCACGGTGCGCTCGCCGAGCGCGCGCTGCTGCCGATGCTGCCCCCGGAAGACAAGTTCCCCTACACCATGCGCGTCGTGTCGGACATCCTCGAATCGAACGGATCGTCGTCGATGGCGTCGGTGTGCGGCGGGTCGCTCGCGCTGATGGACGCCGGCGTGCCGCTCAAGGCGCCGGTGGCCGGCGTGGCCATGGGCCTCGTGATGAACGAAGAGACCGGCAAGTGGGCCGTGCTCAGCGACATCGCTGGCGCGGAAGACCACTACGGCGATATGGACTTCAAGGTCGCCGGCACGCGCGACGGCATCACGGCGCTCCAGATGGACATCAAGGTCGCCGGCATCACGATGGAGATCATGCGCCAGGCGCTCGCGCAGGCGAAGGTGGGCCGCATGCACATCCTCGACAAGATGCTCTCGGCGTCGAACACGCACCGCTCGGATGTGTCGCGCTACGCGCCGCGCATCGTGACGATCAAGATTCCCGTCGACAAGATCCGCGACGTCATCGGACCGGGCGGCAAAATGATCCGCAGCATCATCGAGCGGACCGGCGTGAAGATCGACGTCGAGGACAACGGCACGGTCAACGTAGCCTCGTCGGACGAGGCGTCGGCCGCCAAGGCGATCGGCATCATCCAGGAACTGACCGCGACGCCCGAGCTCAACAAGGTCTACATGGGCAAGGTCCAGCGCATCACCGACTTCGGCGCCTTCGTCGAGATCATGCCCGGGCTCGACGGCCTGCTGCACGTCTCGGAGATCGCCAACTATCGCGTCAAGGACGTCCGCGACGAGATGAAAGAAGGCGAACAGGTGATGGTGAAGGTCATCAACATCGACCCGTCGGGCAAGATTCGCCTGAGCCGCAAGGCGCTCCTCACCGACGCGGCCCCGGCCACCGAAGATTCGGACGCCCCGAAGGCGTAACGCAGAACGGACCGTACGTTGGGCCGGCTCGCAAGGGGCCGGCCCTTCGCTTTTAATGGCTGTCTGGCTTATTTGAAGCCATATAGTCGTTTGAAAGAACACAGAGTCATGCCACAATCCCTCGCGTGCCGTCCCGGCGTCTCAGGCGCTCGCGTTATTCCAACGGCCTATTGAGCGCTCTTTCCTCTCTCCTTCCCCGCTCCAGCGACCCGGCCAGCCAGGCACAGCTCCAGCGCGCCAAAGACGCGATGGAGCGGGCCGAGGCGCTCGTCCACTTCGGGAGCTGGCAGTGGGACCCCGCGACCGGGCGCGTCGAGTGGTCCCCTGAGTTGCATCGCTCTACGGACTCGAGCCCGGCCAGTTCGAGGGGACGCTCGAGGCGTATCTCGGGCGCGTGCATCCCGACGACCGGTCGTTCGTGCAGCACGCGGTCTCGGAAGCGCACGCCGCCGGACGCGGCTTCCGCCTGCAGGAACGCGTCGTCCGGCCCGGCGGCGAGGTGCGCGTGCTCGCGTCGGCCGGTGACGTCGTCGTCGACGACAGCGGACGCGTGACGGCGATGTACGGCGCCTGCCACGACATCACCGAGCAGCAGCGCAACACGGAGCTGCGCCACGACATCGAACACAAGCGCCTCGCGCTCGAGCAGCAGTTCTACGAGTCGCAGAAGCTCGAAGCAGTCGGCCGGCTCGCGGGTGGCATCGCGCACGACTTCAACAACATGCTGCAGGTGATCATGGGCAGCGCCGATCTCCTGCTCGAGAGCCGGAGCCCCGACGATGCCGAGTGGAACGACCTGAGAGCGATCGAGGATGCGGCCGAGCGCGCGTCCGGCCTGACGCGCCAGCTGCTCGCGGTCGCGCGGCGGCAGGTGCTGGCGGTGGCGGACGCCGACGTCAACGACGTGATCTGCGACATAGAGGACATGCTGCGGCGCACGCTCGGCGCGGGCATCACCTTCGTCCTGACGCTTGCCAACCATCCCCTCGTCGTGCGCGCCGATGCGGGCCAGCTGCAGCAGGTGCTGCTCAACCTCACCGTGAACGCCAGGGACGCGATGCCCGACGGCGGCACGCTGACCATTGCCACGCGCGAGGTGCGCGATGTCGACGGGCAGGCGCAGGCTGTCATCGACGTCAGCGACACCGGCACAGGCATGGACCCCGAGACGCTGCGCCACACGTTCGAGCCGTTCTTCACGACCAAGGGGGCGGGCGGCACCGGTCTCGGCCTCGCAACCGTGTACGGCATCGTGTCGCAAAGCGGCGGGCGGGCCGACGTGCGAAGCGCGCTCGGGCAGGGGTCGTCGTTCTCCGTTCGCCTGCCGCGGCTCGAGACGGAAGCGGCGGCGACGCGTCTGGCGGCGGACCGCGCGGGCGCGAAGGGCGGACGCGAGACCGTGATGGTCGTCGACGATTCCGAGCCGGTGCTGGCGCTCACCAGCCGGATTCTCGATCGGGCGGGCTACACCGTACTCACCGCCCCGAGTGGCAACTGGGCCCTGTCTGTCGCGCAGCGGCACCCCGACACGATTCACCTGCTGCTGACAGACGTCATGATGCCGGGCATGCCAGGGCCGCAGCTCGCGCGCGCGCTGGCGCCCCGAGGGGCGTGGCTGCGGTCGACGCGGCGGGGACGGCACACAGAACAACGGCGGCGACGGCACACAGCCGCATACGAACTCCGGGGGAAATCGCCGGTTCGAGAGACGTCAGGACGAACGGCGACGCGCCGGTGACCAGTGCCTTGGGCGCCGTGCGCACCCGCTCCGGCGGTGCGACGAAAATAAGCCGGGCCGTACTATACTCGGACGACCGCTTGCTCCCAGGCGCCGTCTAACGGAAGTAGAACCATGAAGCGACTCCTCATCGTCGCCGCCGCCCTCGGCCTCACCGCCGGGATGCTCTTCGCGCAGAGCAAGCGCGAGTTCGACGTCCACGCCAGGCGCTTCGCCTTCACGCCCGACCGGCTGGAAGCCGCGCAGGACGACATGGTGAAGATCACCTTCACCGCCGACGACATCGCACACAGCCTCACAATCGACGCGTATCGCATCGCCAAGCGCGCCGAGGCCGGCCAGACCGTGATGTTCGAGTTCCGCGCCGACAAGCCCGGCTCGCACCGCATCTACTGCAACCTGACGATTGACGATGGGTGCCGGCGGATGCACGGCGAGCTGGTGGTCAGACCGAGGTAGACAATTTCGAGGCGTGCGACGCGGGCCGCATCTGGGCTCTCGCGCGATCGATGCGCTCGCTCAGCGGCGGGTGGCTGTAGAACAGGATCCTCGCCAGCGTCGACGGCTCTTCCTCGGCCAGGTTCTGGGCGCCAAGGCGCTTCATCGCCGAGATGAACGCACCGGGCGCGCCGGTCATCTTCAACGCGAACGCATCCGCGCGCCGCTCCGCCCGCCGCGACACCGCTCTCGCCACGGGCGTGAGC
>JALYRV010000133.1 GCA_030855205.1 Acidobacteriota bacterium | reverse complement strand
CGACCGATTCATGACGGGTCAGCGCGTGCGCGGGTTACTGGTGCTGCAGGACGGCAGGATCCGCCTCGAACGATACGTCTCTCCGCACAGTCCAACGACGCGCTGGAACTCCTTCTCCGTGGCGAAATCGATTACCTCAACGCTGGTAGGCGCCGCCATGAAGGACGGCTACATCCGCAGCCTCGACGATCGTACTACGCGCTACATCAAGGCGTTGCGCGGCAGCGCGTATGACGAGGTGACCGTACGCCAGCTGCTGACGATGACGTCCGGCGTGAAGTGGAACGAGGACTATACCGACGTCAATTCGGACGTCGCGCGGATGTATGCGCAGCCGCCCGATCCGGGGTTCGACATGACCGTCAGCTATGTGCGGAAGCTGCCGCGCGAGGCGCCGTCGGGGACGAAGTGGGTGTACAAGACGTCCGAGACGAACCTCGTCGGCGTGCTGGTGGCGGAGGCGACGCGGAAGCCACTGGCCGAGTACCTCTCGGAAAAGATCTGGCGTCCCTACGGCATGCAGCGCGACGCCGAATGGATGATCGACGACGTCGGCCATGAGCAGGGCGGCTGCTGCCTCGCCATGACGCTGCGCGACTACGGCCGCTTCGGTCAGTTCATCCTTGACGGCGCGCGGGTCGACGGAAAGCGGATCGTTCCCGAGAACTGGCTCTCTCAGGCGACGCGCACCCGGGTCTCGACGGGCCCGGGCTCGGGCTACGGATATCAGTGGTGGACACGCGATGATGGCACGTTCGAGGGGCGGGGGATCTACGGCCAGACGCTGCACATCGACCCCACCCGCCGTCTCGTCGTCGTGATCAACAGCGCGACCGAGCAGCCAGCCGACCGCGCGTCTGGTGAGGCGCGGCGGGAGTTTATCGGCGCGGTGCACGCGGAGTTGGACGCTCTGCGCCTTCGCTCTCAGCGCGGCAGCAGGATTGATCCCGATCGCATAAGCCGTTCTTCGAAGTTCGAGCGTTGACGTCGACGATAACCTGGGGCCGGGTCCCTCGAGGAGCTGCGACATGGAGCGTAGGAAGGCGCCTGACTTTCCGCGGGGACTGCTCGACCTCTTTCACGAGTATCAGTACGGGGACATCGACCGGCGAGCGTTTCTCAACGTTGCGGGCACGTTCGGCGCTGGCGCGCTGACGGTCGGCGCCATCTTCGACATGATGCGGCCCAACCATGTCTGGGCGCAGCAGGTCGCGAGGGTGACTCACCCGGCCTCCGCCCGCGTTCTCGATCGGCTCAGAACCCGCTTCACGTTCCAAATTTCGGTCGACGTCGCCACCCTGGCGCAGGGTCTCCGGGTTGCCGGTGCGGCGCTTGCGGGGGGAGTCAGCATCGTCGAAATGGGGACGCCGCTGCTCAAGAACGCAGGCGTCTCGAACGTCGTGCCAGCGTTCCGTCGGGAGTTTCCCGAGGCGCTCCTGCTGGCTGACATGAAAACGATGGATGGCGGTGCCTTCGAGGCGCGCGCCGTCTATGCGGGCGGCGGCAACATCCTCGATTTCCTCGCGCTCGCCGGTGTGGATACGGCGAAGGCGATCTGCGCCGTGCGCGACGAGTTCAGGCGCGCCGACCCCGAACTGCCGCGGCTTGCCTTCGCCGATATCCTGGTGCCGCACCAGGGCCCGGCCGCGCAGGCCGTGGAGGTCGCGCTCCGCATGCTCGAGGCCGGGGTGGACGGGGTTGGCGTTCACCTGCAGGCGGACGCGCGGCGCGCCGACCCGACACTCGTCGAGACCCACTATCTCGATGGCGTGGCCCGCGTCGTCTTCGAGCGAGTCGGCGGCGCCGCCCCGGTGCAAGTGGTCGGCGGGCTTAGCGTCGCGCAGGCAAAAAGCCTGGCGAAGGCGGGGCTGCGCGCCTTCGTCATCAGCGGCAATCTCGGTCAGCCGGACGCCCGCGCCCGCTACGACCTGCCACCGGACCAGATCGAGGGCCACGTCGCGGGTTTCATTGCGGAGGTCTCGAAGCTCTGACTAGCCTCGCCCAGTCAGTTGATCGATCGGTGTGCGGCTGAACGGACTGGCCATCGCTGACATATCCGAGGTCTTGGTATCGACGCGCCCAGCGCACCGGCTAAAGTCCCAGGCTCGTGGTGAGCACCTACACAGCGTGCTTTGATTTGCCGTTCGGCTCTCGATCGACGAGCGTCGTGCGATCAGATGCTGCGCTCATAGCGCGTACGGCTGAGAGTTCCAGTAGCGAGATCAACCCTGGCCGGAAGTGCCCCAAACAGGACGATCTGTTTTGGCGGAGAGAGTGGGATTCGAACCCACGGTAGAGTTTCCCCTACACACGCTTTCCAAGCGTGCTCCTTCAACCACTCGGACATCTCTCCGTATATTTAGAATCAATCGTTTACAGGCTAGTGGGTGAGCCTGCAAGCGCCCGTTATGATACGGATTGTGATAGACCCCTCAATCTCTCGCGATCACTTACGGCGATTTGGTCCCGCTTGGCGACCGAGCATCGGGGCAACACACCGTCCGACCCCAGCCTTCTAGTATAGAACGCGACGGGCGCTGCGGCTCCAGGCACCGCCAAGCCAGGTGGCTATGCGAATGCCGTCGTCGCGCTAGATCCGAAGACTGTGACGATCAAAGACTGGTTCACGCGACCCGGCGTCGAGTCAGTGACAGCGCCAGTGATCATTCAACAGAACGGCACGGACATCGTGGTCGCGGCCACGAGGCACGGTCGCATCGTGTTGCTGGATGCGGCCGCGCTCGGCGGCGCGGACCACGCGACACCGCTCGCAGCGTCGGCCCGGTTGACGAGCGGCGCGGCGACGTTTTTCTCCGCCCATTCCAGCGACATGGCAGGACAACGCCACGCGCTGGCTGTTGATGCCAACTCGACTGGCGCGCTGCAGGCGCTCACCGTGAACGAGCAAGACGGGGCGTTGTCCGTGCAGCCCGGCTAAATCCTTGAACGGATCATGTCTCCGCTCACGCCGATCATCGTGAACGGCGTCGTCTTCGTGGCGTCCGGCGGGGCGACCGCGCCGTCGAAGCTGTACGCGCTCAACGGCACGAGTGGTCAAACCATGTGGCAGAGCGGCGGCGCCATGAGCGCACCCGTGTCCGGGCGGAGCTTCTGGGCGGGATCCGGGCACATTTACGTCGGGACGCTCGACGGCACCGTTTACGCGTTCGGGTTCGATATGGAGCGCGGCGCGCCCAACAAGCGATCGGGTTCGTGATGTCTCGACACCGATCCGTATTCGGAAGGACAACCACTGTTTCCACGTCTGGTGATGACAACAGTAGCCCTCTGCGTACTGGCCAGCGAGCCCTTTCAGCCACAACAGGGACTTCAGTCCAACCAGAAGGAACATGTCGACGCGGCGACTCCGCGCAAGGCCTCAGTGACGCCGAAGAAAGCTCGTCGGATTCTCGTCACGAGTCTGACAATGCGAGATGGCAAACTGGTGCGCGGAACATCCGCCGAGACGATTCCCGTCGGCAACTATGCGATCGCGCAAATGGGAAAGCTGACCGGCGCGTTCGAGGCCGTGTTTAGCGATGACATCGAGATGTTCCGTCCCGCGACCCTGGCCCAGTTCGACGCGATCTGTTCAACAACTCATTGGGCGTCTTGTTCGACGATCCGGAGCTGAGAAAATCGCTGCTCGACTTCATCTCGAGCGGTAAAGGATTCGTGGGCATTCACGACGCCAACGCCACGTTCGTCCAGTGGCCTGTCTACGACCAATGGCCCGAATTCGGTCGGATGGTCGGTAGAACCGAGAACGGTGGGACATCCGTGGAACGGCGACCTGATGACGGTGACCATCGAAGATCCCAAGAGCCCGATCAACGCGGCGGTCGGCGGCAAGGATTTCCAGATTTCAGATCAGGCATTCCAATTGCCGGGGGCCGTGCTTCGCGACCACCTGCACATGCTGCTCAGGATCGACGCCGTGAAGAGCCCCAAGCCTGGTCGAGTCTCACCCGTCCGTGCCAAGGACATGGACTTTCCGATGAGCTGGATTCCGGAAGTACGGCCAGAGGCGGTCTTCACCTCGGCCTCGGTCACGGCCCCGCGGTCTTCGAAAATCCAGCGATACTGGAACACCTGCTGGCGGGCACCCAATACGCGTTGGGCGATCCGGCAGCGGACGATACCCCGGACGCCGCTTGCAGCCGTGGCGTCGCAGCCGGTCAAGAGAAGTGACGCGTGCGGGTCCGACGGCTTGACGCCATTGGCCCGCGGTCATCACGAACCCGCCGCCGCAGGGGACAAGCAGACTTGGCTGGCGAGTCGTGAGCCTTGAGGAATTCCGAAGGGGCCCGGTGGCCATGCAGCACGGATGAGCCAATTGCGGAAATCGTCCAGTGCGGCGAGCCATCTTTTCAAGGTCCATTCCGGACACATGGGTAACAGTTCATTCCGAAGACATAGGTAACACTTTCGACCCGAACGGATTCCATCGCCCCGACAAGTCGCCATATTTGTACGAATCAAGCTGGTGCCCTGAGCCTGGCTCTCGCAGGCTGGTGAGCGAGATGATACCGGCGTCGCATCGCGTCTGATGCGTGCGAGGGTGCTCGTGGTCGGCCGATCGAACTGTCTCTTTTTGAACAGCGCATGCGCGACGGTTTGCGTACAGTGTCGCGCGTGTTCAAGTCACCAATCGCTCGTCGAGCTCGAGGCGGTGGGCCTCCGGAGCTACATCGCCGAACCTGATCGTGGACGGCGGAGCTGGACGAAGAACCCGACCGGCGACAGAAAGGTGCCCGTCATGTCCGATGCTTTCGTTCGAGGACGCTCCGCGGCCGCCGGTCGAACGATCCGGCGCACACCCCGCGTGCTCGCGATGCTGGTGGCATTCGTCGCGGTGGCCGTGAGCGCCCGGGACGCCCACGCCCAGAAGGCCAACGGCGAGGTCTGCTTCCTTCCCAGCGAGTGCGCGTCCGGCCGATGCGTCGTGACCTGCCAGCCCCAGATCCGCACCGACACGGTCGCGGCCAACGCCTCGACGGTGTGCTTCGCCGGCGCCCAGCAGTGCGAGCTGCCCACCGACGGCAGCCTACTGCGCGACGAGTATTTTGCGTCGCAGATCCCGCCGAAGTTCCTCGACGTGGCGCCGCCTTCGACCCAGCAGTATGTCGGTAGGAGCATGGCGGCGCCGCCCGGCCCGGCGCGCGCCGACGGCAGCGCCTGCATCCTGCCTGGCGAGTGCGCATCCAGCCGGTGCCTGTTCTTTCAGTGCCGGCCCCAGTCGCCACCGATGCCCAAGAAGGCCGACGGCGCCGGCTGCGGCCTCCCCGACGAGTGCGCGTCGGGCCGATGCGACTTCTTTACCTGCAAAGCGCAGCCGGCCAAGAAGGCCGACGGCGCCGCCTGCTTCCTGCCCGGTGAGTGCGCGTCCGGAAGCTGCAATTTGTTCAAGTGTCGCGCACCGGCCGCCTGCGAGCCGCCCGAGCCGGCGCGACCGGCGACCGTGAGTCCTCCGGCCAACCACTTCGATGCGCTCTGGACGTCCGTCGGCCTGAACGAAGGGCGCCTGCGAAGCGATCTGCGCGACGCCGCCCGCGAGAAGAACCCGAGCCGGTGCGCCCTGCCCCTGGCGGCGGTCCACTACGGCCTGGGCGGCCTCGACGGGATCGCGCTCGGCAAGGCGTTCGCCGATCTCAGCGTTACCGGCAAGGCCGCCTTCCTGGCCTTCAGCGCCTCGCCTCCCGACGAGCGCTACTGTCGGTCCATGCCGGCGATCGTCGAGAAGATCAGCCCATCGTGCGGCCGGCCCGCGGTCGTCCCCGGCGAACGCGCGCTGGTGGCCGGATGCCTGGAGGCCCTGACCCGCGCCTACCGGGTGGCGAACTTCCTGCGCTCGGGTCAGGCGCTGCCGATCGAGGAGAAGCGAGAGCTGCGCAATCGGCTCGGCTGGATCGCGGTGTCGGGCGAGGACGACTCGCCGCATCGGCCGGTGAACGTGCCGTCGAGCAACTACCCCCAGTTCGACGTCGACGTCTCGGTCAAGAACGCCGACGGCGACGCCATCACGGTTCGGAGCCGCTACATCATCGGGCAGGACGTCCCCGCCGCGCGCCGCCCCGCACCGCCTAACCTGGCCCTGGCCAAGGAGCCGACGGCGTCGATCCCGGCCGACGCCGAAGTGCTCCTGTTCCTGCACGGCATGGACTCGCGCGCCGAAGAGGCGACCGACATCACCGAGCAGCTCCTCATGCTGCGGCGCAACGCCCCCGGCGCGAAGAAGCTGGTGATGATCTCGGTCGATCTGCCGACGTCGGGATACGCCGACAACCTCGATCACCTCCGGATCTCCTCGCTCGAGACGATCGGGACGCCCAAGGACCAGCTGGGCAATCCGGTGGCCTACACGCTGGCCGCCAAGAGCATGATCGCGGCGCCCGACTTCTCGTTCACCGGCGAGACGCCGCTGCTCGACTTCCTCGAGAACTTCGTGGTCGCCTTCGTCGAGACGCTCGACAGCGGCGCCCTGCCTGGGCTCAAGGGCCGGATGAAGACCGTCATGGGCGGCAGCCTCGGAGGCAACCTCACGTTCCGGCTCGGGCGCCGGTGCCTGAGCACGCGTGTCGGGCCGTGCGGCCCGGGCGAGGCCTCGAACATGGAGTGGCTGCCGAACTTCATCGTGTGGTCGCCGGCGTCGATCTGGAGCTCGTTCGGCGGATCGCCGGGCTTCGCGCTGAACGTCGACTGGGATCGCCTGCTCGACGGCAACTTCAAGGAGGCCTGGCAGAACTTCGTCCAGGGCTCGAACTTCGACCCGACCGGCGTCACGCGGCACCTGGCCCCGCTCACGGCGCTGCTGTCGGCCAACGACATCGAGCCCGGCGATCCCGGCGACCTGCTCAGTCCGCGGCGCACGGCGCTCCGCCGCGAGTTCTTCGGGAGCTGGGACAAGCCCATCGTTCCGATCCTCGTCAACATGTCTCAATCGGATTCGTGGCAGAGCGAGCATTACCCTTGCAAGAAGTCCGCGCTGGTAGCGGCGCGGCTCGATCGCCACGAGACCTACGACCCGTTGTTCCTGCGCTGGCACTGGCGGCTCGGGGCCGAACAGTTGCTCTACAGCCACCAGTCGAACGATGCGAATACGCCGGGCCAGGCTCGGTACTTGTCGAACACGAAGCCGATGCTGCTCGCCTGCGGCACCGAGGACCGCATCCTCTTCAACGACATCTGCGGAGCGACCCAGCGAACGGTGCCCTACATGTCGGAAACTCCGGGCAAGGCGCTCTTCCTGCAAGAGACCGGGCACTCGGTCGATATCGAGCGCCGGGAGTACTTCGCGCGGCAGATCATCCAGTTCCTCGACGGCGGCGCGCAGCCGGCGCCGAAGAAGCCTGACGGTGCGGCGTGCTTCCTGCCGGACGAGTGCCAGTCGAACAGATGCCAGTTCTTCAAGTGCGAGGCACAGCCGCCCCCAGCGGTGAAGAAGCCCGACGGTGCGGCGTGCTTCCTGCCGGACGAGTGTCTGTCGAACCGCTGCCAGGTCTTCAAGTGCGAAGCACAACCGCCCCCCGCCGTGAAGAAGCCCGACGGTGCGGCGTGCTTCCTGCCGGACGAGTGCCAGTCGAACCGCTGCCAGTTCTTCAAGTGCAGGTAGTAGTCCATGGAGAGGCACCCCATGCTCCGATCAATCAGAGCACTCCTGGTCTTCTGGTGCTTGCCCTGGGCGGCCGGCGCCGCGGGTTGCATCAACCAGCGGGTCCCGTCGCGGCCGGTTGAACCGGCGCAGCCCTCGGCTGAGCCCACCGCCGAGATGACCGGCGAACAGTGGCAGTCGCCCAGGGTCCCGCCCGCCCGCGATCCTCGTGTGCCCTGGTACCAGCAGCTCTCGGTGGACGAGGCGTGGCGCGAGTTGGTCGCCCCCCACAACCACAACGCCGCGCTGGTGACCTTCAAGCGGCCCGAGCTCGCGCGCGGCTACTTTGGCGGGATCGTTCTGATCACCGAGGACGAGCTCGCACGCGCGCGGCAGCGCCTGCTCCAGATCCCCGAGGTGAGGCCCTGGGATGGTTCCGACGCCGGCCGTGAGATGCCGCGGATGCCCGACCGCCGCGCTTATCCGGCGATCGTGGTACAGATCGGCAGCCTCGAGGCGCTGCGCCAGATCCGCGAGCTGACCATGGTCGAGGCGGTGGAGCCGCTTTACCTGCCGCAAGGCATCGGGTGCGCGCTCGACGCCTACACCCCCATCGCGGCCGACGGCGACTTCTTCGACAACCGGATCCCGTGGAGCTTCTCCCACCTCGGCATCGTCGAGGCGTGGAACCTCTACAAGCAGGCGAACAACGCGATCTCGAACCCCGGAGCCGGCATCCGGATCGGCGTGATCGACACCGGCGTGTTCGAGGACGAGCACCAGCTCATCACCGCGTTTAACTGGAACGGCACCCGGCCGGCCGCCCGCCACCACACCGTCGTCGCCGCGACCTGGGACGACTGCGGACACGGCACGCGTATCGCCGGCCTCGCCGCCGCGCCGCTCGACGTCCAGTTCGCGTCGCCGCGCAAGATAGTCGGCGTCGCGTGGGGCGCGGACCTGACCACGGTGAAGTACAACGGCGGCGTGGTTCTGGGGGCCGGCTCGCGGGTCGAACTGATCGAGGCCATCAACCTGGCGGTCGCCGACGGCGCGCGAGTCGTGAACCTCGCGCTCGGCACGCCGTTCTGGTCGACCTTCGTCTACGACAACATCAACATGGCCTATGAGACGACACAGACGATCTTCGTCGGCGCGGCCGGGACGTTCGTCTCGGCGGTGCAGTTCCCGGCGAAGATGTATCCGCAAGTGCTGGCGGTCTCGATCGTGAAGAGCAAAGACACGGCCGATCCGCAGGCCGGCTACGAGCTGTACGGCGGAGCGACGCCCGAGTCGGCGTACGGATCCGAGGTCGCCTTCGCGGCGGTCAACGGCGACGGCGGAGTGCCCACGGCCGGAGGTGGCCAGGGCCTGATTCAGGTCGGTGGCAGCTCGTCGGGCACGGCCCACCTGAGTGGCATCATCGCGCTCGTCTGGGGCAAACAGCCAACCGCGACGCGAGCCCAGGTGATCGCCCGACTACGGAGCTCGGGCTCGCTGAAGCGGATCTCCGGCGAACAGGATCTGATTCCCGGGTTCAGCGCGAAGGTCGGATACGGCATTCCCGATGCGTACGTCGCGGCCGGCGGTTTCCGGACCGCGTCCATCGGGGGGCCGAGCATGGTTATGCCAGGCGCGTCGTACACGCTGACCGTCTCCACCAATGGCTGGCTGCCGACGACCGTCCTTTGGGATACGGGGCAGACTACGCC
>JALYRV010000132.1 GCA_030855205.1 Acidobacteriota bacterium | reverse complement strand
GCACCGTCATTCGCGATGGTGGTGACCGGGCCTTCGTTCGACACAACCTCGGCATCGTGCTGCAGCAGCGCGGACGGCACGCCGATGCGCTCGTAGAATTCCGCGCCGCCTCGCGGCTCGATCCGGCCTTCGGGCCCGCGCACCTGCTCGCCGGCACCAGCTTGCTGGCGCTGGGACAGGCCAGGGCTGCCGTGATCGAGCTCGGTCTGGCGTCCCAGCTGATGCCGCGCGAGCCCGCCGTCCGCCTGCAGCGGGCCGACGCCTGCGAGCGCGTCAACGACGTCCTCTGCCTGGCTGACGAGTACCGCACGCTGGTCAACCTGTCACCCGACAATCCCGAGTATGCTTACCGCCTGGGGAAGGCCTACCTGAGGCTGTCGCAGTGGGCGCACACGCGAATTCAGGCAATCGATCCAAAGGCGGCCCGTCTCAGCCAGGCCCTGGGCCGCGAATATCTCGAGCAGGGGCGGGCGGACCTGGCCGAGCGCGCCTTCCAGGACGCCATCGCCCGTGATGGCACCCTCACTGAAGTCCATCTCGCGCTTGCGCGCATCTACTTGGGTGATGGACAATTGGACGAAGCCACGCGCGCCGTCGCGCGCGTTCTGGTTCTGCTGCCCGATAGCAAAGACGCGCGCGCCTTACAGGCGACCATCGACGCCGCGCGCGCCGGGCGCTAGCGGCGGCGAGGCAACAGGTTCACGCTCATGACTACGTCCTGGCTGTCCATGCCGTTGGCGCTCTTCGGCCTGGCAGCGGCGTCCGCGGCAGCGCAGGCGCCCCAGGCACCAACGCTGACGACGCTCGAGCAAGAGATCACCGCGGCTCCGCTTCCGCGCAGGGCGACGCCTGCGAAGTCCGAGCTGGACACGGCGCTGGCGGCGCGGGACTTCGAGCGCGCCGAACGGCTGCTTGCCGACCGAATCGCGCGGCAGCCGACATCCCGCCAACTGCTCACGCAGATCGCCAGCGTTTTCATGATGGATCGCAAGCCTCTGAACGCCGCCATCGCGATCAAGAAGGCCGAGTCCCTCGGCCCGCTCGACAACCCCCTGCGGCTGCAGCTTGCCCTGGCCTACATCGCGATGAAACGCGGCGACTGGGCGCGTCCCGAACTGGAGCGCCTCGCCCTGGCCGAGCCCGCCAACCCGATCTACCCGTACTGGCTTGCCCGGCTGGACTACGATGCCGGCCAGTACGGCGCGGCGATTCGCCGGCTGCAGGACGTCGTCGCAAAGGAGCCGACATTTACCCGCGCGCACGACAACCTGGGTCTCTGCTACGAAGCGCTCCACCAGGGAGACGAGGCGATCCCGCACTACCGCGAGGCGGTACGGCTCAATCGCCTTGACCACGAGGCGCCTTCGGCCTGGCCCGCGCTCAATCTCGGCATCCTGCTCCGCACGCGCGGGGAACTGGGAGAGGCCGAGACCCTGTTCCGCGAGGCGTTGACGTACGATCGAACCTTCGCGCCTGGTTACTACCAGCTCGGCGCGCTGCTGGAGCAAAACGGCCGGCTGGACGATGCGGTGAAGGCGCTGCGCCAGGCAACCGCGGTCGACGCCGCGTATGCCGAGCCGTACTATGCGTTGGCGCGCATTTACCGGCAACAAGGGCGCACCGCAGAGGCGGGCGCCGCCATCACCACCTTCGAGCGGCTGCACAACGCCCGGGAGCCGGCGCGGTGACCACTCTGCGAGTGGGCGCCCACGTCGTGGCGATGACGTTCGTTCTGTGCTTCGCCCCGTTATTCGCGACCGCCTCCCCCGACCGTCAAGATGGCCGCGCGCCCCAGGGGACCCTCCAGCAGATTGTCGTGCTGCTCGAACGCGGCGATCTGGACGCGGCCAGTGGGGTCGTCGAGCCGGCCTTGCAGACACATCCCGACGATCCCATCCTGCACAACTTCGCCGGCGTCATCGCCGCCCAGCGTGGCGCCTTCGAGTCGGCAGAGACGCACTTTCAGGCGGCGATTCGCCTCGCACCGCGAGGCCCCGCCTCGTACGAGAACCTGGGACGGCTCTATCAGGAGCGGGCCGGGGACAATCCCGCGATGCGCGCCAAGGCGATTGCGATCTACCGCCGATTGCTGGACACCGAGCCCGCCAGCGTCGAGGGGATGTTCCAAAGCGGCTTCCTGTTGGCGCTCGACGGGCAGTTTGCCGCGAGCCGCGCGATGCTCGAGCAACTGCCCGAGGAAGTCCGGCGACGCCCTCAGGCGCTTGCGGTTCTTGCCGTCGATCTGAGCGCCCTGGGCGACATGGCGGCGGCACGCCGGACTGTCGAAGCCCTGGCGGCGGATCCGGCGCTGACGGAGGCCGACGTCCTCGCCGTGCTCCCGGCGGTTTCGGTTGGTGCCGGGGACGAAGTCGGCGCCCTCATGCTCGACGCGCTGGACCATCGCGCGCTGGCATCGCCTCGCGCCCTTCAAGCCCTAGCGGCAATTCATGTTCGCGCGGCCAGGTTTGCCGAAGCACGCCAGGTGCTCGAACGAGCGGTCGCTGCCGGAGGCGCCTCGGCGCCGATGCTGATGGAACTTGCCCGGACAGCCATCAAACTGAAGGACTATCAGGGGGCGCTTGGTTACCTGGCGCACGCGCGGTCGCTCGAGCCGGCGAACGCGACCGTCCATTTTCTCTTCGGCATGGTGTGCGTCGAGCAGAACCTGGGCGGTGAGGCCTACGAGTCGATGAAACGGGCCGTCGAACTCGATCCCGAGAATCCGTTGGTGAACTACGCCATGGGCGCCGTGGCGACACACCGGCACGAGCCGTCCGAGTCGTTGCCGTACTTCGAGAAGTACGTCCGGCTCAAACCGGACGATCCGCGTGGCCACTTCGCGCTGGGCGCCGCGCGGTTTTATAGCAATCAGTTCGATGAGGCTCGACCGGAACTCGAACGCGCGGCGCGTGCCCCTGAAACGGCGACCGGCGCCCACTATTTTCTGGGGCGTATTGCACGGCAGGCCAACGATCTCGTGACGGCCCGCAGAGAGATCGAGCAAGCCCTTCAGCTCAACGCGGGCGTCGCCGATGCGTGGGCGGAACTCGGGTTGATTCAGACACGCTCAGAGGAGTACGGACAAGCGGAGCAAACGCTCTCAAAAGCGTTGACGATCGACCCTGAACACTACGCCGCGTCGGTGAACCTGGCGACGCTCTATGCGAAAACGAAGGATCCACGCCGGGAGGCACAGTCGGCCAGGGTCGCTCTGCTGATCGAGAAACGGGACGCGCGGGCGCAGGAGTTTCTGCGGATCATCAGGGCTGAGCCGGACGGGCGGTAAAGCTTTAAGGTTTTAGGGTTTTACGGTTTTAGGGTTTTGAGGTTAGCTAGGGTTTTAAGGTTTTACAGAGTTTACAGTTTTACGATGGGCAGGGCTGCCGCTTGAACGCGTAGGCAGTTGTCACGCGCGCGTGGCGGCGCATTGACACTGCATTTGCCGTGCTGATAGCCTTGCGGAAATTCCCATGTCGTTGGCCGCGCCGGCGCGTCTCTCCTCCTCAGCGCGCACAGAACGCGCGCCGGGGGCCCCAGCCCCCACCCCAGCGCGGACCGAACGCGCGTCGGGGACCCCGGGCCGGATCGCCGCCGGTCGCCTGGTGGTCTGGTGCGTGTCGATCGCCGGGCTGCTGATGGTCGCGGCAGTAGCCCGTGCGCAGCCCCCGCGCGCGGTTGCCGATCCTGGACTCGCCGAGGCCTCCCGCGCCCTGGCCGCAGGGGACGCGGAACGCGCTTTCGTGCTCGGCACGGACTATCTCAAGCGACACCCGGGAGACGTTCGATCACAGGTGCTGCTCGTTCGCGTCCACCTTGAACGTGACGAATGGGATGACGCGTATCGGATGGCCGACCGCGCGGCACGCGCGCATCCTGCCGATGTGGATGTCCTCTACTACCTCGGTCTGGTGACGCGCCGGCTCGCGGCCGACCAGTTCCAGCGCCTCGCGCGGATGGCGCCGGATTCCGCGCGCTTACACCAGTTGCAGGCCGAAATGCTCGAAGCGCAGGAACGACGCGCCGACGCGGAGCACGAGTACGCCGCAGCGCTCGAGGCGAGGCCAGACCTACTCGACGCGCTGCTGGGGTTGGGAAAGCTGAAGCGGATCCGGCTGGCCTGCGAGGAGGCCATCGGCTTATACGACAAAGCCGAGTCGGTGCGACCGACGTTCGACGCCGCGTATGGTCTCGGGGTATGCCACAGCTACCTGCAGAATGACGATATGGCTTCGAAGAAATTCGAACAGGCGGTCCAGCGTAACCCGTCGGCGGCCGTGGCATGGGCCGGTCTGGGCACATCACTCGTCAAGCTCCGGCGCACCGCTGAGGGCATCGCGAAACTGCAGCGCGCCATCGCCCTCGAGCCCGGGATGTATGACGCGCACTACATGCTCGGCATGGCCTACCAGGCATCCGGCGACGCCGTGCGCGCGCAGGACGCATTCAGAAGGGCCGAGCAACTGCGGGGCGGGCGGTAAGCGCCTTCATGGCGTCACCAAGGACATCGTGGGTGTTTGTCGCTGTGTGTCTCGGCGCCCTCGGCCTGGCGCGACAGGCTGTCCCACCCACTCGCCAGATTCCGGCGGCCTCACCCAACGCGGCCGCCAATGTGCGATTCGCCGACGTCACCGTCGAGTCGGGCCTTTCAGGGTTCCGGCATGTGTCAGGCGGCGCCGAGAAGAACTACATCATCGAGGCCACGGGCTCGGGCGTGGCGCTGTGGGACTTCGACGGCGACGGCCTTCTCGACGTCTATCTGGTCAACGGCTCGACGCTGGAACCGCGTGCCGCGGGTCCGCCACGGGCCGCGCTCTTCCGCAACAATGGCGACCGGACGTTCCGTGACGTCACCACTGCCGCGAATGTGGCCAACGAGCGTTGGGGCCAGGGCGTCTGCGTCGGCGACGTCGACAACGACGGCGATTCCGATCTCTACGTGACCAACTTCGGCCCCAACCGGCTGTACCGAAATGCTGGCGATGGCCGATTCGCGGACGAGGCCATCCGCTCGGGCGTGGCCGTCGACAGCTGGTCGACGGGCTGCGCCTTTGGCGATTATGACGGCGACGGCTGGCTGGATCTCTACGTGGCCGGCTACGTCGCTTTCGACCTCCAGAACCCACCCCCGTCGCCCCCACGGCGTCAGGTCTCACCACCCGACGCACCTGCGCCACAGACGACAGGCGGGATGGGAGCGGCCTACTCGGCCGGCGCGGCGTACTGCACCTACCGCGGGCTCCCGGTGATGTGCGGCCCGCGCGGGCTTCGCGGCGCTCCGGATCACCTGTTCCGCAACAACGGCGATGGCACCTTTACCGACACCACGCGTGACGCCGGTGTGACCGACGCCAAAGGCCTGTACGGATTCGGCGTCGCCTGGTTCGACCTGGACGACGACGGGCGCCTTGACCTGCTGGTCGCCAATGACTCGGGGCCCAACTACGTTTACCGCAACGCCGGCCAGGGCCGGTTCGAGAACATCAGCTACCCCTCCGGTGCTGCGCTCGACGGCAATGGCCGCGAGCAGGCCCACATGGGCGTGGCGATCGGCGACTACGACAACGACGGACGCAACGACATCCACATTACGAACTTCGCAGACGACTTCAACGTGCTCTATCACAATCACGACGGCACCATCGTACGCGACGTCAGCTTCAAGTCGGGCATCGCGCAAGTGTCCATTCCATTCCTCGGGTGGGGCACGGACTTTCTCGACTACGACAATGACGGCTGGCTCGATCTGCTCGTCGTCAACGGCCACGTCTATCCGGCGGCGGACACGATGGCGTGGAACACGTCCTACGCGCAACGTGCGCTCCTGTTTCGCAACCTGGAGGGCCGACGCTTCGAGGACGTCGGCGCGGCGGCCGGCGATGGCCTCTCGACCGCGCGGGTGTCGCGCGGGTCGGCGGTGGGCGATCTCGACAATGACGGCGGCGTCGACGTGGTCATCAACAACATCGACGCCGCGCCCACTGTGGCGCGTAACGTCGGCGGCGGCTCGGCCGGCCATTGGCTGACGGTTCGACTCGTCGGCGACCCTGAACGCAAGTGCCCGCGCGACGCCATCGGCTCGGTAGTGTTCGTTACCGCCGGCGGCGTGCGGCGGCGCGGCGAAGTCGCCAGCGGCCGCGGCCAGATCTCGCAGTCGGATCTCCGCGTGCACGTCGGGCTCGGCCGCGAGACGACGGTGTCGAAACTGGAAGTACGATGGGCTGGCGGCGACAGGGCGTCATACGTCCTCGACCGCGTGGACGGGCTCGTCACGATCGACCAGAAGAGCGGCCGAGTCTCGTACGGCCGTTAGGCTTTTTTACAGAGGATCAGAGGTCAGGAGACGCCTTTGTTAAGAATCAAATCTCTTGAGCTCGAGTCCTCCTGTTTGAAACGAGTGTTGTCGGCGCGCGCGACAGCCCTGAAGGGCTGCGCTACACCCCGTGCGTCATCATTCAGGCTCGGCAATCTGGCGGCCTCTTTTCGCGCTCTGGTAGCGCCGCCTTTCAAGGCTGCGTGATTGGGTCAGGGCCGTCTCCGAAAAATGAGGCATCGCGATGTCTGAAACGTTGCTCTCACGGCGTGATGCGTTGAAGCTCACGGCCGCCGCGTTGATGGCCGCCAGGGCTCAGGCGCGCGCGGCCAGGAAGGTGATCGTCGCCGGCGCGGGCATCGGCGGGTTGAGCTGCGCATGGGAACTGGTGCGGCGCGGGCACGAGGTCGTCGTGCTCGAGGCCTCGGATCGTACCGGCGGGCACGTCTTCACGTTCCGCGAGCCGCTCGACGACGGGCTGTATGCGGATGCGGGGGCGGAGCACTTCACCCAGCCAGGGTATGAACGTTACTGGTCGTACGTGAACGAGTTCCAGCTGCCGCACCGCTACTACCCGCGACGGGAGAACATCCTTCGCTTCATCGGGGGGAAGATGTATTCGCCTGAGATGCTGGCCGATCCGAAGGTGCTCGCCGGATTCGGCTTGAACCGCCGGGAGGTGGAGTATCTCGCGACGCACCCGTTCCCCGAGCTCGCGTCGCTCTACTACGCGCCGTACCTGGATAGCTTCCGGGACGAGTATCGGCCGTTCGACGCCGGCCTGAATCATCTCGATGGGCAGTCCACCACCGACGTGTTTCGGAAAGACGGGGCCTCTGCCGGCGCGCTGGCGTTCATCGGCGGCAGCGGCTCGGCGCTGCAGTCGGTGTGGCATGCGGCCATCCTCAAGTTGCGCGGCGTCCCGCTGTTTCCGCCCCGCGTATACCGACTGGTCGGCGGGAATCAGAAGCTCCCCGACGCGTTTGTCGAGCGACTGGGCTCCCGTATTCAACTGCGCTCGCCGGTGACGGGCATCGAGCATGGGCAGACCGGCGTGCGGGTGACGTGTCGGTCCGACGCGGGCAGCGTCACCCACGAAGCCGACCATCTCGTCTGCGCGATGTCCGCGGTGAAGCTGCGAGCCATTCCCGTCACGCCCGCCTGGCCGGCCGACAAGGCATACGCGCTGCGGAACGTCCCGTACTATTTCGACTCGCGCGTGATCTTCCAATCGCGCACGCAGTTCTGGAAGCGCGACGGCATCAGCCCGAACATGGAGTTTGGAGACCGGGAGTTAAACCACGTCTGGACCACGTGCGACGAGGTGGAGACGCCGCGCGGGTTGCTCGTCGGCACGGCCACCGGCATACAGTCGCCTGAGGCGGCGCTGGCCGTGTACCGCAAGCGCTATCCTGGCGCGTCGGAAGACATCGAGAAGGCGCATGTCGTTCCTTGGGCGAGCAATCCGTGGGCCTCGGCGTGCGAAACGACGTCGTACCGCCCGGGTCAGCTCGCCCGGTTCTGGCCGACGCTCATCGAGCCGCACGGGCGCATCCACTTCGTCGGCGCGTACGCCGACAACCTGAATTGGGGGATGGAAGCGGCGACACGATCGGGCTACCGCGTGTCGGAGGCGATTGACAAGGCGTAAGGGTGCCGGGGCTGTCAGGGCAGAAGGACAAGGGACAAGCAAAAGGGCAACCGGCTATGACTGCCGGCCGACGCGCCCCGTGACGCTCGCCACAGTGGCCACGAGCTCGGACGGATCGACGCGCTTCGAGACATGGACGAGAAAGCCAGCCCGCAGCGCTCGAGTCCGATCCTCCGAACGGGCAAACGCCGTTAGTGCGATCGCAGGAATCCTTCCGCCCCGATCCGCTCCGAGCGCTCGTACTCTCTTGAGCAGCTCGAACCCGTCTGCGTCCGGCATGCCGATGTCGCTCACGAGGACGTCCGGCCGCTCTGCTTCGATGAGCTCGAGCGCCTCATCGACCGTGCCCGCCGTGATCACCTCGGCGGCGCAGTCTTCGAGCACCCGCTTGATGAGATTGCGCGCATCGGATTGATCGTCGACCACAAGCACTTTGAGTCCGGTGAGCTCGGTGGCGATGAAGCTGGTGGTGCCCACGTTTGCTGTTCTCGGATGCTGTCGTTCGCCCGTTTCCACGTTCCGGTGTATCACCATCATGGGAAGATGCACCGTCACCGTTGTGCCCTGGTGTTCGCCAGGGCTCCTGACCCAGACGGTTCCGCGGTGCAGCTCGACGAGGCGCTTCACGATGGACAGCCCCAGTCCAAGACCTCCGTACTTGCGCGTCGTCGACGCATCGCCCTGTCGAAAGCGTTCGAACAGGTGCGGAATGAATTCGGGTGCGATGCCGGCACCGGTGTCCGCGACGCTGATTTCGATGTGGGAGTTCACCTGCTCGAGCAGAATCTGAACCTTGCCGTCTTTCGGGGTGAACTTGATGGCGTTGGAGAGAAGATTCCAGATGACTTGCTGGAGCCGCCCCGGATCGCCCGAGATCGGCCCGGCTCCCGGATCACAATCAGCGGCTGCCGCAGCTGTTCTTCCCGGAAGGAATCGCGTTTGACGGAAATCGATTCAATCGAACCGCCGCAACGGCACCACTTTTCAACTACTTGGCGCCGTCTGAGAGTGCTGAAGAAAAAGTGGTGAGCCGCGATGGAATCGAACCATCAACCCGCAGATTAAGAGTCGCTCTAAACATGAAAAATAGTTAGAAATACTAACGATTCTGAACGGCAACGCTGCAGAATGCGGCAACGCGCGGCAGGGCGCTGCAATCCAGGCGCAACCTCAGCCGCGAATCATTTGCGTTGTCGGGAGACCAACAATATAGGAGCAAACTTGCGGAGCCCGCCGTGAATTGTGCTAAGTGATAAATGGCGCTGCTAGCAGCCCGTGGTGAAAACCAGTTTTCGCGACAATAGGATCTCTCGACGATCACTCCAGGCGTTGGCGGGATCTTCGGAGGGATACGTGTGCTCGTGATTCCTCCACAC
>JALYRV010000328.1 GCA_030855205.1 Acidobacteriota bacterium | reverse complement strand
AATAGTCAGCCGCTCGATTTTTCCGGTCAGGTTGTCCGCGCCGATCGAGACGTAGAGCTCTCCTTCGTTCACCGACACGCTGAACGCCACGCGCCGCTCGAGCCGCGCGACGAGCGCGCCCACGAGCGCTCGATCCAGCGCGTACAGCTCGAGCGCCTCCGCGCGATGAATGCGCTCGCCCGCCAGCTGCTTCAGGAACTGCCCCGCATCTTTGTGCGTGTAGACGGCGACGCGGCCGGCCGCTTTCGAGGCCTTGTGCAACCGCGCCGCGTCGGGCGCGCCGATGTCGATCCATGATCGGATTCTTCCCGTCAGATCCCGCACCGAAATGGCGGGCTCGTCAGGATCCGACACGCCGCGCGAGAACTCGATCCCCTCGCGGTATTCGAGCAGATACGCGAGCAGCCGCGCGACCAGATGCTCCGGCGATTCCGAGGGGTGTTGCGCCACGCGCAGCGATAACGACTCGTACACGCCGCGATCACTGTCGGCCAGCTCGATGTCGAAGTTGTAGATGGTTGCGGTGAGGGCCATAGGCAGGTGAAGCAGGTGACGTTTGTCACCTTCGGCGACTGACCTTCTCCACTGTTCAGCCTCGCCGGGCCCCTCCATAGTAGTCCCCATGGACACGCCGGTGATTGCGGAACTCGAGAGCGTCACGAAACGTTACGGCACGACAACGGCCCTCGACCAGCTGACGCTCGGGCTCGAGGCCGGCCGCGTGACGGCAATCCTCGGACCGAACGGCGCAGGCAAGACCACAGCCGTGAAGCTGCTGCTCGGTCTCACGCGCCCCACGTCGGGATCGGTCACGCTGTTCGGCCGCGACCCGCGCACCGCCGGCGCGCGCCAGCGCACAGGCGTCATGCTGCAGGTGTCGAAGGTGCCCGAGACGCTGAAGGTCCGTGAGCACGTCCACCTGTTCTGCAGCTACTACCCGTCGCCGATGGACGTCGACAGCGTGCTCGCCGTCGCGGGCCTCGCCACCGTCGCGGACCGCAAGTACGGCAACCTCTCGGGCGGCCAGAAGCAGCGCGTCCAGTTCGCGCTCGCGATCTGCGGCAACCCTGACCTGCTCTTCCTCGACGAGCCCACCGTGGGACTCGACGTCGAATCGCGCCGCGCGTTCTGGCAGGAAATCCGGCGCCTCGCCGCAAGCGGACGCTCCATCCTTCTCACGACGCACTATCTCGAGGAAGCCGACGCGCTCGCCGATCGCATCGTCGTCATGAGCAAGGGGCGCATCGTGGCCGACGGCGCGCCGCATGAGGTGAAGGGGCTGACGGCCGCGCGCCGCGTGCGCTGCGTGACGTCCATCGATCATGTGCGTCTCGCGGCATTCGCCGGCGTACAGTCCGTGAGGCCGGACGGCGCGTCGGTGGAGCTCCTCACGAGCGATGCCGAGGGCGTGACCCGCGCGCTGCTCGCCGCCGATCCCTCGCTGAGCGGGCTCGAAGTCACCGGCGCCGGGCTCGAAGAAGCATTCCTCTCTCTGACCGCTGGAGGCGCACGATGATGACCCGAGCATACGCACTCGAGGCGAAGTACGAGTTCCTCAAACTCTGGCGCATGCCGGCTTACGCGATCCCCTCGATCCTGTTTCCGGTCATGTTCTATGCGCTCTTCGGCCTGACATTCGGCGGCGGCCGCGTGACGGGCTCGACGACGATGGCGACGTATCTGATCGCGACGTACGGCGCCTTCGGCGTGATCGGCGCGTCGCTGTTCGGATTCGGCGTCGGCGTTGCGGTCGAGCGCGGACAGGGATGGATGACACTCAAGCGCGCGACGCCCATGCCGCCCCTCGCGTACTTCGCGGCGAAGCTCGCGATGGCCGCGCTCTTCTCGGCCATCATCGTGTTGCTGCTCGGCGCGATGGGCGCGGGCTTCGGCGGCGTCAGCTTGTCGGCGTCGACGTGGCTGCGTCTCTTCGTGACGCTGGTGCTGGGGGCGATCCCCTTCGGCGCGCTCGGTCTCGCGATGGCCTATCTTGCGGGACCGAACTCGGCGCCCGCGGTGGTCAACGTGCTGTATCTGCCGCTGTCGTTTGCCTCGGGACTCTGGATCCCGATTGAGGTGCTGCCGCCCTTCGTGCGCGCGTTGGCGCCGTTCCTGCCGCCGTACCATCTGGCACAGCTGGCGCTTGGCGCGATTGGCGCCGATCGCGGCGCGCCGGCATGGACGCACGTGATCGTGCTCGCGGGCTTCACGGCCGCCGGACTCGGCGTCGCGCTGTGGGGCTACCGACGCGATGAGGACAAGACATGGGGATGAACATGACGAAACTGCATGGCTGGTTGATCGCATTCGGCGCCCTTGGCATCGCCACCGGGATCGGCGCGGCGTCTCGCGGGGCGGCGGCGGATGTGACAGCGCCTGCCGCACAGGCGGCAGCGCTCGTCATCCGTGACGCGCGCGTCTTCGACGGCGAGCGCATGCACGAGAAGGCGAGCGTGCTGGTGGAGCACGGGAGGATCGCCGCGATTGGCGCGAGCGTGACGGCGCCGGCAGGCGCGGCGGTTGTCGACGGCGCCGGCAAGACGCTGCTCCCTGGCTTCATCGACGCGCACGCCCACGCGTTCGGCGATGCGCTCGAGCGCGCGCTCGTGTTCGGCGTGACCACGGAGCTCGATATGTTCACGGCACACCAGGCCGTGTCGGGCTGGCGGGCGCAGCAAAAGGAAGGGGCGCCGGGGCGCGCCGACATCTTCTCGGCCGGCACGCTCGTCACGGCGCCGAAGGGGCACGGGACCGAGTACGGGATGGTGATTCCGACGATCTCGTCCCCCGAGGAGGCGCAGGCCTTCGTCGACGCGCGCATCGCGGAGGGGTCCGACTACATCAAGATCGTGTTCGACGACCGCGAGGCCGCGGCACCGAGGTTCCCGTCGATCACATACGACACGCTGAAGGCCGTCATTGCCGCGGCGAAAGCGCGCGGCAAGCTCGCGGT
>JALYRV010000131.1 GCA_030855205.1 Acidobacteriota bacterium | reverse complement strand
GGCGGGCACGGCGCCCGACGCCGCGCCCAAGCCCGAGGCGCGTCTCGTGGTGCTCGGCGACTCGGACTTCGCGGCCAACTGGCTGCTCGGCTTCCAGGGCAACAGCGACCTGTTCCTCAACGTGCTCAACTGGGCGTCGCTGCAGGAGAACCTGATCGCCATCCGGCCGAAGGCGGCCGACGATCGGCGAATCACGCTGACCGACGATCAGCAGTCACGCATCCGCCTGCTGAGCCTTTTCGTGATTCCAGGGCTGCTGTTCGCCGCGGGCGTGCGCACCTGGTGGCGGAGACGCTAGCGTGAGGGGCGCGCGGTCGTTTCTGCTGCTCGCGCTCGTGGCCGCCGGTATCGGCGGTTACGTGTGGTTCGTGGAGATGAAGCGCGATTCGTCGAGCGAGGAGACGCCTCGCGAGAAGCTCTTCGCGGTCGACACGAGCCAGATCCACGAAGTGCGCCTGCGCAACGAAGCCGGGGAAACGAGCACGCTCAAGAAGGCGGGCGACCGCTGGACGCTCGCCGAAGTCGAGGGGGCCTCGGTCGACGACACGGAACTGTCCAACATCACGTCGGGGCTCGCCAGTCTCGAGCTCCAGCGCGTCGTCGACGAACAGCCCGCGTCCCTCGCCGAGTACGGCCTCGACACGCCGCGCTTCACGGTCGCGTTCACCGACGCAGCCGGCAAGTCGCACACGCTGCTGCTCGGCAGCAAGACGCCGATGGGCGGCGACCTCTATGCGAAGCTGCCCGACGCGCCGCGCGTGTTCCTCGTAGGCGGGTTCCTCGAAGAATCGTTCAACCGCTCGCGCTTCGACCTGCGCGACAAGGCGATTCTGAAGTTCGCCCGCGAGGCCGTCAGCGGTGTCGAACTGTCAGCAGGATCCTCGCGCATCAGTCTCGTGCGGCGCGGCGGCAACTGGCACATGAGCGCTCCCTCCGACGAACCCGCGGATGACACCGTGGTCGAAGGACTCATCGATCGCCTGGCCACGGCACGCATGCAGTCGATCGTAGACGACGCCGGCGCGGCGGCCGCCGCACTTGCGAAGCCCTCGGCGGCGGTCGGCATCACCGCCGGCCCCACGCGCGCCCAGCTCGAGATCGGGGGCGCCGCCGGCGAAGGCACCGTCTACGCGCGCGACACGGTACGCAATATCGTGTTCACGATCGAAGCGCCGCTGGCAGCCGAGCTCGCGAAGAAGGCCGAAGACTTCCGCAAGAAAGCACAGTGACGAAGTTCCCCGGCGCCGCCGCGATCGCGTGCATCATTGCAATATCCGCCTGCGCCGCCAGACCTGCGCCACCTACGCAACCCACGCAACCTGCTCAACTTCTCGTCTCGGATCTCGATCGTCTCTTCTCCACTCCCCCGTTCGACACGGCACTGTGGAGCGTGCGCATCGAGCGCATGCGCGATGGACGCCTGCTCTACGAGCGCAACGCGCGCACGCTCGTCATGCCGGCATCCAACATGAAGATCGTGACGATGGCTGCCGCCGCCGAGATGCTGGGGTGGGACTACCGCTTCGAAACGCGGCTGGCCGCGCGGGGCGAGATTCGCGACGGCGTGTTGCACGGCGACCTGATCGCGATCGGTGGCGGCGATCCAAGTATCGCGTCGGTCGATTTCGGCGCGTCACCGCTCTTCACGGCCTGGGCGCGGGAGCTGCGGGCGGCGGGCGTTTCGCGCGTGACCGGCCGGGTGATCGGCGACGACAGCGCATTCGATGATGAGGGCATCGGGGCCGGGTGGGCATGGGATTACCTGGCCTACGGTTATGCCGCTCCGGTCAGCGCGCTGCAGTACAGCGAGAGCGTGGCAGTGCTTCGCATTCGTCCGGGGACTCGTGAAGGCGAGGCCGCGACCGTGGTCGCCTCGCCGCCCGGCCACGGCCTCGACATCCGCGCCGCGGTGCAGACGACGGCGGCGACGACGACGGCGAGCATCGATCTCGCGCGTCTGCCGGGCCAGAACGCACTTACGGTGACCGGACGCGTGCCCGCGAACGGGCGCCAAGTGATTCGGACGGCCGCGGTCGACAACCCGACGCTGTTCTTCGCAGCGGGCCTCCGCGATGCACTGATGGCCGCGGGCATCCGCGTCGACGGCGCGGCGATGGACATCGATCAGGTCGATGGCTACGTGGTCTCGGCCCAGGACAGGCTCCTCGCCATGCACAGGTCCGCGCCGCTCTCGGAGCTGGGCGCGTACTTCATGAAGGTCAGCCAGAATGTCTACGGCGAGACCTTCCTCAAAGCGATGGGGCGTACGGCCGGCGGCGGCGCCGGTTCGCTTGCCACAGGGCGCGCGGTCGTCAGAGGGCTGCTCGAGAAGTGGGGCATCGCGCCAGGCACGTACGCGATATTCGACGGCTCGGGGCTCTCGCGCTACAACGAAATCAGCGCCGCGCTCGTGGTCACGGTGCTGCGCCGGATGCACGAAGACGAGAAGCACCGCGGATGGTTCATGGCCGCGCTGCCGGTGGCCGGCCAGGACGGCACGCTCGATCAGAGGATGATCGGCACCGAGCTTGCGCGCGCCGTGCAGGCGAAGACGGGCACCATCTCGAACGCGCGATCGCTCTCGGGATTCCTGACCGCGCCGGATGGCGAGCGCTTCGTGTTCTCGATCATCGCGAACAATTTCCAGCGTCCCTCCGCCGAAGTGGACGCGATCGCGGAGGGCGCCCTCAAGCGAGTGCTGCGCGAAGCCTCGCTGCCATCGACGCCCGCGCCGCGTCAGCCGTCGCGCTGACCGCCCCCTGCGCCATCCCCGGCTTTCCGCCCCCCTTGCCGCCAAGCTCCGCCATCACGTGACGCAGCACGTCCCCCGCGTCCACGATGCCTTCCGCTGATCGCGCAATCACGACCGGGCAGGGTGTGCCGTCGCCCGTCAGGGCTGCGACGACCCCGGCATCCCGCGTGAGGGCGGACGCCAGCAACTTGATGCCGGCGCCGTCCCATCCCTCGGCGTGGGCGACGACGAGCGTGACGGCGCCGAGACGTTCACCGGAGGCCCGGAGCGCGCCCGCCTCCGAGTGCGCGAGCTTCTCCTGCTGCGCGCGCACGACCTGCTTCTGCGACTTGTTCTCGTCCTGCAGCCGGCCGATGGCGGCGGGGAGCTCGTCGGCATGCACCGACACGCGGCGCAGGCACTCGTCGATCGTCGCGCGCATGCGTGCGAATCGCGCCAGGGCGCGGCTGCCGCACACGAAGGACACGCGCAGCCCACCCTTGAAGCGCTCGGTGCCGGTGACGGCAATCATGCCGATGACACCCGTGCGAGACACGTGCGTGCCGCCACAGGCCGACAGGTCACAGCCCGGCACGTCGATCAGCCGCAGCGTGCCGGTGCGCTTCGATTCCTTGCGGAGCGGCAGAGCGGCGGCTTCCTCCTCGCTGGCGTAGCGGACGGCTACTTCGATGTCGTCCCAGACGACGTCGTTGGCGCGGCGCTCAGCCGACGCGACCGCGGCGCCGCCCACTTCGCGCTCGAGATCGATCGTCGACGTGTCGGCGCCGAGATGAAAACTGACGGTGCGCGCGTGGTGGAGCGTCTCGAACGCGGCGGAGAGGATGTGCTGCCCGGTGTGCTGTTGCATGTGATCGAGCCGGCGCGCCCGATCGATGGCGCCGCGCACCGTGCCGGCCGCGTCGATCGGCCGATCGAGGACGTGCAGAATTTCGCCGGTCGCCTCATCGTCGACCACATCGACAACCGTGGCGGTGCCGAGCGTGCCGGTGTCGAACGGCTGGCCGCCCGACGTCGGATAGAAGGCCGTGCGGTCCAGCGTCACGGCAGGGCGCCCCTCGTGTTCGTGCGCGCCGGTGATCGCGGCCTCGAATTCGAGGAGCGAGCTGTCGTCGTAGTAGAGGCGCATGGTCATGGGATGAGTGGATCCTGAATGCCGGCCTCCGCGAAGCCGCGCGCGCGCAACCGGCAGCTGTCGCACTCGTGGCACGGGCGGCCGCCGGCCGCGGGGTCGTAGCAGCTGTGCGTGAGGCCGTAATCCACGCCGAGCCGCGTGCCTTCGCGGATGATGTCCGCCTTGCTCATGGTGGCGAGCGGCGCGTAGATCCGGATTTCGCCCCCTTCGACGCCCGCCCGCGTCGCCAGTCGCGCGAGCCGCTCGAACGCCTCGAGATAGTCAGGACGGCAGTCGGGGTAGCCGGAGTAGTCGATCGCGTTGACGCCGATGGCAATGCGCTCGGCACCGCGCGTTTCGGCGAAGGCAAGCGCCAGCGACAGAAAGACCGTATTGCGCGCGGGCACATAGGTCGAGGGAATGCCGGCCAGGGCAAGATCGCGCCCCTTCGGAATCGCGCCGTCGCCGACCAGCGCCGACCCGCCGAGCGCGGAGAGATCGATCTCGAGCTCGACGTGGCGCTCGATACCCAACGATTGCGCGACGCGACGCGCCGCGTCGATCTCGATCGCGTGGACCTGCCCGTACCGGACCGTCAGCGCATCGACCGACCAGCCCTCGGCCTTGGCCATCGCCGCCGCCGTCGCGGAATCCAGCCCGCCCGACAAGAGAACGACGGCCCTCATACGCCGCGCGTGGAGGGAGACCAGATGTACTTGTGCAGCTGCAGTTGCACGCGGACCTCCAGCTTGTCGGCGAGCACCCATTCGGCGAGCGTCCTGGGATCGAGCACGCCGTGCACGGGCGACATGTGCACCGCGCGCACGCGCCCGAGGAGGCCGTGCTCGGCCGTCACACGCCGCGCGTACTCATAGTCGGCGCGATCCGCGATTACGAACTTCACTTCATCGTCCTGGCCGATGGCGGCGAGGTTGTTCCAGTGGTTGCGGTCGGCTTCCCCGCTTCCGGGACATTTCACGTCGACGATCTTCTTCACCGCGGCCGGCACCTGCGTGAGCGGCACGTGGCCGCCGGTTTCGAGCAGCACCTCGTATCCGCGCGCCAGCAGCGCCTCCATCAGCGGGTAGACGTCCTTCTGGAGCAGCGGCTCGCCCCCCGTCAGCTCCACGAGGCGCGTGCCGCGTGACTCGACATCGGCGAGCACCGTCTCGACGGGCATCTTCCGGCCTTCGGTGAACGCATAGGGTGTGTCGCACCATGTGCAGCGCAGATCGCACGCCGTCAGGCGCACGAACACGCACGGGCGTCCCGCGTGCGTTGATTCTCCCTGGATGGAGTGGAAGATCTCGTTGATGGTGAGCATGGACGTCCCGCGGCACCCTGCGGCCGCGCTGCCTTAGAATATCAGTCCATGGCCAAGCCCACGTTCTATACGAAGCCGAGTTGAACGACCTGCAGGAATGCCAGAAGTTTTCTGGACACGCAGGGCATCGAGGTCGAACAGATAGACATCAACCGCGACCCGCCGGGCCGCGCCTTCCTGGAGACGCACGTCGACACGGACCGCTTCCTGGATTTCGTCAGCCTTCGCAGCCCCGTCTTCAAGGAGCGGCCGCTGCCGGCGTCGAAGAAGGAGGCGATCGACCTCATGATGGAACAGCCGAACCTGATCCGGCGTCCCATTCTGGTCCGGGGATCGAAGGTCGTGTTCGGGTTCGATAAAGAGCGATACACATGATTCACGTGGGCACCTCCGGCTGGAGTTATCCAGCCGGCAAGGGCACATGGAACGGCCTCTTCTACCCTCCGCCGCGCGCCGCCGGCCGCTCGAAGTTCGACGAAATCACGTACTACGCGGGCCACTTCGACACCGTTGAAGTCAACTCGACCTTCTATCGCGTCCAGTCTCCCCAGACCGCGCTGAGCTGGGTCAGGCGCACGCCGCCGGGCTTCCTCTTCTCGATCAAGCTCTTTCAGAAGTTCACGCATCCCGGGCTGTATCTCAGGAAGACCGGGCTCGACCCTTGGGATCTCGGGCAGAAGGACATCGACGAGTTCCGCGCGATGCTGGATCCGATCGCCGGGGCCGGGAAGCTCGGAGTGCTGCTCGCGCAGTTTCCAGCGTCCTTCCAGGACGACGCCGCCGCGCGCGAATACATCGACTGGCTGCTGCAGACGTTTCGCGACTACACGATGGCGGTGGAGCTGCGGCACAAGGGCTGGGGAGAGGCGGGCGCCGAGGCCGACGCGATTCTCGCGCGCCACGGCGCGGGACTGGTGCTCATCGACGAGCCGCGCTTCGCGACATCCATCGAGCTCGATCGCGCGCTGATCCTCGCAGCGGATCGATCACGTCCGTTGTACTTGCGTCTGCACGGCCGGAACACCGCGAGCTGGTGGGCGCACGAACAGTCGGAAGACCGCTACAACTATCTATACGCGCGCGAGGAGCTGACGCCGTTCGTGGAAACGGCCGCGGAAGGCGCGGCAAGCGGCCGCAAGGTGTTCATCTACATGAACAACCACTTCTCGGCCAAGGCAGTGGCCAACGCGGCCATCATCAAGGCTGACCTCGGCCAGGCGCTTCCAGGCGAATATCCCGAGGCGATGATCGATCGTTACCCGGATCTCGCGGGGCTCGTCAGGGTCGCCTGGCTTCCCCTCTTACCGAAACCTTCCTGATCATGTCGTTGAGCTCCGTGCGATCGACGATATCCATCCCCGAGAGCACGCGGCCGACGATCGCGTACTTGCCGTCGAGGCCCGGCAGCGCGGCGCGCATGATGTAGAACTGGCTGTCGGCGCGTTCGGGACGGCCGGCGTGCGCCATGCCCACGGCGCCTCGTAGATGCCGATGCGCCCTTGCGATCTCGGCCACGCCGATCTGCTGGCCGCTGCCGCCGCTTCCCCACCGCGCGCGCTTCGTGAAATCACGCGTACTGGGATCGCCGGCCTGAATCAGGAAGCCCGCCTCGACACGATGGAACCGCTGACCGCGATAGAAATTCTGCCGCACCAACGTCAGGAGCCGCGCCACCGTCTTCGGGGCGTCCTTCGCGAACAGCTCGATTTCGATCGTGCCCTTCACCGTCTCGACGACGATGACGGGGTTGCCGGGGGCGGGCTTCGGCGCCTGCGCGCCGGCAGACGCGATGGCGGAGACGAATGCCAGGGCGAGCAGAATGGTTCTCTTCATCATGTACGTGACACCTTCGTGACGCCGATCTTTGGACAGATGTCTGCCAGCACGCAAGCCGGACAGCGGGGATAGACGGGACGGCAGACATTCTGTCCCCACGTCACCAGATACAGATTGACGCTCGGCCACCATTTCTTCGGAATGACACGGTAGAGGGCCTGCTCGGTTTGATCGGGTGTCCTGGTGACCGCCCACCCGAGGCGATTCGAGATGCGGTGCACATGTGTGTCGACACAAATGTTCTCGCGGCTCGCGTGCGCGAGTATCAGCACGAGGTTGGCCGTCTTGCGCCCGACGCCCGGTAGTGTCAGCATCTCCTCCATCGTGTCGGGCACCCGGCCCGCGTACCGGGTACGGAGCTGCCGGCACGTTTCCTTCACGTAGACCGCTTTGTTGCGATAGAAGCTGACCGGATAAATCAGCTTCTCGATCTGCTTCGTCGTCAGCGCCGCCATGGTCCTGGGCGTGCGCGCCTTTCTGAACAACCGCGTCGACGCGGCATACGTGACTTCGTCCCTCGTCTGCGCCGACAGCATCGTCGAGATGAGCACGTGGAAGGGATTGTCCTGTTCTTCCTCGGCGATTTTCTCGACGGCTGGCTCTTCGAGGTTCTCGATCGCACGCGACAAGCGCGTCATGACGGCCTTGACGTGCGCCGGCGAGCCTGGCGCGGGCGGGATGTGAGTCTTCATGCCACAGGTGTCAGCGGGGGGCGTCCTGACAGCACTTCGATGACGTTGCGAACGGCCAGGTCGGCCATCGCGGTCCGCGTTTCTCTCGTCGCGCTGCCGAGATGCGGCGCCAGCACGACATTCTCGTGGGCCAGCAGGTCGGGATGCACGAGCGGCTCGCGCTCATAGACGTCGAGGGCCGCGCCCGCGAGCAGTCCCTCATGGAGTGCCCATGCGAGCGCTTCCTCGTCGACGACGGGGCCGCGCGAGGTGTTGATCAGGTACGCCGATCGCTTCATGCGGACCATGGCCTTGCGATCGATCAGGTGACGGGTCGCGCTGGTGAGCGGCACGTGCACGCTGACGATGTCGGAGGTGACGAGCAATTCGTCGAATGACACGTCGTGCTTCGCGAACACGGTGCGCATGCCGAAAGCCGCGGCCTTTGCGGCCACGGCCTGGCCGATGCGGCCTCTGCCGATGATGCCGAGCTGTTTGCCCGCGAGCTCCATGCCCGGCATGAAGTCGAGCGCCCAGCCTTTCCATGCGCCTCGTCGTACGAGCCGTTCCCCTTCGGCGACCCGCCGCGTGACGGCGAGGATCAGCGCCCAGGTGAACTCCGCGACGGCATTGGTAAGCACGTCCGGCGTATTGGTGACGACGATTCCGCGTTCCCGCGCGGCGGCGACGTCGATGTTGTCGTAGCCGACGGCGACGTTCGCGATGATCTCGAGCCCCGGCGCGGCCGCGATCAAATCGTGGTCGATGGCGTCGGTGAGCTGACAGACGATGGCGCGTGCGTCCGCTGCGCGCGCGAGCAGAGCCTTGCGGGACCAGCCTTCGGCGGGGCCGCTGTCGACGGTGGCGATGGCTTCGAGTGGCGCGAGGACCCGTGCGGGAAGGCGGCGGGTGACGAGAACGGACGGCACGGTCCATCGATTCTATCGTTCCGGCGCCTCTCGGCTTCGGGCTGTGCTAACCAATTGACATGTGCTAGTGTGTTGACACTCTGACGCGCACCCCCTCACGCACGTCCGCCCCGGCCGAACTTGGCCGGCGCGAGCGCCAGATTCTCGACATCGTCTACCGCCTCGGACGCGCGAGCGTCGCGGAAGTCCGCGCGGAGCTCGCCGATCCGCCCTCCTACTCCGCCGTGCGAGGCATGTTGAACCTCCTGAAGGACAAAGGGCACGTGCGTCACGTTGCGGACGGCCTTCGCTACGTCTACCTGCCCGTGGTCGCCCAGTCCGAGGCGCGCAGGTCCGCGCTCGCGCACGTCGTGCGCACGTTCTTTGGCGGATCGCAGGCGGAAGCCGCGTCCGCGCTGTTCGATTTGCCCGAAGGCCGGCTGTCGCGCGAAGAGCTCGCGCAGCTGTCACGTCTGGTCCAGCAGGCGCTGAAGGAAGGGAGATAGTGATGTCCGCCGTTGCCATCGATCTCATCGCCCGCGCGGTGATTCTGCTCGCCGCTGCTGCAGTCCTGGCTGCCGCCCTGCGTCACAGATCCGCTTCCCTCCGAGCCCTGGTGTGGACGCTCGCACTCGGCGGCGTGCTCGCGCTGCCCGCGCTCTCCCGCATCACGCCTGCGTGGCGCGTGGAAGTGCTGCCGGCACCCGCGACCCCGGCCGCGACCGAGGCGACGGCTCCCGTGGCGACCGCACCTGGCGACGGCGCGCCCTCCGCCGGAA
>JALYRV010000130.1 GCA_030855205.1 Acidobacteriota bacterium | reverse complement strand
ACGTAAAGCCTTTCGCGCGGCCGTTGATCCAGTCGATCACCGCTTTCGGCGCGAGCTGTTCGGCCGCACCCCCGACCGTCGGGCATCCTCCCGATCGTCCCGTGCCTGGCGCATCCGAATGCACGACGGCGAATCCGCGCGGCACCCACGTCGTGACATGCGAGTTCGAGACCATCGCACGATCCGCTTTGTGCGCGATCTCGGGCTGCGACGCGCGTGGAGGCGGCGCCGATCCGAGTTCCTGCTTCACGTCCCAGAGAAACGCGCGGTCACCCGAGGTGCCGGCGTAGTACGGAGACGATTCATAAATGACGGGGACTTTCAGGCCCTCGGTGTCGGTCTGTCGCGGGCGCGTGACATCGACGAACATGCGGTCACGCCGCCCGTCGCCGTCGGAGTCGAACTCCGTCTCGACCCAGAGCGTGTGACGCACCCAGAGCTTCTCGTCCTGGAAGCCGGCAACGATCTGCGCCTGCCCGTCGACGAACACCGGCAACGTGTTGCCGGCTCCCTGATGCTCGGCCAGCACGAGCGCGCCGGATACCGCGGCAGCAAGCACGAACGCGGCGACATGCTTCATCACCCGCCGATTATGCCTGACGAGGGCAGTGCAGGGCTGAACGCCGACCTGGATCATGACGCTGCGAAACGACGCACGTGAGCGGGAATCTGGAGGCGCCGCCCGGATTCGAACCGGGGATGGAGGTTTTGCAGACCTCTGCCTTACCACTTGGCGACGGCGCCCTATTTGGAAAGTCTACGTCAGGCCTGGAGGCCGGACACCGCTGCCTCGAGAGATCGCGCGCGAACGGAGCGGCCGGCGAAGCGGCCGCGGAGTGAAGCGCGCCGGCCGGGGCGCAGGGGCCCCCTGCGAGAAATTAATGGAGCGGGAAACGGGATTCGAACCCGCGACTTCGACCTTGGCAAGGTCGCACTCTACCACTGAGTTATTCCCGCTCAGTCGAGACCCTCAATACTAATGCAGCCCGGAGCGGATGAGCAAGTGCGCGCAGGAATCGGGCGCGGAAAACACAGCGCGCGCACCGCTCAGCCGCTAGGTGAATGACCGCAAAGGTGGTTCAATGACGGATGACGACTCAACGGCCGGCCAGAACGTCCTCCATCACGGCCGCCTCGACGCTTCCTGAGATCGCCGTCGTCATCGCCGCCGCGCTCAACAAGGAAGGCATCTGCGCCGTCCTCACCGGAAGCGCCGCCGCAGCCATCCACACGCGCACGCGCAACACGGCCGGCGTCGTCGACTACATCACCACGTCGCCCGTCACGCCTAAGCGCCTCGAGTACGCGATGAAGCAGCTCGGCTTCTCGCCCACGCCCACGGGCGCGTTCACGCACGCGAACGCGAGCTTCGAAGTGCGCATCGAGCGCGGCGTGTCGGACGCGGGTGTCGAGCCTGACATCAACACCCAGACGATGCAGCTGCGCAGCGGATTCGTGCGTGTGCTGTCACCGACCGATACCTGCCATCACCAGCTGCTGCAGTGGCGCGCGGCGCCGAATGACGCGGTGCTCGCCTCGGCCGTCGATCTCGCCGCGCGCTGCGACGTCGACATGCCGGCCCTGCGCGCGTGGATGAAGAAGCAGGGCATTCTCGCCGCCTGGAACGCCTTCAAGAAAGGCATGGACGCTACGCGTCTCGGAGAACCACCATTGGGTCGACCCGCGACGCCGAGCGCGCGGGCAGCCACGACGCCAGCAGCGCGACGAGAAACACTCCCGCGGCCGTCGCGCCAAACACTGCAGGATCGTTCGGCTTCACGTCGTTGAGCATCGAGTCGAGCAGCCCCGTCAGCATCCACGACCCGGCCGCGCCCGCGGCCACTCCCGCCACCGCCAGCACGAGCCCTCGGCCGACCACGAGCTTCCGCACGCTCGCCGCGTCTGCGCCGAGCGCGAGCCGGATGCCGAACTCGCGGCGCTGGCTCCGCACGTTGTACGCCATCACGCCGTAGACGCCGACCATCGCCAGCAGTCCGGCCAGCACGCCGAACACTCCCGTCAGCGCCGACATCAGCCGCGGCTGCCCTACCGACGCCGCCACCACCTGCTCCATTGTCTGCACGCCTGTGACAGGCATCGACGGATCGATCGCCGCGACCATCTGCCGCACGGTCGGCACGATGGCGGTCGGATCCGCGGCCGTCGTGCGGATGACGCCGGTCATGCCGGCGTACGCCGACTGATCGATCGTGCGGTAGAACTCGTACGGCTGCTGGCCGGTGAGCCCGTAGGAGCGGACATCGGTGAGGACCCCGACGACTTCGAACCACAGCGAACGATCGGTGCCCTGCCCGAAGCGGCGCCCGACTGGATCCTGGCCGGGCCAGAACTTTTCGGCCATCGTCTGGTTGACGAGCACGGTGCGCGTATTGTCGCCGTCGCGCGCATCGAGCATGCGCCCCTTCACGAGCGCGATGTCGAGCGCCTTGAAGTAGTCGCCGTGCACCCAGCGATACTCGACGAGCGGCGCCTTGTTGGCGTCCCAGGGCAGCGCGCCTTCGAGCTGGAACTCGCCGTTCATGCCGAAGCGGTACATCGGCAGGTGGCTTACGAAGCCCACCTGTTCGGCGCCGCCGATCTGCTGGAGCCGCGCCCCCAGCTCACGGTAGAACGCGCGTATCTGCGCCGGCGCCTGATATCGCGGACCGCTCGGCGCCACGTCGAACGCCACGATGCGCTCCGTCGTGATGCCGGCGTCGCGCGCCTGCAGCAGCATGAAGTTCTTGACGAGGAGCGCGGCACCGACGAGCAGCGTGAACGCGACCGCGATCTCCGCGACGACGAGGCCGTTGCCGAAGCGCTTGCCCGCACCGCTCGTCGTGCGCGTATCAGTCTCGCGCACGGCCTGCGCGAGCTCGCGGACGCGCAGCCGCATCAGCGGCCAGAGCCCGCAGAACACGCCCACCGCCAGTGAGACCCCCGCCGCGAACGCGAGCACGCGCCCGTCGATCGAGACGGTCGCCCCGCGCGGGAGCTGCGTGCCGGCGAGGAAGACGAACGTCTTGACGGCCCACTGCGCGAGCAGCACGCCGATGCCACCGCCGATGAGCGCCAGCACCACGCTCTCGATCGTCAACTGGCGTGCGAGATCGCGGGTCTTGGCGCCCAGCGCGAGACGGATGGCCAGCTCGCGGCGCCGCGCGAGGCCCGACGCGAGCAGCAGGTTCGACACATTCGCGCACGCGATGAGCAGCACGAGCAGTACGGCACCCATCAGGATCTGCAGCGGCTCGCGGATCGAACCGACGACGACTTCGTAGTAGGACTGGACGTCCACACCGTGGTTGTTGCCGAACTCGGAGGCGAGCGACTGCCCCATCGCCCGCATCTCCTGCTGCGCCTGCGCCACTGTGACACCATCTCTCAGGCGCGCGTACGTCAGCAGAAAGTGATTGCCGCGGCGCGTGGGGTCCGCCTTGCGCGCGAGCGGCATGTAGAGCAGCGCGGCGCGATAGGCGAAGCCCTCCGGCATCACGCCGATCACCTCGTGCGGCGTGCCGTCGAGCATCAGCTTCTTCCCGAGCACGGCCTGGTCGGCCGACAACTGCGTGCGCCAGAACGTGTGCCCGACGACGACGACCTTGTGCGCGCCGGGCTGGTCCTCATCGTCGCGATACCAGCGCCCCATGGCCGGCTGCACACCGAGGACCGCGCCGAGCGACGCCGTGGTCGACAGCGCCTGCACGCGCTCGGGACTCCCCGTACCGGTCAGCGTGACCGCCCCGGGCGTGGATCCGCCGACCGCCGCGAACGACGTGTTGCGCGCCTTCCAGTCGCTGTATTTCTCGAACGACGCGGGACAGGACGTGCACGCCGGCTGCGTGTCGTAGATCAGGACGATCCGGTCGGAGCCCGGATACGGCAGCGGCTTGAGCAGCACCGAGTTGAAGATGCTGAACACGGCGGTCGTCACGCCGATGCCGAGCGCGAAGGCCAGAATGGCCAGGCCCGACACAAAGCGGTTGCGGACGACGACGCGGAGCGCGAAACGGACGTCCTGTAGCAATCGTGACATTGAACGGTTCCCCCGGAGTGTGACGGGGGTTAGACGAGGAGACCCGCGGCCGCGTTGGTGACCGGATCCGGACAGGGAGACGTTCGGGGCGGGGCCCGACTAGCCGTCTTCCCCGAAGGCGTCGTCGATGATCTCCACCTCCAGCGCGCCCGCGCGTTCGTCGATCGCAGCCACGGCGAAGCGTACGGGACGATCGAGCAGGCCATTGGAGGCGAGGTAGTCGAGCGCGAGACTGATGATGCGGCGGCGTTTCCACGACGGGATGGCCTCGAACGCTTCACCGAACAGGTCGGTGGTTCTCAGCTTGACTTCGACAAACACGACGCACCCGGCATCGTCCGCGATGATGTCGATTTCGCCATAGCGGGAGCGATGGCGCCTGGCAAGAATGACGTACCCGCGGTCGCGCAAGTGCGCGGCCGCGAGTTCTTCCCCGAGAATCCCGAGATCTTTCCGGCTGTCGGGTGACACGCCGGAACACGCATCAATGCGCGTGCCCGAACTGCTTCTCCACCGCCGACAGGGCTTCGCTGAACAGGCGTACCGACACGCCGGCCTGTTCGCGCGTCAGCACGAGCGGCGGCGCGAAGCGCACGGCGTTCCTGCCGGCGCCGAGAATCAGGACGCCGCGCTTGAACAGCTCCTGCACGACCGCGTCACGCTCGGCGACCGCGCGCTCCTTCGTCTTGCGATCCTTCACGAGCTCGACGCCGACCATCAGGCCGAGACCGCGCACGTCACCGATGATCGGGTGCTTGTCCATCAGGCCCGTGAGCTCGTCCTTCAGATACGCACCGACATCCGCAGCATTCCGGATGACGCCCTCTTCGAGCACCTTGATCGTCGCGAGCGCCGCGGCGCAGCTGAGCGGATTGCCGCCGAACGTGCTCGCATGCGCGCCCGGCGTCCAGTCCATGACGTCGGCCTTCGCGGCACAGATGCCGAGCGGCAGGCCCGACGCGATGCCTTTCGCGATCGACATGATGTCGGGCTCGAGGCCGAAATGCTCACACGCGAACATCCTGCCGGTGCGCCCCATGCCCGACTGCACTTCGTCGGCCACGAGCAGGATGCCGTGCTTGTCCGCAATCTCGCGCAGCCGCTGCAGGAAAGCTTTCGGCGGCACCACATAGCCGCCTTCCCCCTGCACGGGCTCGACGACGATCGCCGCGACTTCATCGGGGGACACGAGGTGCGTGAACACCTGATCCTCGAGATACGCGATCGCCGCATCGGCGCTCGCTTCGCCGGCCGCACCCACCACCGGGCGATACGGGTTCGCATACGGCGTGTGGAAGACGCCGGGCATCATCGGGCCGAAGCCTTTGCGCTGCAGCGCCTTGCTCGACGTCAGCGCGAGCGAGCCAAGCGTGCGGCCATGAAACGAGCCGAGGCACGCGATGATGTTGTGCCGCTTCGTGTGATACTTCGCGAGCTTGATGCAGGCCTCGACCGCCTCGGTGCCCGAGTTGCCGAAGAAGGCCTTGACCTTGCCCGCGATCGGCGTGATGCGCCCGATCTCTTCGGCCAGCCTGATCTGCAGCTCGTAGTAGAAGTCCGTGCCCGACATGTGCAGGAACTTCTGCGCCTGATCGGTGATCGCCTTGACGACATCCGGATGCGCGTGCCCGGTGCTCGTGACCGCGATGCCCGCCGCCAGATCGAGGAAGACGTTGCCGTCGACATCTTCGACGATGGCGCCCTCGCCGCGCGCCATGACGAGTGGATAGTCGCGCGTGTACGAGGGGGACACGGCCGCGTTGTCGCGCCCGACCATCGCTTTGGCTTTGGGTCCGGGCAGGGCGGTCTTGATGTGCGGGGACGTCGGCAGGCTCATCGTCTTTTCCATTTCGTGCCGGAGGGCGTGTCCTCGAGGATGATTCCCCGGGCGTCCAGCTCCGCGCGGATGCGATCGGCGGCGGCAAAGTCGCGGTTGTGCCGGGCGAGGCGGCGCCCCTCGATCGCGGCATCGATTTCAGCCACGGGCACCGGCGGTGCGGCGTCTTCCCTGCGGCGCAGCTCCATGACGCCCAGCACCAGGTCGAACTCGTCGAACAGCGCCCGGACATGCCGCACGTCGGCGGCGCCCAACCCGGCGGCGTCGATCTTCGCGTTCAGCACGCGCACCAGATCGAAGAGCACGCCCAGCGCGCCGGCGGTGTTGAGGTCCGCGGCGATATGGCTTCTGAACGCCTCCCGCGACGCGGCGAGCGTCGCGGTGAGATCGGCGCCCGGCTCAGGGTTCGCCGCGACGCCGGCGTTGAGGCTGTCGAGGCGCGCCAGGAAATCCGACAGGCGCTTGAGCGCTTCCTCGGCCTGCGCGATGGTGTCCCAGTTGAACTTGAGCTGCTTGCGGTAGTGCGACGACAGCAGCACATAGCGCAGCGCCGACGCCCGATGGCCGCGTTCGAGCACGTCGCGCACCGTGAAGATGTTGCCGAGCGACTTCGACATCTTCTCGTTGTCGAGATTCAGGAACTCGACGTGGAACCAGAACCGCGAGAACGGCTGCTTCGTCGCCCCCTCCGCCTGCGCGATCTCGTTCTCGTGGTGCGGGAAGATCAGATCCACGCCGCCCGTGTGCACGTCGATCGGCGGATCACCGAGCAGCCGCAGCGCCATCGCCGAGCACTCGATGTGCCAGCCGGGGCGCCCAGGGCCGCAGCCGTAGTCCCACGTCGGCTCACCGGGCTTCGTGGCTTTCCACAGCACGAAGTCGCGCGGGTCGTCCTTCTCGTACTTGTCGCTGTCTACGCGCGCGCCCGTTTCCATGCCCTGCACGTCGAGGCGCGCGAGCTTGCCGTAGCCGGGAAGCGTCGAGATCCGGAAATAGGTCGAGCCTTCGGTCTCGTACGTATGACCGTTCTGGCCGAGGGCCAGCACCATGCCGGCCATCGCCTGCAGGTTCGGCTCGTCGGTCGCGCGCGGCGCTTCCTCCGGCCGCTCGAGCCCGAGCGACTCGGCGTCTTCCCAGAACGCGTCGACGTACCGCGTGGTGAACTCGCGCAGCGAGACGCCTGCCTTGTCCGCTTCACTGATCGTCTTGTCGTCGACGTCAGTGAAATTCATGACGTGACGCATGCCGAAGCCTTCCTGGTGCCGGAGCGCGCGGCGCAGGACGTCGACACACACGAAGGAGCGGAAGTTGCCGATATGCCCCCGGGCGTAAACCGTCAGGCCGCACGTGTACATGCGCACGGTCTTCCCGTCGGCGGGCACGAACGGTTCTTCGGTGCGTGTGAGGGTGTTGTACAGGCGCATGGCGCGTTCGGCAATTCGAGAGTTCGGCGGCGGTTTGCTTGCGCCGCTTCGGGCCGCAGCCCTCGCGGTTCTTCCTAAGTCGTCCTGGCGCCCGCGAGGCTGCGCGCGACCGTGGTCGACGTGCCCCCTGCGGCGATCGTCACCTCCAGTTGACCGCTGTCGCGCTCGACCGTCAGGTGCACCTCGCCGCTGCCGGACGCCGCCGACAGATCGACGGCTTCCTGGAGCGACGCCTCGAAGGCACGCGCCTCGGCGCCAGGCATGCCGAGCGATTCGCCGTACTTGCCCGCGGCCGCCGCAACGAGCGAGCGGAATGCGGGGTCTGCCGGAACGGACAGCTCGAAAGACAGGTCCTTCAACCCCGCAATTTTATAGCGAAACCTGCCGGAAGAGCGCGCGCGCCTCCTCGATGTCGGCCCGGATCTGGTAGGTGAGCGCCTCGACCCCCGAAAACGCCCGCTCGTCGCGCAGCTTCTGCACGAACATGAGCCGCATCGACAGCCCGTACAGGGCCGGCGGCGCGGCCCCCGCCACGGCCGGACGCGGCGACGGAACCTCCAGCAGGTGGGTTTCGACGTGCACCTGCCCGTCGCCACCGCCGAAGGTCGGCCGAACGCCGACATTCGTGACCGCGGGATACGCGATCCGCTCCCCTCCGGCCTGCCCGGTTGGGCTCAGCAGCGCGAAGGTGGCGTACACGCCGTTTGGCGGAAGCAGCTCGTTCGACGTCCGCAGATTCGCCGTGGCAAACCCGATCTGGCGGCCGCGCCCCTCTCCCGCGACGATCACGCCGTCGACGAAGTGATGGTGCCCCAGCAGCGCCGCCGCCTCGTCGACACGTCCCTCGGCAATGAGACGCCGCACACGGGTGCTCGAGACGATGAAGTCCTTGTAGCGCACGGGGTCGATCTTCTCGGCGCGGAAATCGTGCTGCTCCCCCAGCGTGCGCAGCAGTGTGAAGCTGCCGGCGCGATCGTGCCCGAAGAGAAAGTTGGCGCCCACCCACACTTCGCTCGCCCGCAGCCAGTCCACGAGTACGGCCTCGACGAAGCGCTCGGGCGGCCACTTGGACATCTCGTGCGTGAACTCGACGACGGCGACGCCCTGCATGCCGGCGCGCTCGAACGCTTCGAGCTTCTGCTCGAGCGTCATGATCAGCGGCGGCGCCTTGTCGGGACGCACGATGCGGGGGGGATGCGGATCGAACGTCATGACGACCGCCGTGCCTCCGCGCTCCACGGCGCGACGGCGCACGCGATCGATGATCTTCATGTGACCGCGGTGCAGGCCGTCGAAATTGCCGAGCGCCACGACGGGCTGCTGCCAGCGCACCGGACGCGCGCCGGACGGAAAGCGGATTACCTGCATTCGACGACCAGCCCATCATATGCGAGCGTCACGCCCGCGGGCAGCGCGGCGCACGTCGCCTCGTGGCCGAGGTCGTGGCACATGTGCGTGAAGTACGTCTGCGCGGGCGCAAGCGCCTTCGTCACGCCCAGCGCCTCGTCCAGCGTGAAGTGCGTGGGATGTGCGCGCCGCCGCAGCGCGTCGAGCACGAGCACGTCGAGGCCCCGCAGCTGTTCCATCGACGATTCAGGAATCCGGTTGCAGTCGGTCAGATACGCGAAGCCGCCAATCCGCAGACCGTTCACCCGCGTCGTCCCATGCATCACGGGGATGGGAACGATGTCGCGGCCCCCCATGCCGAACGGGCCGGCCACGTCCCACAGCGGCACGTCGGGCACGCCGCCCCCCTTCGGCGCCGCCGGGTCGTATGCGTACGCGAACGTCTGCCGCAGGGCCGCCGTCGTGCGGCTGTCGCCGTAGGCAGGGAGCGGCTGGCGCGACAGATGATTGAAGCGGCGCAGATCGTCGAAGCCGAAGATGTGATCGGCATGATGGTGCGTGAAGAACACCGCATCGATGCGGGAGAGGCCGTGCCGCAGCGCCTGCGCGCGCAGGTCGGGAGACGTGGCGACGAGCAGGTTGAAGCCGTCGAGGTCGATCAGAATCGACGGCCGCGACCGCGTGTCGCGCGGATCGGCGGAGCGGCAGACGTCGCAGCCGCAGCCGATCATCGGCACCCCGTGCGACGTGCCGG
>JALYRV010000327.1 GCA_030855205.1 Acidobacteriota bacterium | reverse complement strand
GCACCGTGGAGGTGCCAGGCGCGCTGACCATGGTCGCCGCCGCCGGAGTCCTGGCCGCCGCTGCCATCGCCGCATCGCTGATGCCTGCCGTGCGCGCCGCGCGCGTGAACGTCTTACAAGCGCTCCGCTCGGAGTAGAGATATGAAGACACAGAAACCCCTTCGCCTCTGGCCCGGTGTCGCCGCCGCGGTGCTGCTCCTGCTGGGACGCCTCGTGGTGCCCGCGCTGTTTCCCGACGCGGGGCTCTATGGCCTGCTCGCCTCGGTGATTGCGACCGTGATCATCATCGTGTGGTGGCTGTTCTTCAGCCGCGCCGCATGGCTCGAGCGCCTTGGCGGCATCGCGCTGATGATCGCCGGAATCTTCGCCGTTCATCCGTTCCTCGACGCGTCGATCGCGGGAGCAGGCATGGGCAACTTGTATTACATCTACGCGCTTCAACTCGCAGCGCTCGTGCTTCCGATCTGGGCGCTTGCGACCAGGCGCGGCAGTGACGGCCTCCGGCGCGCGACCATGGTGGCGGCGATCGCGGCCGCGTGCGCGTTCTGGATCCTGATCAGGACCGACGGCGTGAGCAGCAGCCTTCTCGGAGGGGACTTCCGCTGGCGCTGGACGCCGACTGCCGAGCAGAAGCTGCTTGCCCAGGCGCCGAGTGAGCCGGTAGCCGTTGCGCCCGCGCCCGCTCCTGATACGGCACCTGTGACGCCCGCTGCAGCCGTCGCGGCAGATGCCGTCGCACTGCCAGCCGCCTCCGCCGCCGCGACAGACGCGGACAACGCGAAGACCGCGGAGCCTGTGCCTTCCACCGCGGAGTGGGCCGGCTTTCGGGGCGCGAGCCGCGATGGCGTGGTGCACGGCGTGCGCATCGCGACCGATTGGACGTCAGCGCCGCCGGTCGCGATGTGGCGCCGGCCGGTCGGCCCGGGCTGGTCGTCGTTCAGCGTGCGCGGCGATCTCTTCTACACCCAGGAACAGCGCGGCGACGATGAGATCGTCGCGTGTTATCGCGTCAGCACGGGCGAGCCGGTCTGGATGCACAAGGACACGGCGCGGTTCTACGAGTCGAACGGCGGCGCCGGTCCGCGCGCGACGCCGACCCTCAGCGGCGGCCGCGTCTTCAGTTTCGGGCCGACGGGCATCCTCAATGCGCTCGACGCCAGGACGGGCGCGCGCGCGTGGTCGCGCAACGTCGCGACGGATCTGGAGCGCGGCATTCCCTTATGGGGATTCACCAGCTCGCCCATCGTGATTGACGACGCCGTGATCGTCGCGGCGTCGGGCACGTTGGCGGCCTATGACATCGCGTCCGGAAAGCCGCGCTGGACGGGGCCTCGTCAGCTTGGCAGCTACAGCTCGCCGCACGTCGCGACCATCGATGGCGTACGGCAGGTGCTGCTGCTGACGGGCTCGGGTGCGGCGGGCATCTTGCCGGCGGACGGCACGCTGTTGTGGGAGAGCAAGTTCGAAGGGGGCACGCCCATCGTCCAGCCCGCCCTCACCGCCAACGGACACGTGCTGGTCAATTCCATCAGCATGACTGGCGGCAATGGCATCAAGCGCCTCGCGGTCGCGAAGGGCGGGAGTGGATGGACGGTCGAAGAGCGCTGGTCTTCGAATGGACTGAAGCCGTACTTCAATGACTTCGTCGTGCACAACGGGCATGCGTTCGGCTTCGACGGCAACATCCTCTCGTCGATCAATCTCGACGACGGCAGGCGCAACTGGAAGGGGGGCCGCTACGGCAACGGCCAGATGGTGCTGCTGGCCGATCAGGATCTGCTCCTCGTGCTCTCGGAGGAAGGCGAGCTCGTGCTCGTCAGCGCGAAGCCTGACAAGTTTGCCGAGGTCGCGAAGTTCCCGGCCATCGAGGGCAAGACGTGGAATCATCCTGTTGTCATTGGCGACATTCTGCTCGTCCGCAACGGGCAGGAGATGGCCGCGTTCAGGTTACCGGCCGTGCGCTGATTTTCGCCCGGCGTGATGCGGAAGAATCCGCCCATGTTGACCATGCGATTGCGGCGCTGGCCATCTGGGGCACGTCAGGTCGCCGGTCCCGCAGACCAGCGCAACGCCATCACGTTTCTGACAGGCGTGTGGGATCTGCAGTATCGAACTTGCCTCACGCGCGGCACGCCCTAGCCAATGCGAAAGCATTCGTTCGCCTATGCCGTCGAGCAGATACGAGCTCGCGGCAGTAGCTTACGTGAAGCTGCGTACTGGTGAGCGCCCCGGTCTACGAAGCTGGTAAGACCGAGCCTGTTCCGCTGGATAGGTGTCTCGATGATCTGCTAAGGATTCGTCGAGCGCATCCTGACCTTTGGGCAACCCTTGGCCCAAACGATGAGAAGGCGCCCGGCCCCGAATTGTCGCCCGTCTCGATTGCGCGATTCGGCCGGGGCGGCCTCCTGCTGAAGCGAACGACAAAGACGCCTAAGAAGAAGGCAACAGGCGCCCCGAAGGGGCAGACCTCGTTATTGCAATCAGAGGACGACGGCGATCCCGACGACACCGGCGAGCCGGATACCGACCCCACCGACAGCGAGGAGCCGCCAAGCACAGCTCGCATCGCGGGAACGTGGCTCTGGACACAGCTATTGGCCGTGATTACGGCGCGGCCCTCGCGCAATGCACGGCCGTCCCGACGTTGGCCGCGCCGACCAATTTTCGGCGAAAATCAGGGCACCAGATCAGCCGTTCGATGGTGCCAGGGAGACATTGCGAACGCGACCGGGCAGATTGGTTCCGATCGATCAGCGCGGTCAACGACCGGCATCTGACGATCAAAGCCCTCGCGATGGCGCTCGGCCGGCGCGGGCCGCGCGCCGGGTTGCTCCACCACTCGGACCAGGGGTCGACGCCCGGCCTTGAGCAACAAGGGCTGAACCCGTGACACCTAGAGCGGGATCCAAGCGGGCTTCTGATCCGGCGGGCAAAGCCCCTGGCGACGTCCCCCCGCCTTCAGTAGCGGATTCGTT
>JALYRV010000326.1:2520-2983 GCA_030855205.1 Acidobacteriota bacterium | reverse complement strand
CCTACGCACAACAGTTGACGGCGACGACGAAGGCAGCGAAAGTAACCGCCGGACTCTAAACGAATCCGCTACTGAAGGCGGGGGGACGTCATTGAGCCTCTGGAACAAGGTCGTCGATGCGCTGGCCGGAACTAGTACGCTCCTCTAGGTCCACCCCAGAGACTTGAACCCATGTCGCCATTTTGCCTATTGATTCGAAGGGTACATTCTAGGGGGAGTCCAGCTAGAGTCAACTGAATATCAACTCGAATTCAGCGCGCCGGCCACGGGCAGGGGCGGCCCGCGCTAATCCGCACGTGCCCGGAGCAGCAGATCCGCGCCATATCCAAGGAGCGCGAGCATGAGCAACTCGGGCCAGAGGCGCGTCGGGACGGTCGAGCGACTTCGGGTTCGTGTGGCCGCCCGTGGAGACGGCCATGGCGAAGAGGGTGCGGGCGTCGGCGGGACTGACTGCGTACAGCAC
>JALYRV010000326.1:0-2510 GCA_030855205.1 Acidobacteriota bacterium | reverse complement strand
GCCTAGCGGTCGTGCCCGTGCAGCCGGTGAGCTGCGGGGCGTTGCCGAGGTCGACGCCATCGAACAACAACGCGTCGCGCACCCTCGGCCTGACAGGCTTCTCGCTGTGCACCAGCCGCGCATTCCGCTCGGCCTCCTCTACGAAGACCTGCGGAACCTCGCGTCGATCGTCGACCTCGTGGTTTCGCCCCTTGCCCCACACAGCGATGTTGCGCAGGAACTCGCGGTCGGCGTCTTGTTCCACCGATCCCGTCAAGTTCCACCGAACCCGGCCTCGGATAAGGGACCGCCACACATCGAGAGCGACATCAGAGCGGTCGCAGGCGTTCATAGAGGCGCGCGGGCCCGTGGTCTCGCCCGACCGGGCCATGTTGTGTTCATGACGTCTGCGCGTGGTTGGGATCCTCGCTGATGACGTCAACGCGAGGTCGGCAAGACTGTGTCTCGCCGCACCCCATCCCACCGCATCGCGCCCATCATCAGGCGGATGCCGTTCGCGCCGAACACGACCTCGATCGAATCCGGCGCGTCGGCGCCGATGAAGCGGCCGCTCCCGACGTGCGTGAGCTTCATGGTGGGACCGGGACGCGGTGACTCGATCCAGAGGTCGCCGTCGCGATCGGCGATGACGACGTCGAAAACGCCGATGTCGTAGGTGCCGAGCAGGCGCTCGCGCTCGGCAAGGGGCAACGCGACGGGGGCGCGCGCGGGCTCCGGCAGGCGCAGCACGCGGCGCGCGAGGCGGCGCTCGATCGCATCGGCTCCCGCATCGCCGCGATTGGTCAAGACGACGACCGTCAGCTCATCGTCCGGATACCACGCGGCCATGGCCGAGTAGCCGAGCATGGCGCCGCCGTGCGCGATCTTGCGGCGGGCGTCGGGCTCGATGAGCGAGAGGCCGAAGCCGTAGGCGGCGACTCCACCCGACGACACCGTCGTCGGCGCGGTCATCGCGGCATAGGACGCGGGCGAGACGACGCGGCCGGTGTGCAGGAGGCGCGTCCAGCGCGCAAGGTCAACGGCACTGCCACACAGGCCACCATCGCCGCGAATCCAGTGCATGTTCTCGGGCGCAGCCACGGTCACGACGCCGCCGCCGAGGACGTGGCCACGCGCTTCATCCCCGGCGTGGGCATCCCTCGGCAACGGGGTGCACTGGCGTATCGACGCGAGACCGAGCGGGGTGAACAGACGCGCGGCAAGCGCGTGCTCATACGGCTGCCCCGTCACGCGCTCCACCAGCAGCGCAAGTGTGGTGTATCCAGTGTTGGTATACGACCAGCGGCTGCCCGGCGCGATGTCGACGGGTGACTCGCGCGCAATGCGCGCGAGCTCCTCAGGCCCGCGCGAGAGGTCCTCGATGCCGCCGCGATAGACCTCCTGCGCGAAGAGCTCCCGCATGCCCGACGTGTGATTGAGCAAACGGCGGACGGTGACCTCGGCCGGCAGCAGCGTGAACTCCGGCAAATGCATCGTCACGGCATCGTCGAGCGACAGGCGCCCGTCTTCGACCAGACGCATGACGAGCGCCGCGAGGAACTGCTTGGAGATCGACCCGAGCTGGAAGACAGTGGCCGCGCCGACGGGCCTCTCGCCGCCGGCCTCGAGGTGACCATACCCACGCGCGATAACGGTGTCGCCGCCGCGCATGACGACGACAGACATGCCGGGAACACGATGCTCGTCACGCGTAGCCGAAAGACGCGCGTCGAGGTTCGCAGAGCCCGTCGCGCACGCGGCCGCCGGCAGGACGAAGACGACGATCAGAAGGGCGCGACGGAGCATGGCGGGGATTATAGGGCGGGGCGTGCGTGCGAGCGCGGAGCCCCGAACAGGGCCATCGCCGCCCCATCGTCTTCGGCATGCACAATGCAGCATGCGGGGGGTCGGCTTTTGGATACGTCTATCTCACTAGACACGTCACAAGCCGGCAGGCTACCATGGGCATCACAGGCCGTGAGCTCTTGCGGCTCCTCCACCGGGTCGGCTGCAAGGAAGTCCGTCAACGCGGGTCGCATGTACGCGTGCGCTGCGGCGACTGCTCGACGACGGTGCCGGTGCACGCCGGCGAGACACTGCCGCCGGGCACGCTCCGGCAGATCGAACGCGACCTCGAACCGTGCCTTGGGAGCCGATGGCTGCGATGAAGACTTACAAGATACGTCTCGAACGGGACGAGACCGGACACTGGATTGCCACGGTGCCAGCCGTGCCGGGTTGTCACAGCTACGGCCGCAGCCTGGACGAAGCGATGCGCCGCGTCCGCCAGGCGCTCGCGCTCTTCGTCAAGGATGCAGCGCGGGCCGCGCTCGAGGATGACATCCGCCTGACGCCGCGCATGGCGCGACTGCGGACGGACGCCCTCGCCGCGCGCACTCTTGCGGACCGACAGTCCGCCAGGGCCGCGGACGCCACGCGCGAGGCCGCCCGGGCGCTCACCAGGGATCTGCGCATCGGCGTGCGCGACGCGGGACGCCTGCTTGGCGTCTCGCATCAGCGCATTCATCAAC
>JALYRV010000325.1 GCA_030855205.1 Acidobacteriota bacterium | reverse complement strand
CCCCGTGACGGTGACGCGCGGGTCGGAGGCCAGGGCGCGCACCGACGCCGGCGGCTCCTTCCCGACGATGAACAGACGCGCATCGGGCGCGGCGCGATGGACGAGCGGGAGAATCTCGCGGCAGAAATACAGCACCGCGTCGCTGTTCGTGTCCATCCCGAGGGCGCCGCTGAAGATGAGCGTGCGCGGCTCCGACGCCTGGCCGGGCGGCGGCGTGAAATGTTCGACGTCGACGCCGTGGGGACTGAACAGGACGTTGTCGAGCGTGCCGCCCGGATCGATCGCCGCGCGGTCGGTCTCCGAGATCAGCAGACACCGGTCGAATCGTGCCGCGACGTCACGCTCGTACCCGGCCAGTCGCCCGGTCTCAATCGTGTAGGGCAGGCGCCGAATCGGATCCTTGATGATGCGGCGGCGGCGGCCGAAATGCAGAATCTGCGCGGGCTGCAGCGCGATGACACGCGGAACGGCGAGCCCGGCGATGTACTGCGCCGACCTTAAGTGATATCCGTAGACGATGTCGATGTCGTGCTCGGCCACCATGCGTTTCACGAGCGCCGCGAACCCGCTCGAGCGATAGTACGCCACCTGCAGCGGCGTGCGGTCCGTCGCCAGCGACAGCATCGCCTGCGCGCCGCTGACGGCTCTGGGAAGCACGTGCGTGCCGATGGCGCGGCAGTACGGCGCCACGAGCCCGCGGTCCGACGCCCACGCCTCGGACGGCGCGAGCCCCGCCAGATACACGTCATGCCGCGCCGAAAAGTGGCGCACGAGCCGGTAGACCGTGTGACACGCCGCGTCGTGCGTGTGCACCGGAAACCGGTACGTGACGAAGAGGACACGCACTCAGCAGACTCGTCGGACGGCCCCGAGCGCGCCCCGGGGAGCGGTAGCCGCGAGGGGACCCAGGTCGACGACGGTGATATCGGGCCGCGCGGCGAGCTTCTCGTGCAGCTCCGGCGCCAGCTTGCCGACGACGACGGTTTCCGCGTGGGCGAGCAGCTCGTCGATCGAATCGCAGGTCTCGGACGCCAGATGCGGAAGCGTCTTCTCGATGAACTCCCGGTTCGCGCCGAAAATCGACGACAGCGATACTTCCTCGTCGTAGATGCGGACGTCGTAGCCCTTGCCCACCAGATACTCGACGAGCCGCACGAGCGGGCTCTCGCGGAGGTCGTCGGTGCCCGGCTTGAAACTGAGGCCGATCATGCCGACCTTGCGCTTGCCGGCCTGGACCACGAGGTCGATCGCGCGCTGCAGGTGCACTTCGTTGCTCGGAAAGATCGACGCGAGCAGCGGGAGGTCGACGTCGGCGTGGCGCGCTTCATAGATGATCGCGCGCAGATCCTTGGGCAGGCACGAGCCGCCGAACGCGAACCCGGGCCGCAGGTACGCCTTGGAGATATTGAGCTTGTCGTCCTGGGCGAACGCCTCCATGACCGCCTGGCCGTCGATGCCGAGCCGGTGGCAGAGCGTGCCGACCTCGTTGGCGAACGCAATCTTCAGCGCATGGTAGATGTTCGACGCGTACTTGACCATCGACGCCGCTTCGAGCGGCATTCGGATCACAGGCGCGGTGAGGCCCGCATACACGGCGGCGGCACGGTCGCCGCTCTTCGCGTCGGCCTCCCCGATCAACGTGAACGGCGGGTCGAAGAAATCGGCAATCGCGGTGCTCTCGCGCAGGAATTCCGGGTTCACGCAGAAGCCGAACTGCTCGCCGGCCCTGCCGCCCGAGGCCTTCTCGATCGCCGCCAGCACGCGCCCGCGGACGACGTCCGGCATCGCCGTGCTGCGCACCATCACCACGGGAAAGGCCGCGGCGCGCGAGAGCGATGCGCCGATCTCCGACGCAACGGTCTCGAGGTGGTCGGCGTCGAGGCTGCCGTTGGCGCGGCTCGGCGTGCCGACGCAAATCAACGCCGCGTCGGCACCGGTCAGGGCCTCTCGCGGGTTTGACGTCGCGCGCAGACTGCCGGCGTGCACGACCTTCGTCAGCAGCTCGTTCAGCCCGCGCTCGATCATCGGCGCGCGCCCCTCGGCAATCGCCGACACCTTGTCAGGATTCACGTCGACGCCGACGACATCGTGGCCGAGCTCCGCCAGGCAGGCCGCCGACACACAGCCGACGTACCCCAGCCCAAACACCGCAATCTTCATGAACCTGCTACTCCCCTGACCAGTCGAGCACCCAGCGGTGCGTCCGGCCGTCCTCGATCGTGAGCGTGCCCGTCGTCGCGGCCGTGCGCTCGTAGTGCCAGGACCACGGCGCGACCGCCCGTCCCGTGGCATCGATGGCATATCCGAGGGTCAACGGCAGCGGCCCGGTCCGCTCGAGGACCGCAACCGGCGCCGGCCGCCGCGAGCCAAAGCTCTCAGCGTACCACCCTTGGGGAGGATTTTCGCTGCCGCATTCGAGACGCACGCTCGCCTCCACCGCGTCGAACGCGAGGGCGCCGGCCACCGCGCCGGCGCGCCACAGCACGCGCCCGTCGCGCACGTCGCACGCGACGTCGGGATGAAAATGCACGAAGCTGCTGACGCGGTGCGCACCGTTGCCCGTGATTCGATCGAGGACATACCAGCGCGCCTCATCGGTGCCGACAATGAAGCGCTCGTGCCGCATGCCCGCCGCCAGATCGCAGCCGTCGCGCGCACCGGCCAGCACCTTCATGCCCGCCCCGCATGCCACGGCGAATCCGAGACGCCGAGCGCGGCGTGCTACGCGAAACGCGCCCCAGATGTCGGACTGTTCGCCGCCGTCGACGGCCGCGGTGTTGTGCGCGCGCGTGCTGCGCCAGTAGGTGCGCCAGGGACCCGGCTCGTACTCCTCCACTCCGGAGTCGACGATAATGCGTCGCCCGTCAATCGACAACTCGTACGAGAACAGCGAGCAGTGGCCGTGGGCCGGAATGTGCGCCGGCCCGATCGGTTTCCAGTCGGCAAGGAGCGCGTCGCCGGCGCGCGGCCCGCGCACGATCGCGAAG
>JALYRV010000324.1 GCA_030855205.1 Acidobacteriota bacterium | reverse complement strand
ACCGTGCGCCGGAACAGGTCGCGATACTCGAGGTCGTCGTACATCTTCAGAATCAGCTTGCAGCTGTTCCCGATGTTCTGGATCGGGTGCGAGATGTCGTGCACCAGCCCGGCGGCGATACGCCCGAACATCGCCTGGCGTTCCTGCTTCCTGACGTTCTCCGTGAGCTCGACGAGCTTGTCGGCCATGGAGTTGAACGCGACGCCGAGTTCGCTGATCTCGTCGTGCCCGCCTCCGCCGACGTGCACGCGCTCTTCGAGGCGCCCTTCGGCAATCGCCTGCGTTGCGGTCTTGACCTGTAGGATGCGGCCGATGAACTGGCGGCCCCACCGGAAGCCGATGCCCATGCTTGAAACGAGCGCCAGGAGCGCCGCGCCGATCAGCACCCACCGCGTGCGGCGCGCGATCGCGTAAGCCTCGTGCGTCGGCTGTTCGACGACGACCCACCAATCGGGCCCGTCGACCGGCGCTACGACCCCGAGCATCTCGACGCCGGACGCGTCTTTGTACTCGGTTGAATCGATCCGCGCGGTTCGCATCTCGTCGATCAGCGCCTGCGCGGCATAGCTGCCTCCGCCGATCGCGACGCGGCGCTTCTCGTCGGGGTTGCCGTGGGCGATCAGCCGGCCTTCCTGCGTGGCCAGGACCGCAAATCCCTGTTGGCCAACGCGGATGCGATCGACGAGGCGCCACAGTTCTTCGAGCGACAGTTCGCCTACCAGCCAGCCTGATTTCGTCGGATCGATAGAGCGGAGTCGTACAGACACCGTTGTCGTGGGCAACAGGTCGTCGTCGACACTGACGGGCGAAACCCATGTGTCGCGCTGCCCGACCAAGGGCGGAGAGGGAGGCTGGAGGTGGCTTTCGCCGATCGTGCTTGTCGCCACCGCGACGCCGGCATGATCGAAGAGCGTGATCTCGCGAAGTTCGGGAAAGTCGAGCGCGTAGTTCTTGAGAATTCGATCCTGTTGCCACACCTCCTGCCGCGTCTCGCGGAGGTCGGCGGCCAGGGCCCGCAAGACCTTGATGTTGTTGGTGAGGTACTGGTCGACTTGCTCGGCCGCGCGCGTCGCGACGTGCAGGTTGCCGTTCCTGACAGATTCGCGGGTGCTGCGCGCAAGCGATTGGATGGAGACGAAGCCGTACGCCAGCAAAGGGGCGACTGCGGCGATTGCCATGAAGAGTACGAACCTTGCCTTAATGCTCTTCATTGCGGGCTAGTTCGTAGACCCTGTCGCGCGTTTCCAGCGCGAGATCGTATGAAAAATATCCTCTGACGTCTGAGGAATATCGAAGCGCCTCGTCACGGCTCTGGATGTGCTGCCCCAGGCGAGGAAGATCGCCGGAGGGTCTTCGTGCACGCGCTGCTGGAAAACGCTCGTTACGGCCTTGAGCACATCATCGTCTGCCGCGTCGTGCATCTGCTGCAGGACGTCGTCCGCCCCCGAATAGCCGGACGGGATCAGGGCGGAACGGGAGTGCCAGGCCATGTATGGAAGCTTTAGAAGACGCGCCGATGCGACCTCGAACACGAACGCATCGAAGTCCCCTTTGAGGAGCCGAGCCAGCATCTGGCGCGTATCAGGCATCTGGAGCTCGAGGTCGACGTCTACTTCAGCCAGCTGTCGCTGAAGCACCAGCGCCATTTGTCTCTGAGGGCCATAGACGAGGCAACGCAGTCGCAGCCTCGACGGCATCCGGCCCGGTTCCCGGCGCACCGTGAGGCCCGCCTGTTCGAACAGGCGCACGGCCTCGAGCGGATTGTACGCAGGTGCCGTTTTCGCGGCGTCGAAGGCCCAGTGCCGTGGCCAGACATGACCCGCCGCGGGCTCGCCCTGGCCGGCCATGCCGAGCCGTACGATCGCCTCCCGATCCACGGCGCGGTCGAGAGCCTGGCGCACGAGGCGATTCGACAGCGCCGCGTGTCTCACGTTCAATCCGAGGAGATAGACGTAAGGGCGTGGGAAGGTCGCCACGTCAATGCTGGACTCGCTTCGGGCGAACTCCAGCGAATCGCGGCTGACCTCGTAGAGCATTTCCAGGTCACCCCGCATCAGCGCGCTCCACGCGTTGCGCTGGTCGGGGTACAGCTTCACTTCGACCTGCTTGACGTCCGGCTCTCCTCGATAGTGGTCTTCGACCGCGCTGAACAGGATCCGCTCCGGGGACTCTTCGACCACCGTGTAAGGGCCTGTTCCGAACGTCTTGTTGCCGACGACGCGCCGGACGCTTATGAATGCGAGCTCTTCGAGCAGGAAGGCATAGGGGCCGTGTAACGAGACGACCAGCGTCGCCTCGTTCTCCGCCGTCACTGACTTCACGATGCCGGGCGCGCTCACGGCAAGCTCCTCCGCGATCTGCGGCGCGATCTCCGGCGCCGTGACCGGAGTACCGTCATGGAAGAGAATGCCCGGACGGACGTGCAGTCGCCACGTCCGTCCATCGGGCTCCCGGTGCCACGCGTCGAGCACGCGTGGGGTCGGGCGGCCGTTATCCGAGAACGTCAGCAGGTTCTCGCGGCTGAGCGCCGTCCGGGTATAGGAGAGTCCCACCGTGCCGCTCTCTCGCAAGACAGGGGCGGCTACCCCGATGCGCAGGGACAATACGTCCGCATCCGCGGTCGCGCGCCTGCAGCCCGCGACGATGGCCAGAGCGGCAAACACCGCCGCGCCGGCACGGTGACTTCTCGACATGCGCCCTCGTCTACTTTTGAGTCGTCTCGGGCGGGACGTCCATGATCCACGGACAGATGCTGCCCGCCGCGCGCGAACCGGTGGTGGCCTTGCTGATTACTTTGATCGTCATTGTTCTTGTTCTTTCCTTAGGTCAATTGATATTCGACGCGGCGACTACTTGCTCTGCGCCTCGGGCGGGACGTCCATGATCCACGGGCAGATGCTGCCCGCGCCCTTGGCCTGCGAACCCTTGGTGACGACTTTGATGTTGAGCTTCATGATCGATGTCCTCGTGTCTTCGTGTTTCGGAAACGGTTAACGGAGCTGATCGACAGGAACATCGACGAGCCAGGGG
>JALYRV010000129.1 GCA_030855205.1 Acidobacteriota bacterium | reverse complement strand
GCTCTATCCAGCTGAGCTAAGGGCGCGAAGGGACCTCACTTACCCGCTCGGAGACGCTCCGGACGGTCGCGAGAACAATGGATCCTATCAAAACTGCCGCTTATCGGGAAATGCCGCTCCCCACCTTCGCCAGGCCCGGCAGCTCGATCGGCAGCTTGCCCGTGACCGGCGACTCCCCCGCCAGCGCGCGCACGGCCGACATCTCCGCAAGGTCGTAAAAGTCGTACGCCAGCAGCATCGACGGCAGCTCCGGCAGGAACGTCGCCACATACGGATTGCCGAAGAACGTCGTCACCAGCGGCTGCTTCGAGGCCCCAGTCGTGCGCGCGAGATCCTGCAACAGGCGCGTCAGCGGCGGCGCGAGATCCATGCGGCCGCTGGCCGACGAGGCACGCACGAAAATCGACACGACAATGGCGTCGAACCGCGGCGCCATCGCACGCACGAGATCCGTCTCCGACGCCGTCGAGCGGTCCGAAAGCTCGACCGCCGTCACGTTCGGCCAGCGGCGGCGCAACTCGGGAATGAACGTGCGGCTGGGCGCCGCAATCCGCCATCCCGACGGATAGTCGAGCACCGACAGATACAACACCCGCGCATCCTTCGCGATCTTGAGCGGGACCTGCGATCGGTCATCCTTGATGAGCGTCATGCCGCGGCGGCTGACTTCTTCCGCCACAGCGCGATGCGCGCGCGTGCCGACCTTCACCGCCACCTCGTCGAGACTCACCGTCTTCTGCTTGTGCAGGCCGAGACGCGCCTTGGCTTCGAGAATGCGGCGCACTGAGGCGTCGAGCTGCGCCATCGGAATCTGTCCCGACTCCACCGCCTTCCTGATCCCGCCAACCGCGGCGGCATCGTCAGGCGAATGCAGGACGACGTCGTTGCCCGCCGCAACGGCACGCGCCGCCGCATCGCCAGGCGCGAGACGCCGCGACACGGCGTCCATGCCCATCGAGTCCGTATAGATCAGGCCATTGAAGCCAAGCTCTCCGCGCAACAGGCCGGTGACGGCGGCCCGCGACAGCGTCACCGGTGCGAACTCGGCCGGGTCGATGGCCGGCATCTGGACGTGCGCCGACATCACCGCTCCTGCGCCGGCAGCCATGCCCGCACGAAACGGCGGCAGCTCGAGACGATCGAGCCGCTCGCGCGGATGCGTGATCACCGGCAACCCGATGTGCGAATCGACATCCGTGTCGCCGTGCCCGGGAAAGTGCTTGAGCGTCGCAATCATGCCGCCCGCCTGCAGCCCGCGCACGTACGCGGCGCCAAGACGGCCGACCACGTCGGGACTTTCGCCGAACGCGCGCGTGTTGATGACGGGATTGCGCGGGTTGTTGTTGACGTCGACGACCGGCGCGAAATTGACATGCACGCCAAGCGCACGGCTCTCGACCGCCGTGATGCGCCCCGCCTCAAACGCCAGCGCGTCGTCACCCGCCGCGCCGAACGCCATCGTGCGGGGAAACGCCGTCGCGCCGGCAATGCGAAAGCCGACACCCGCTTCGAAGTCCGCGGTGTTGAGCAGCGGCACGGCCGACAGCATCTGCAGGCGGTTGAGCAGCGACGCGGCTTCGAGCGGCTGGCCGAGCGTCACGGTGCCGTACGTCGGATTGAGCAGCACCGCGGGCGCGAGCTCCGACCCCCCGAACACGTGCATGCCGCCGATCCCGAGCGTCGTCACGCGCGCCGCGAGCTCCTCGAACCGCGCGGAATCGCTGCTGATGAACACGCTCTCCGACGAGGACGTGATGAGCTGCCCGATCTTCTGATCGACCGTCATCGCCTTCAGCGTCGTCTCGACCCAGCGCCTCGCGTGCCGGTCGAGACCGTCCGGTGTCTGAGCGCCCAGGGTCAGCATCCCCGCGACAACCGACATACCCAGCAGAAAGGTCCTCATGGCGGGCAAAGTTATCACGCCGGCCCGTCCGGCCTCGAAGACGCGACCGGAAGCAGCCCTGTAACCGGGGTGTAAATTCGCCGCGAATGTCGCCCGCCGAGCTTGAAGGCGCCCGCCCCGCCCCCATAGATTTGAGGAGTGACCAAACCTCGCAAGATCGAACGGCTCGCCAGCGATCTCGACGACCTCACGAACAGCCTCGACGAGATCCAGCACGAGACCGAAGACCCGGACGCCGCGGGCACACTCGAAGACGCCAAAGCCAGCCTCGAGCGTGCGTCGGATCTCATCGACGAGTCGCTGGATCCCCCGGAGAAATGACGCGTCCGGCGCCGGGCGCATCGCTTGCGGGCTCCGCAGTAAGATGGCTCGGTGCCCGGATCTCCCGCCGACTCGCATCGCGCTGACGCGCCCGCCAGCATCCGCTGCTTCATCGTCACGATCAGCGACACGCGCACCGAAACAACCGATACGAGCGGCGCGGCCATCGCCTCCCTGCTCGAACAGGCCGGCCACGCCGTCTCGGGCCGCAAGATCGTGAAGGACGATGGCACGGCGATTCGCGGCGCCGTGTCGTACGCGGCGAAATCGGGCGCGAGCGACGTGGTCATCACGACCGGCGGCACCGGGATCAGCTCGCGAGACGGCACATACGAAGCGCTCTCCGCGCTGTTCGAGCGCCGTATCGACGGATTCGGCGAGCTGTTCCGCGCCCTCAGCTACCAGGAGATTCAATCCGCCGCGATGCTCTCGCGCGCTACGGCGGGCATCGTCGGACACTGCGCCGTTTTCGTGCTCCCCGGATCCGAGAACGCGGTGCGCCTCGCCATGCAGAAGCTGATACTTCCGGAGATCGGCCACGTGGTCCGGGAGCTGCGGCGATGACAACTCACGACCGGGCACCCAGGTCGCAGGGCATGAAGCCCATTCGCGAAACGATTCCGCTCGACGAAGCGCGCACGCTGGTGTTCGACGGACTGCAGGTGCTCACGCGCGTCGAGTGTGTCGAACTGCGCCTGGCCGGCGGACGCGTGGCGGGCCGCGACGTCGAAGCCGCCGTCGACGTGCCGCCGTTCGATCGCGCGGCGATGGACGGTTACGCGGTGGCGGCCGCCGATACGTTCGGCGCAGGACGATACGAGCCGCGGGTGCTGCGCCGGGTGCAGACGATCTTCACAGGAGAAACGCCGCGCGGGCCGGTCGCGGCCGGCGAGTGCGCGGAGATCGCGACAGGCGCGCCGATGCCCGACGGCGCCGACGCCGTCGTGATGGTCGAGGAAACCGAGCGCACCGGCGACGATGTGCGCATCCACACGCCGGTCTATCCGCGACAGAACGTCGGTCGACGCGGCGCGGACATGAAAGTGGGCGATGCCGTGGTCGCGCGCGGCGCGCTCCTGACGCCGGCACGCGTCGGCGCCATCGCGGCCGTCGGCATCGCAGAGGTCGACGTCGTCGCGCGCCCGCGCGTCGCGATCCTTTCCACCGGCAACGAAGTCGCCGAGCCGGGCACCGTGCTGGCGCCGGGACACATCTACGACATCAATCGCTACACGCTCGAGTCCATCGTGCGCGAGCACGGCGGCGAGCCGTACGCCTGGCCCGCAGCGCCCGACACGATCGACGCGCTCACCGCGGCGCTGACCAACGCCGCCGCCGACGCCGACATCGTGGTGTTCTCCGGGGGCAGCTCCGTCGGCGAGCGCGATCTGATTCTCGACGTGCTGCAGGCCGCCGGCGAGATCGTCTTCCACGGCATTGCGGTGAAGCCAGGCAAGCCGACGGTGTTCGGGCGCTTCGCGGGCAAGCCCGTGCTCGGCATGCCCGGCTATCCGACGTCGTGCCTGTCGAACGCCTACATGCTGCTGGTGCCGATGCTCCGCCACATGGCGCACCTGCCGGCATGGGCGCCACGCACGATTGCGTTGCCCCTCTCGCGCCGCGTCGTCTCGACGACCGGCCGGCATCAGTTCTATACCGTTCGGATCGACGGCGGACGCGCGGAGCCGGCGTTCAAGGCGTCAGGCGACATCACCAGCATGGCCGCGGCCGACGGCTACATCGAGATCCCCGCCCAGACCGACGTCGTCGAAGCCGGCGAGATCGTCAACGTCACGCTGTTCTAACCACGCCCCTCAGGAGTTCCATGACCATTCCGGAAGCCGAAGCGCTGACGCTGCACGACCTCATCACACAGACCGAACACGGCATCGCGAGCCGCGTGCTCGCGCGCAGCGCAGGAGGCAACGTCACGCTCTTCGCGTTCGAGGCCGGCCAGGGCCTGACGGAACACACGACTGCCTTCGATGCGCTGGCGCTGGTGCTCAGCGGTTCGCTCACGCTGACGATCAACGGCGCGGACATCGAAGCCGACGAGGGCACGATCACGCGGCTGCCCGCGAACGTGCCGCACGCGGTCGCGGCGCCTGAGGCGGCGCGCATGCTGCTGATTATGCTGAAGGATCTGCAGGCGCAGCCCTGAGGGCCGCGCCTGCCGAAACGCGCCGCCCTAATTCAGGCGGATGGCGACCTGGCCCTGGCGCGTGAAGTCGATCGACTTCGCGAGCACGCGCATCGCTTCCTGCGGCGCGTGGAAGCCCATGGAGTTTTCGGCTTCGATGAAATCGAGCATGAACTGCGCTTTGCGCTGGAAACTCTGCGCAGCGGCGATGGCCGCCGACGGCCGCTTCGACGCGCGCGCCTGTTTGATATCGCTGATCAGCGAGACGAGCGCGTCCATTGCGGCATTGCGCATCTCGTAGGTGCGGTCCTGGATCGTCTGCACGCGGTCGCGCAGCTCGTCCTCCGACCACCGATGACACGTCTGACACGCGCGATTGATGTTGAGCAGCGGGCTGCGCACGTGATGATCCGTAACCTTGAGGCCGCCCGTGCGTGTATACGGCATGTGGCAGTCGACGCACGTGACGCCCGATTTCGCGTGGATGCCCTGGTTCCACATTTCGAACTCCGGATGCTGGGCCTTGAGCGCCGGCGCGCCGGTCTCCGCGTGCGTCCAGTCCTTGAAGCCGTTGCCTTCGTAGTAGTCGAGGATCTGATCGGCCTTGAGCCCCTTCTCCCACGGATACGTCAGCCGCTTCTCGGGGCCCTTGAAGTAGTACTCGACGTGGCATTGTCCGCAGACGAACGCGCGCATGTCCTGGCGTGACGCGTCGCGGTTGACGTCGTAGTCGGCCTGCCCCGCTGCGGCTTTCACCAGTTTGATGCCCTCGATGAACCCGGGCCGCGTCACGCGGAGCGCCATGGACGAGGGATCGTGGCAATCGATGCACGAGACCGGATGCGTGACCTTCGTGCGCGCCTCGGCATACGGCATCTGGTTCATCCGCTCGAAGCCGGCCATCAGGTCGCCATTGCCCAGCCGCTTGTACGGCAGATAGACACTCGCGTGGCAGTGCATGCACGTGCCTGGCTGTTTCGCGACCTGCTGGCGCTCCGTCAGCGTCTGGTCCTGCAGCATGTAGGCATGGCCGCGCTCTTCACGGAAGTCGGTCGCGAACGCGTAGCCGGCCCATATCGTTCTCAGGCGCGGATCTTCTTCGAGCCGTGATTGCGCAACGATCGAGCGCGGGTCGGCGCTGGTCGGCGTGCGAGGCACCGCTTCACTGCCCCCATAGCGCGTGCGCACCTGATCGACGGTGCGGCGGTAGCTGTCGTACTGCATCGGAAAGTTCTTGCCCCAGACGGCCGGATCGTCGATCTCGTCGGTGATCTCGACGACGCGGAAGAACGGATCGCGCCCTTCCTGCTTGCGCTCGAAGATGTTGATGAGCAGCGCCGTCACGGCCGCGGCGCCAACTGCGGCGGCGAGCACGGCGATCAGGACGACGCGGGGAACGCTTCGCATCCGGTGCTCCGTTTCCTACTGGTGCCCCACCCGCGCGTGACAGCGCAGGCAGTCCTGTGGCGGCTTCATGTCGATCGATGGCGCCATGGCGTGCGTCAGTGCGGCGTGGCAGTGCATGCACGACCTGACCGCAATCTCCCGGTTGCGCGCGTTGATGACAATGGGATCGGGGAATCGGCCGGTGGTGAACGCGAACGAGTGGTTCCAGCCGTTGAGCGCCTTGGTGAAATACTTGCCCGCGAAATCGTGAGGGGCGTGACAGTCGTTGCAGACGGCTGCCGCCCGATGGCTGCCGCGCATCCAGCCGTCGTACTGCTCGCTCATCACGTGGCAGTTCGCGCACGCCGCAGGGTCATTGGTGAGGTAGGACGCGCCCCGCGCGTAGATGAAGGTGTAGCCGCCGACACCGAAAAAGATGCCCGCGGCGATCCCAAGCACGACAGCAAAACGCACGGGCACGGCGCCCATACGCCTGCAAAGAACCAGCCGTGGACAGGCAGACCGCACCACACTCGGCGGCCTGCTCTGCTCGCGCTCAAGCGAATCGCGGCGGCCGCACGATTCGCCCCGGGCGATGCGGAAGACATCGCCTTTCTCGAATCGAGGCTGCGCCCCGCTTAACGAACTTTGGTCGCCTGGTTGCCCGTCGCCAGCAGATGGGTCACGCGCCCCCGCCCATCGCGCACGAACTCGACGACATCAGGACTGTCTTTGGCGAAGAAGTGCCGGCCGTTGTCCGTGAACAACTCCGTCGCCGGTCCCGCCCCGCCTTCCCGCAGCACCAGCTTGTCGCCTGCAACCTCGAAGACGAGCGAGAATCCATCTTCGAACCGGTACTCCCCCGCGGCGTCGCGCATGTCGCTGATGGCGTAGGGCACGGTCTTCCACTCAGGCGCGCGATTGCGATCGCCGAGTGGATGCCGGCCGCCGCACGCCAGGCAATCGGTCGGCGGCTCGGTGTAGCCGAGCAGATGCGGCACGGGCCGGAGGCTCTTCAGGTGCGCGAAGATGGCGTCGAGGTCCTCGTCGCTCATGTTTCTGAACGCGATCCATGGCATCAGCGGACTGAGCACGCGCGCCTTCACGCGTCCCGTGCGCATGACCTCGCGAAACAGCGCGGCGTCGTAATACGGAATGCCCGAAGGGGCCATGGTGATGTTGCGGCCGTAGGCGGGAGGCACGGCGCCGGTGCCGTGCTCCACCAGATTGCCGCCGCCGTAGTACCCGGGATTGCGCGGCGTGTACCACGACGTGTGGCACCCCTGGCAGTCCGCGAGGTAGACGAGATAGGCGCCCCGCGCCTGCTGGTCTGCTATCTCCCGCGTGACCGGAAGCGTGAGCGGCGGCGCAGGCATGATGGGCTCGCGCTCGGGAGGGATGCGCGTCGGCGGCAGCGAGTTGCGCACGGCGGGCCGCGACCGCAGGAACACGACGACCGACTCGACGTCCTCGTCGGTCAGCCGGCGGAAGGAGCTCGACCACATCTGCGGATCCAGGGGCCTGCCGTCATAGCCGATCCCCTCGCGGATCGCGCGCGCCACCATGTCATCACTCCACGCGCCGATGCCCGTTTCCTTGTCGGGCGTGATGTTCGCGGCGACGAGCCACGGCCGCCCGGGCCACACAGCGCCTGCGCCCTCGCGCCCGGCCACCGGCGGGCCGCCGGGCTTGGTCCACTCGCGCTCGGAATGGCAAACGAAGCACTGCAGGATGCCTTCAGCGAGATAACGGCCGCGAGCGACCCGCTCCGGCGTCACCGCGAAACTGACGTCGCGCACATGCCGCACCCGCGATTGACCGGCCGGCGGATCGGGAGGGACCGCCGGCTCCGCCTTCCGGCAGGCGGGCAGCAGCACCAGCAGCACAATCACGGCACGCGCGTAGCGGCGAGGCGTCATGCGCGCACAAAGTATCATGCTAGCTCGCGCAGGCTTTCGGGTCGTTGGTGAGGTAGGACGCGCCCCGCGCGTAGATGAAGTGTAGCCGCCGACACCGAAAAAGATGCCGGCGGCGATCCCGGGCACGACAGCGGAGGAGGGACAGGCTAAAGCCTGTCCCTACTTCAGGCGCTTGTTGACGGCGCCCCAGTTGATCACGTTCCACCAGGCGGCGAGGTAGTCGGGCCGCTTGTTCTGGTACTTCAGGTAGTAAGCGTGCTCCCAGACATCGATGCCGATGATGGGCTTCTTGCCCTCCATGATCGGGCTGTCCTGGTTGGCGCTGCTCTCGACGACGAGCTTGCCGCCGCTCTCGACGAGCCACGCCCAGCCGCTGCCGAAGCGCGTCGTGCCCGCCTTGTTCATCTGCTCCTTGAAGGTGTCGAAGCTGCCGAACGTCGACGTGATCGCCTCGCCGATCGCGCCAGTCGGCACGCCTCCACCTCCCGGGCCCATGATCTCCCAGAACATCGTGTGGTTCGCGTGGCCGCCGCCGTTGTTCCGCACCGCGGTGCGAATCTCTTCGGGCACGCTGTTGATGCCCTTGAGCAGATCGTCGATCGACTTGCTCTGCAGCTCGGGATGCTTTTCGAGCGCGGCATTCAGGTTGGTGACATACGCCGCGTGATGCTTGTCGTGATGGATCCGCATCGTCTGTTCATCGATGTGCGGCTCCAGGGCGGTGTAGTCGTACGGGAGTGCGGGAACTTCGTGCGCCATGAGTCGGCCTCCTAGACCATTTCCAACATTCTATCCAGAGCGACGCGCGCAAAGCTCTTCTGCGGCTCGTCGACGACGATGCGGTTGTAGACCTTGCCTTCGACCAGCCCTTCGAGCGTCCACAGCAGGTGGTTCGGCGATACGCGAAACATCGTCGAACACAGGCAGCCAAAGGGATCGAGCGTGATGACGGTGCGGTCCGGCGCGACTTCAGCGGCCAGGCGATTGACCAGATGGATCTCGGTCGCGACCGCCCACACGCTGCCCTTCGGGCTGTTCTTCACCGTACGGATGATGTGCTCGGTCGACCCGCTCTCATCTGAAGCGAGCACGACGTCGAGCGTGCACTCAGGGTGCGCGATGACACGGGGGGACAGGTCTTGAACCCCAAGACCTGTCCCCCACTGCTTCCGAAAGAGATCGATCTGCGCCACTGTGAAGCGCGTGTGCACCGAGCAGTGCCCCTTCCAGAGAATGAGCTTCGCTCCCTCGACCTGCTCGCGCGTGAGGCCGCCGAACGGTTCGTTGGGATCCCACACGACCATCTTGTCGAGCGGCACGCCCATCGCGACGGCGGTGTTGCGGCCAAGATGCTGGTCGGGCAGCATCAGGACCTTGGTATCGCCCGCGTCCGCTCCGCGCACGCGTTGCGACCACGCCCACGTCATGACCTTCGCGGCGTTGCTCGACGTGCAGACGATGCCGCCGTGCTCACCGCAGAACGCTTTGATCGCGGCCGCGGAATTGATGTACGTCACGGGCACGACTGACGAGGCGCCAAGCTGCGCGAGCTCGTTCCAGCACATCTCGAGCTGGTCGATCGCCGCCATGTCGGCCATCGAACAGCCGGCGGCGAGGTCCGGCAGCACGACCTGCTGATGGCTGGCGCTGAGGATGTCGGCGCTCTCGGCCATGAAGTGCACGCCGCAGAAGATGATGTAGTCGGCGGTCGTCTTCGTCGCGGCGTACTGCGCGAGCTTGAGCGAGTCGCCGATGTAATCGGCGAACTGGATGACTTCGTCCCGCTGATAGTGATGGCCGAGGATGACGACGCGATCGCCAAGCGCGGCTTTCGCCGCTGCGATCCGCGTGGCCATCTCCTCGTCGGACAGGCGGAGATACCGCTCGGGGAGCGGCTGGCGCTCGCCGATCTGCGTCTTCTCGTAATCCGTGAGGACCTGCACGTTCATGGGCATCGACCTCCGAC
>JALYRV010000128.1:4146-9700 GCA_030855205.1 Acidobacteriota bacterium | reverse complement strand
GAGCTGCACCTCGTCGACGAGCCGCTTCTTCGCGGTGATGTCGGCCAGGCGGGCCTCCGTGTCGCGGATCGAGGTGACGAGCTCCTCGACGCGCGTCTTGAGCGTGAGCACGTCGGCGCGATGCTCCTCGACGAACTCGAGGTCGGCCTTCGAGCGCGCGCTGACTTCGAAGACGCCCTCGACTTCCTTGCGCACGGCCTCGACGACTTCCTCGCGCGCCGCGAGGGCGCTGATGCGCCGCTCGATCTCTTCCGACATCCCCCGCAGCTCCGACAGCTTGCCTTCGAACGCCGCGATGCGCTTCTCCGCGAACGCGAGCTGCGTGCGGCGCTGCTCGAGCTGACGGAAGGTCGCGTCGAGCCGCTTGAGATGATCTTCGGCCGCTTCGCTCTGCGAGGCGACGTCGCGCTGGCGCCCCTGCACGCGCGTCAGCTCGTCGAGCATCTCGTCCTTGATGGCCGTCGACCTGGTGAGGTGCTCGCTGAGGCCCTCGACTTTCTTGAGATAGTCGGCCGCATCGGTCGCCACGGTCTTGACCGAGGCGAGCATCTCGGTGACGCGCTTCTCCTGCTCAGCGATCTCGGCCTCGTCCTTGAGCGCCGACGACACGCGCACGCTGGCCTTGTCGACGGCGGACTTGAGCACCGAGACCTGCGTCGCGAGCGGCAGGATCTTGCCCTGCACCTGCGTCACGCCCTCGAGCTTCTGCTGCACGTCGGTCACCTGCAGCGACACGCTGTCGCACGCGCTCCTGAGCGCGTCGATCTCGGCGCGGCGATTGACCTGGTCATCGACCTTGCGATCGACTTCCGCCGTGAGTGCATTGAGCGCGTTGAGACGCGTCTCGACGCGCTCGACGAACTGCTGATAGCCGGCGAGCCGCGTCATCTGCCGATCGAGATCGTCGGCGATCGACACGAGGTTGGCCGCCTTCTCGGTGCCTTCCTCGACGATCGACAGCTTGCTCGTGATGCCATCCATGCGCGCATCGAGCTCGGGCAGCGACACGCTGAAACTGCCGACCCGCTCGAGGAACACTTCCAGCGCCGCGCGGTCCGACGACAGGCTGTCGCGCAGCTGCGCCGCGGCCGCGTGCGCCTTGTAGAACTCCTGAATCTCGCGCCGGAGCTGTTCGAGGTCCTGACGCGCCGCCTGCAAGCTTTCGACCTGCCACGTCGTCTTGCGCGCGAGATCGTCGACCTGCGCGAGTCCCTCCTGGAGCCCGTCCAGCGCAAGCTGCTTGCGCGTGATCTCGTCGGTCTGCGTGGCGACCACTTCGAGGCCGCGCGTGAGCACGTCGACGCGCTGCGTCATGGCCGCGACGCTGCGCTCGCGCGAGGCAAGCGCCTCGTGCGCTTTCTCGAGATCGACGGCAGACGTCTGAAGGCCGCGCACGCGGCTCTCCACGAGCTCGAGTTCGCGGCGGCTGGCGTCCACCTTCTCTTCATGCCGGCGCACGAAGTCGGCGAGCGTGGTGCGTTCCCTGTCGAGGCGGGCGAGCTCGAGGCCGAACGCGTCTTTCGACTTGATCCCGGCGTCGAGCTGCCCCGCCGTTTCGCGCGCGAGCTTCTCGATGCGCTCGACCGTCTCGTCGACGCGCGCGGCGGTCTTGGTGCCCTCGTTGAGCTTCGCGACCTGCACGTCCATGTTCCAAACCAGCTCATTGAGGCGGTTCGACTCGACCAGCGCGTGCTCCACGGTGTGTTTCTGATTCTCGAGCAGCTTGACTTTCTGCGCGACGTGCTCCGACAGGGTGTTGAGCGTCGTGATCCGCTCCTCCGTGGTGCGGCTCATCTCCTGCAGCTTCGCGAGCGCGCCGAGCTTCTTCTCGACTTCCTTGACCGTCTCGTGCGTCGCGGCGGTGTGCTCGCGCGTCTCGCGCGCGGCCTCACGGGCCTTCGATTGATCCTGCGCGATGGCCGAGGCCGATCCGCGCAGGTGCTCGATCTCGGTCTGGAGGGCAACCGCGCGATCGTGCGAATCCTTCATGCCGCCGGTCGCCTGGCGCAGCTCGTCGCGCAGCGTGTCGAGCGTCTCCTGCTCCTTGCGCAGGGTTTCGAGGCTCGCCTGTGTCTTGAGGGCTTCGGCCGACAGCTGCTGCACCGCCTGCCGCTGCCGCACGAGTTCGCCGTCCGGCGCCATCAGCCGCTCGGCCTGCCCAACCGCCTCCGACAGCGACTTGATGCGGGCATCGATCGTGGTCAGCGTGTCCACGCGCGCGTCGATCGCTCCCAGCTTGACCGTCAGCTCCTCGACCCGCCCGACGGCTTTTGCGGCCTTTTCCTCGACCTGTTGCACGGCTTTGCCAGCGGTTGCCACCTTGGCGCCGTGGAGCTGGACCTGCGTGAGCATCTCGGAGAGCGCCGCTCGCTCTTCGCGCGCCGCCGCGATCAGGTCCTGCAGTTCGCCAGCCTGCTGCTTGTTGCCGGTACCCATCCGTTTAATAGCGTCGAGCATAGGAAAAGTGTCCCTGGAGATTCCCGGTCAGCTGTCGTTACTTAGGGGGTGGGAAGGATAGCACACCCGGATTGGGGGGCTAATGTTCCCGAATGACCCGCGCGACCTTGAAGATGTAGTCGATCGACGAGGCGAGCGTGATGGCCAGTGACGTGTAGATGAAGACAGAGACGATGGGCATCGGGCGGCCGATGTAGTTGGCAATGAGGATGGCGACGCCGGTTGTCAAAAACACGGCGGTCGCAGCCTTGCCGAGCGCCGAGGGCTTGAACGTGCGGCGGCCCACGGCGAGGTTGATCACGGCCACGGTGGCGATGATGGCGATGTCGCGGCTGATGACGAGTACCGTCAGCCACAGCGGCAACCGGTTGGGCCCGACCGAGGGCAGCGTCAGCACGACAACCATGCTGAAAATCAGGAGCTTGTCGGCCATTGGATCGAGCCACGCCCCGAGCGTGGTCTGCTGCCCGGTCATGCGCGCGGCGAGGCCATCGAGCATGTCCGTGAGGGCCGCAATCAGGAAGGTGATGAGCGCCCACCCATACATCCCATACAGCATCGTCAGCACGAACGGCGGCACGAGCAGCACACGCAGGAGCGTGAGCTGATTCGCGGCGGTGAGTGCGGACGTCCACGTCACGCCAGACAGTTTAGCGCGTCAAGGCCTGGAGTCTCGCGAGCGCCTCGATGGCTTCCGCGCCGGTGACGGGACGTGAGAGGTCGAAGCGGCCGTCGGTCGCGGTCATGACGCCGCTTGCGACCGCGGCGGCGGCGGCAGGATAGGCGAGGTGGCCCGGGGGAAGGTCCGAGAACGGCGGGCGGGCGTTACGCCAGCGCGCGGCGAGCTCGGGGCGCCGGGCCGAGAGAATGCCGAGCATGCGCGAGACGGCCTGCGCGAAGTCTCCGCGGCGCACGAGCGCATCGGGCTGAAAGGTGTGGTTGGGAAACGCGTCCATCACGCGGGCGCGCGTGACGGACTGAATCCAGGTATTGGCCCAGTGGCCGCGCAGATCGGTCATGACCACGGCGGCCCGCTGGGGCGCGGTAGCCAGCGCGCGATCGAGACGGTGTCCGAAGAGCGCGGCAAGCTGGGCGCGGGTGATCGAAAGCGCCGAGGGGATCGCCTGGAGCTCCGCCGGCAGCGCGGCCTCGTCTGCGCGCTTGCGGATCTCCGCAGCGCGCGCGCGATAGGCGTCGCTGCCGTCGATCGACGCGGCGGTCTCGAACGCCGCGGCGGCGCCGGCATGGTTCCCCTGCCCTTCGAGAATGGCGCCGGCAATCGCGTGCGCGGCCGCGTCGTTGCGATCGAGCTCGATGGCCTTGCGCGCGTGCGCCAGCGCCTCGGCGAAGGCGCCGCGCTGCTGCTCGACGCCCGCGAGCTCGCGGTACAGGAAGCCGCTGTCGGGCGAGGCCGCAATCGCGCGGACGTAGGCAGCCTGCGCCTCGTCGAGCCTGCCGGCGCGCGCGGCGGCCTGCGCGCGGTCCACCTGTTCCTGCACGGCGCGGAAGCGCAGCACGTCGACGCGGCCGCGGATGCTGCTCATCGACGGATTCGCGGCGAGCGCCTTCTCGAAGGCGCCAAGCGCCGCCGCCTGCTCCCCCTGCCCGAGCAGCGCCTCCCCTTTCCCGAGGAGCGCGGGCACATACGCCGCGCTTGCCGCGAGCGCCTGATCGAACCGCGTCACGGCAGCGGGGTAATTCTTCTGCGCGAGATTCACGAACCCCAGACCGGTCACGCCCGGATAGAACCCGGCGACGGATGCGAGCGACGTGAAGTCCCGCTCCGCGCGTCGCAGATCCCCGGCCTGGAGCGCATTCCACGCCTGCTGATGCCGCGCTCCCACAGCCTCGCTCACGAGATCGTTGGGAACGTCGGGGAAGGCGAAATCGGCGAACCGTGCCGCGCCCGGGGTGACCGGAGCGACGGCAGTGCGTGAGGCGCACCCCGCACCCAGTACAGCACCCAGCACAACACCCAGCATCAGGAATCTCATGGCGTTTCGTACCGTTTGAGAAGCCGCCGCGGCACGTCGGCGTCGATCGCGATGCGCTCGTCGGTGACTTCGTGCGTGTAGACCCGCGCATGGCGATACAGATCGGCGACACGGCGCCGGTCTTCTTCGTTGCGGGCGTCGAACTCCAGCCGCACGCGCGCGGTGTCGACGGCCAGCCGCGACGCGATCACGTCGAGCAGGTCGTCCTTGCCCTTCCCCTTCGACGCGCTCACGAGCACGGCGTCGGGACGCATGTAGCGCAGCCGCTCGAGCGCCTCCGGCTCGATCAGATCGATCTTGTTGATGACTTCGAGGCGCGGTACCTGCAGCGCGTCGACTTCCTTCAGCACCGCGTGTACGGCCTCCTCGCGGCGCTCGATGTCGTCGGCCGATCCGTCGATGATGTGCAGGAGCAGATCCGCGGCGGCCACTTCTTCGAGCGTGGCGTGAAACGACGCCACGAGCTGGTGCGGCAGTCGATCGATGAAGCCGACGGTGTCCGACAGGAGAACCTGCCGTCCGTCGCCGAGACGCACGCGGCGCACGAGCGGGTCGAGCGTCACGAACAGCGCGTTCGACGCGACGGCATCTCCGCCCGTCAGCAGATTGAACAGCGTCGACTTCCCCGCATTCGTGTAGCCGACGAGCGCGATCGTCGGCTGCGAGTTCTTCTGCCGGCGGTCGCGCAGCTGCGCGCGGCGGCGGCTGACTTCGGTGATGTCACCCTTGAGGACGGAGATGCGATGGCGGATGCGGCGGCGATCCGTCTCGAGCTTCGTTTCGCCAGGCCCCCGCGTGCCGATGCCGCCGCCGAGCTTCGATAGCGCTTCGCTCGACCCGACGAGCCGCGGCATCAGGTACTGCAGCTGCGCGAGCTCGACCTGCAGCTTGCCTTCGCGCGTGCGCGCGCGGCGCGCGAAGATGTCGAGAATGAGCTGGGTGCGATCGAGCACCTTCCGATCGAGCGCCTTCTCGAGATTGCGGAGCTGCGCGGGTGACAGCTCGTTGTCGAAGATGACGGTGTCGACGTTGGCCTCTTCACACGCGGCCGCGAGCGACAGCACCTTGCCGCTGCCGATGAACGTCGCCGGATCCGGCTTGGG